>NZ_JANXMI010000293.1 GCF_025354735.1 Rugamonas sp.
CATACTGAGTTGATGCATGACCCTTGACGGATACTGACACAGCTTGTATTATCTTGCTTCTTCGGAGTGTGGCGCAGTCCGGTAGCGCACCTGGTTTGGGACCAGGGGGTCCAAGGTTCGAATCCTTGTACTCCGACCAAAATTTAAAATCCCCGCTTGATAGCAATATCGGGCGGAGATTTTTCTATTGGGCATTGCGTTTAAAATGCCCGGCCGCCACGCGGCTCCGACCATCACCCGGCGCGCTTGGCCGCGATGGCGTTGCCCGCGCGGCTGGCGCCCTTGCGGCCCAAAAACTGCGAGATGAACTGGCCCGCATCGACGACGAGATCGAGGTCGATGCCGGTCTCTATGCCCAGGCCCCGCATCATGTACAGCACATCCTCGGTCGCCACATTGCCGGTCGCGCCCTTCGCATACGGACAGCCGCCCAGCCCCGACACCGACGAGTGGAAAATCGCGATGCCCACTTCCATGCTGGCGTAAATATTGGCCAGCGCCTGGCCGTAGGTATCGTGAAAATGCCCGGACAATCCGGCCGCCCGGAACTGCTCCATCGCGCGCAGCATCACGGCCTGCGTCTTGCGCGGCGTGGCCACGCCGATGGTGTCGGCGATGTCGATTTCATCGCAACCGAGGTCGCGCATGCGGCCCACCACATCGGCCACGGCGTCGAGCGGCACCTCGCCCTGATACGGGCAGCCGAAGGCGCAGCTGATGCTGCCGCGCAGCCGCAAGCCATGATCCTTGGCGGCCTTCGCCACGCCCTCGAAGCGGGCGATCGATTCGACGATCGAGCAGTTGATGTTCTTTTGCGAGAACGCCTCCGAGGCCGATCCGAAGATCACCACCTCATCGGCGCTCGCCGCCAGCGCCGCCTCGAAGCCCTGCATATTCGGCGTCAGCGCGGAGTAAATCACGCCGGCGCGGCGCGCGATGCCGGCCATGACTTCCACGCTGGTGGCCATCTGCGGCACCCACTTCGGCGACACGAACGACGCCGCCTCGATGTTGGCGAAACCGGCGCCGGTGAGCCGGTCCACCAGCTCGATTTTCACGTGCGCCGGCACGCTCTCTTTTTCATTTTGCAGGCCGTCGCGCGGCCCCACTTCGACGATCTTGACCCGCTGCGGCAAACTCGCTTGCATATTCATTTTCAATATCCCCGGTTGCGGTCGACGATACCCTCGACCATTTCGCCCGCCTCGATCCTGCGGATCTTGTCGCAGATCTGCTGCACGCTCTCGCGCCGCACGGTCAGCGCCGCGATGTGCGGCGTGATCGTGATGCGCGGCTCCTGCCAGAACGGATGCTGCGCCGGCAAGGGCTCGTTGCGCAGCACGTCGAGCGTGGCCGCCGCGATGTGGCCCGATTTAATCAGCGTCAGAAGGTCGGGCTCCGCCAGATGCGCGCCGCGCGCCACGTTGATGAGGAAAGCTCCCGCCGGCAGTTTGGACATATTGGTGCGGTCGACCAGGTTGCTGGTCTCGGGCGTCAGCGGCAGCATGCAGACCAGCACCCGCGAGCCGCGCAAAAAGGTATCGAGTCCGCCGGCGCCGTGGAAGCACTGCACGCCCGCCACATTTTTTTCGCCCCGGCTCCAGCCGCGCAGCGGAAAGCCGAACGGCGCCAGCGCCTGCAACACGCGCGTGCCCAGCACCCCCATGCCCAGCACGCCGATGGCAAAATCCTCCTTGCGATGCGGCGCCAGCGGCGCCCACTGGCCGGCGCGCGCCTGCGCCTCGTACTCGTCGAAACGGCGGAAGTAGCGCAGCACCGCGTGCGTCACATACTCGGCCATCTGTATGCCCATGCCGGCGTCGTCGAGCCGGATGATGGGCAGGTGGCGCGGCAGCAGGTCGCCGAATTTGAGCACGCCGTCGACGCCGGCGCCGGTCAAAAAGGCGGCCTTGACGTCGCCCAGTTCGACCAGCATTTCCTCCGGAGGGGACCAGAGCACAGCGTAATCGCAGGGCCGCTTTTTTTCATCGGCGCGCCAGACCGCCACTTCGGCCTCCGGCATGAACTTCGAGAAGTCCTTGATCCACGGGCCGGTATCGCCATCGGCACGGTGTAAAAGTATGCGCATGCAGTCTCCTCTCAGGCCGCGGCCTTGAACGCCAGCAGCGGCGCGCCATCGGCCACCTGGTCGCCGACGCCGTACAGAATCTCTTCGACCAGGCCATCGTGCGGCGCCGCGATGGTGTGCTCCATCTTCATCGCCTCCATGATGACCAGCGCATCGCCCTTCTTCACCTGCTGCCCTTTGGCCGCCAGCACCGCCACCACCTTGCCCGGCATGGGCGCGGTCAGGCGGCCGCCTTCGGTCTCGGTCTCGCCGGCGTGCGCCATCGGATCGTTGAACGTCAGCGCGTAATGCTGGCCACCCGTGAAGACGTGGAACACGTCGCCGTCGCGCCGCACCGTGCCGTGCGCGGCCTGCTCGCCCAGCTTGATGCTGAAGTCATCGCCGTGGCGCGACATCAGGCTCAGAACGCGGGACGGCTGGCCCGCCTGAGTGTACAGCCATTCGCTGGCGCGATAAGTGATACCGACGCCGTAAGCCTTGGCCGGCAGCGCCGCCGCGTACTCGTCGCCGAAGGAGAGCAGGCGCGCGTAGGGCTGGTTCATGCGCCAGCCGGCGGCCTGGCCCCAGGGATCGGCCAGGTTGAAGCCAGCTTGTGCGCCGGAGCGCGCGGCCGATCCATTCTTCTCGGATGCGATCAGCGCCACCGCCGCCAGCGCCAGCGCCGCGTCGGACGCCGCCCGCGCGGGCGGGAACAGCGTATCGTGATTGCGTTCGATCAGGCCCGTATCGAGGTCGGCGCCGGAGAAGGCCGCGCCTTCGACCAGGCGCTTGAGGAAGGCGATATTGGTCGCCAGTCCGACGATACGGTATTCCGACAGCGCCAGCGACATGCGCGCCAGCGCCTGCGCGCGGTCCGCGCCCCAGACGATTAATTTGGCGATCATCGGATCGTAGAACGGCGAGATGGCGTCGCCGGCGCGCACGCCGGAATCGATGCGCACATTGGCCGGCGAAGTGATGCCCACAGCGGTGGTACCGCCCAATTCGAACGCCACCGCCGCCGGCGTGTCGAGATGGCGCAGCGTGCCGATCGACGGCAGGAAGCCCTTCTCCGGATTTTCAGCGTAGATGCGCGCTTCGATCGAATGGCCGTGGATCGCCAGCTCGTGTTGCAGCTTCGGCAAACGCTGGCCGGCGGCGACCCGCAACTGCCACTCCACCAGATCGGTCCCGGTAATCATCTCCGTCACCGGATGCTCCACTTGCAGGCGCGTGTTCATCTCCATGAAGTAGAACGAGCCGTCCTGGTTGGCGATGAACTCCACCGTGCCCGCGCCGACATAGCCGACCGCCCTGGCGGCGGCGACGGCCGCCTCGCCCATCGCGGCGCGGCGTTCGGCCGGCATGTTCGGCGCCGGCGCCTCCTCCAGCACTTTCTGGTGCCGGCGCTGCACCGAGCAATCGCGCTCGAACAGATAGATGCAGTTGCCGAGCGTGTCGGCGAACACTTGAATTTCGATGTGGCGCGGACGTTGCAGGTATTTTTCGGCCAGCACCTTGTCGTCGCCGAAGGAGCTGATCGCCTCGCGCTTGCAGGACGCCAGCGCGGCCTTGAATTCGCCGCTGTTCTCGATCACCCGCATGCCCTTGCCGCCGCCGCCGGCCGACGCCTTGAGCAGCACCGGGTAGCCGATCTTGTCGGCCTGCGCGTGGAGGAAATCGGCGTCCTGCCGCTCGCCGTGGTAACCGGGGACCAAAGGCACGTCGGCCTTTTCCATCAGCGACTTGGCGGCGGACTTGGAACCCATGGCGCGCATCGCCGAAGCCAGCGGGCCGATGAATACCAGGCCCGCTGCGGCGCAGGCATCGGCGAAATCGGCGTTCTCGGACAGGAAGCCGTAGCCGGGATGGATGGCCTGGGCGCCGGTGGCGAGTGCGACGGCGATGATTTTTTCGCCGCGCAGATAGCTTTCCTTGGCGGCGGCCGGCCCGATCAGGACTGCCTCGTCGCAGACGGCGACGTGCTTGGCGCTGGCGTCGGCCTCGGAATAGACGGCGACGGTTTTGATGCCCATGCGGCGCGCGGTGGCGGCGACGCGGCAGGCGATTTCACCGCGGTTGGCGATCAAAATTTTAGTGAACATGGTCTCTCTCTTTGCAGCTTCGTGGCTGGAAGTTTTTTTGCTTTGTTCAGGTGATGCCAGTTTGCGTAACGTCGGGGTCGGACCACGGTCTCGACCCCGGATTAGCTGCATGTGAATATCAGCAACCGCACTTCTCTTTCGGCGCCGAATCGAGCAGCGCGCCGCGCGTTTGCAGGCCCAGTTTGGCCAGCAGCGTGCGGTCGTCCTCCGCTTCCGGATTCGCGGTCGTGAGCAGCTTGTCGCCGTAGAAAATCGAATTGGCGCCGGCCAGGAAGCACATCGCTTGCACCGCCTCGCCCATCTGGCGGCGGCCGGCCGACAAGCGCACGCGCGCCTTCGGCATGGTGATGCGCGCCACCGCGATGGTGCGCACGAATTCGAGCGGATCGAGCGGGTCGATGCCGAACAGCGGCGTGCCCTCCACCTGCACCAGATGATTGACCGGCACCGATTCCGGATACGGATTCAGATTGGCCAGCTGCGCGATCAAGCCGGCGCGTTGCAGGCGCGTCTCGCCCATGCCGACGATGCCGCCGCAGCAAACCTTCAGGCCGGCTTCGCGCACGCGGCCCAGCGTATCGAGGCGGTCCTGGTATTCGCGGGTCGAGATCACGTTGTCGTAGAACTCGGGCGCGGTGTCCAGATTGTGGTTGTAGTAATCGAGGCCGGCGTTTTTCAGGCGGTCGGCCTGGCCCTCTTCCAGCATGCCCAGCGTGGCGCAGGTCTCAAGGCCGAGCGCCTTCACTTCGCGCACCATCTCCTCGACCTTGTCCATGTCGCGGTCCTTCGGGCCGCGCCACGCGGCGCCCATGCAGAAACGCGTCGCGCCGTTTTCCTTGGCCTGGCGCGCGGCATCGAGCACGGTGTCGATGTCGAGTATTTTTTTCGCTTCCACGCCGGTGTCGTAACGCGCGGCCTGCGGGCAGTAGCTGCAATCCTCCTCGCAGCCGCCGGTCTTGATCGACAACAGCGTCGCCAGTTCCACGTCGCCGTCGGGGAAGTTGGCGCGGTGCGTCTGCTGCGCCTTGAACATCAGCTCATTGAACGGCAGGTCGAACAGCGCCATCACGTCGTCCACCGGCCAGGTGGCCGCCGGCGGCAGCGTGATGGCGGCGACGGGGCGGTGCAGCGCGACGGATTTCAATTCTGGAGCCGGGGTTGGAGCTTGAGTGTGAGTCTGGGACATCGGGAATTCCTTCTACGTTCAAATAGGGGTGTGGGCTGGCCAGTTGGGCAGCCTGGTGAAATCTAAAAATGTGGCGGCGGCGGCGGCGGACGGTTCGTCCAGGCGCGGCACGCGGCCCAGCAGCGGCGCGCGGATGCGCTGTTCCAGTGCTTCGATATTCTCGTCGATGAACCGCATGTCCGGGTCGACCTCGTTGGCGATCCAGCCGGCCAGCATCAGGTTGCGCTGGGCGATGGCTTCCACCGTCAGCAGCGCGTGGCTGATGCAGCCGAGCCGCATGCCGACCACCAGCACCACCGGCAGGTCGAGCTGCTCGGCCAGGTCGGCGGTGTCGAACGATTCGTTGAGCGGCACGCGGAAGCCGCCGACGCCTTCGACCACCACCGCGTCCGACGCGGCGCTCACTTCGAGGTAGGCGGCCAAAATCGGCACCGGCGAAATATACTGGTCTTCCAGTTCGGCCGCGATGTGCGGCGCCGCCGCCCTGCGCAGCAAAAAAGGCGTGGTCAGGTTTTGCGGCAGCGTGACGTTGCCGGCCGCGGTCAGCTGGTCGCAATCGTCGTTGTGCCACACGCCGCTGCGTTTTTCGGCGCCGGCGGCCACCGGCTTCATGCCGCAGGCGCGCACGCCCGCCTGCACCAGCGCGTGCAGCATCGCCGACGACACCAGCGTCTTGCCGATTTCGGTGTCGGTGCCGGTGACGAAGCAGGCGAAGCGCGACGGCAGGCCGCCGCCTTGCGGCTCCGGTTCCAGCTGCGTGGCGAGGGCCGCTTCCCTTTCGGGGGCCAGGGTTGGGACAACTACGGGATCGTCGAGACTCATATCAAGCCCTTTCCAGTGCGTTGAGAGCAGTGATTAGCTGCGCGACTTCCGCGCCCGTGTGGCCGGCCGACAGCGTCACCCGCAGGCGCGCCGTCCCCGCCGGCACCGTCGGCGGACGTATCGCGCCGACCCACAGCCCCTGTTCGTACAGGGCCGCGCCGGCGCGCATGGTTTCCGCATTATCGCCGATGACGATGGGCTGGATCGCCGTCGCCGACGCCATGCGCCGCCAGCGCTCCAGCCGCAGGCCGGCGTCCAATTGTGCCACCAAAGTGCGCAGGTGGGCGCGGCGGGCCACGCCGTCCGGTCCTTCGATGATATCGAGGCTCGTCAGCAGCGCGTGCGCCAGCGCCGGCGCGGCGGCGGTGGTGAAGATATACGGGCGCGCTTTCTGGATCAGCGTTTCGATCACAATCTCGTGCGCCGCCACGAAGGCGCCGCCGACGCCGGCTGCCTTGCCCAGGGTGCCCATGTACACCAGGTAGGGTGAACGCAGCTTGAAGTGTTCCAGCGCGCCGTGGCCGTTGGCGCCCAGCGCGCCGAAACCGTGGGCGTCGTCGACCACCAGCCAGGCGCCGTGGCGCTCGCACAAGGCCAGTAATTCAGGCAGCGGCGCCAAGTCGCCGTCCATGCTGAACACACTGTCGGTGACTACGACCTTGGTGGCGGCCGTGCTGGCGGCCAGCAGCGCGGCCAGCGCTTCCAGGTCGGCGTGCGGATAAACCTTGACGTTGGTGCGCGACAGGCGCGCGCCGTCGATCAGCGAGGCGTGGTTCAGCGACTCGGAAAAAATGTCCGAGTTCTTGTCGCCGGCCGTGAGGCCGGTCAGCACCGCCAGGTTGGCCATGTAGCCGGTGCAGAAGTACAGCGCGCGCGGCGCTTCCAGATGCTCGCCGACGAAGCCGGCCAGGCGTTCCTCCAGCTGCGCGTGGGCGCGGCTGTGGCCACTGATTAAGTGCGACGCGCCGCTGCCGGCGCCGTACAGCGCCGCGCCTTCCTGCAAGGCGGCGACGATGCGCGGATGGTTGGCCAGGCCCAGATAGTCGTTGCTGCAAAAGGCCAGCAGCTCGCGGCCGCCGACGCTCACGCGCGGACCGCAGGGCGTGTCGACGGTGCGGCGCTTGCGTATCAGACTGCGCTCGTCCAGCGCCCGCAATTGCGTGTTCAGTTGATTGAGCAGTTCCATCGTCAACCCGCCAGCACTTGGTCGAACACGGCCAGCGTGTTGGCGGCGAGGCCGTCGATTTCTTCGTCGTCCAAAATATACGGCGGCATCAGGTACACCGTCGAACCGATGGGACGCATCAGCAGTTCGTGCTCCACCGCCGTCGAGAAGAAGCGGCGCGAAAAATCGGGCGCGGCATCGACGGCGTCGAAGGCCCAGATCATGCCGCGCTGGCGGAAATTGCGCACGCGGTCGTGGTTGGCCAGCGGCGCCAGCGCCGCCGTCAGGCGGTCGGCGCGCACCCGGTTGGTCGCCAGCACGTCGTCGTCCTCGAAAATCTGCAGGGTCGCCAGCGCGGCGCGGCAGGCCAGCGGATTGCCGGTGTACGAGTGCGAATGCAGGAAGCCGCGCCTGACGTCGGCGCTGTAAAACGCCTGGTAGATTTCTTCGCGCGTCATCACCAGCGACAGCGGCAGGTAGCCGCCGCTGATGCCCTTCGACAGGCACAGGAAGTCGGGCCACACCGCCGCCTGCTCGCAGGCGAAGAAGGTACCGGTGCGGCCGCAGCCGACGGCGATTTCATCGAGGATCATGTGGACCTGGTGGCGGTCGCACAGCTCGCGCACCAGCTTCAGGTACAGCGGATCGTGCATCGCCATGCCGGTCGCGCACTGCACCAGCGGCTCGATAATGATGGCGGCGATCTTGTCGGCGCGTTCGACGAACAGGCGCTCGACATCGGCCGCCGCGCGGCGCGCCACGTCCTGCGCGGTTTCGCCTTCGGTGGCGGTGCGGGCATCGGGCGACATCACGATTTGCGAGGAACGCAGCAGCGGGCCGTAGGCGTCCTTGAACAGGGCGACGTCGGTGACGGCCAGCGCGCCTATGGTCTCGCCGTGATAGCTGCCCTTGAGGCAGACGAATTCCTGCTTGTCCGACTTGCCGCTATTGCGCCACGCGTGGAAGCTCATTTTCAGCGCGATTTCGACGGCCGACGCGCCGTCGCTGGCGTAGAAGCTGTGGCCCAGCTGGTGGTCGGTCAATGCGGACAGTTTTTCGGACAATTGAATCACCGGCTCGTGCGTGAAGCCGGCCAGCATCGCGTGTTCGAGGCGGTCGAGTTGATCCTTCAGCGCCGCGTTGATGCGCGGGTTGGCGTGGCCGAACAGGTTGA
>NZ_JANXMI010000324.1 GCF_025354735.1 Rugamonas sp.
ACGGCGGAAATGCCGAGCATGTACCCGGCCGGCGAATACGACCTGGCCGGCTTCGCCGTCGGCGCCGTGGAAAAATCGAAGATCATCGACGGCACGAAAATCGCGCCGGGCGACGTGGTCCTGGGCCTGGCCTCGTCGGGCGCGCACTCGAACGGCTATTCGCTGGTCCGTAAAATCATCGAAGTGGCCAAGCCGGACCTGGAAGGCGACTTCCACGGCCGCAAGCTGGCCGACGTGCTGATGGAGCCGACCCGCATCTACGTCAAGCCGCTGCTGGCGCTGATGGAGTCCATGGAAGTGAAGGGCATGGTCCACATCACCGGCGGCGGCCTGGTCGAAAACATCCCGCGCGTGCTGCAGGCGGGCCTGGTGGCTGAGCTGGACGGCAAGTCGTGGACCATGCCGCCGCTGTTCCAGTGGCTGCAACTGCACGGCGGCGTGGCCGACGCGGAAATGCACCGCGTCTTCAACTGCGGCATCGGCATGACCGTCATCGTCTCGAAAGAGAACGCCGACGCGGCCGTGGCCCAGCTGACGGCGGCCGGCGAAACCGTCTCGCGCATCGGCACCATCCGCGCCCGCGTCGGCGACGAGCACCAGACCATCGTGGTCTAAGCCAAGCGGCGCGCGGCCCGCGCCGCGTGCTTGCAAGACGCTACAAGAAGCGGACCATGCCCGGCATGGTCCGCTTTTTTATTGCCGCCACTTGCCGACGGACGGCGCGCGCGCCTGGCATGGCCGCCGCCGCGCCGCCGCGACTACTTGTTGAGGATTTTGTCGACGCGCGCCGGCCGCAGACGGAAGGCGTCCGGCATGCCGCTGCCGAGCAGGGGCCGCAGGTAGAGGCGGAAGGCGTCGGTGACGTCGGTGCCGCTGGCGCTGATGAACTCGTCCTCCATCACGCGCGTCTTGCCGGCCACGTCCGACAGCGCCAGCAACGCGTAGTTGACGGCGTAGTCGCCGCTGCGCTGGATCGCCACCGAGCCGTCGCGCCCGCCCCACATGGCGAACTGCACCGCCTTCTCGGCCACTTCGCGCGCCTCGCGCTGGTCGACGTCGGACACGCAGCCGAGGAAGGAGCGCTGCAGATAGCCGAAGGTGTCGCCGCGCACGCGCTTGATGCCCAGCTTGGACTTGATCTCGTCGCACAGCAGATCGGCCAGCGCGCCGGTGCCCGACAGTTGCACGTTGCCGTGGGCGTCGCGCTCGACTTCCTTCGACAGCAGCGTGGCGATGGCGGCGCCGCTGGCGTCGTGTATGCCTTCGGAGACGGCCACCACGCAGCGCCCGTAGCGTTCATACACGGCCTTGACGTCGGCCAGGAACTGCTCCAGCACGAACACGCGCTCGGGCAGGTAAATCAAATGCGGGCCGTCGTCCGGGAACTTGCGGCCCAGCGCGGCGGCGGCCGTCAGGAAGCCGGCGTGGCGGCCCATGACGACGCCGACGTAGACACCCGGCAGCGAGGCGTTGTCGAGGTTGGCGCCGGCGAAGGCCTGGGCCACGAAGCGCGCCGCCGACGGGAAGCCGGGCGTGTGGTCGCTGCCGACCAGGTCGTTGTCTATGGTCTTGGGGATGTGCACGCAGCGCAGCGCGTAGCCGGCCTTGGCCGCCTCCTCGCTGACGATGCGCACCGTGTCGGACGAGTCGTTGCCGCCGATGTAAAAGAAGTGGCCGATTTCATGCGCCTGCAAGACCTTGAAGATTTCCTGGCAATAGGGGATGTCGGGCTTGTCGCGCGTCGAGCCGAGGGCGGACGACGGCGTCGCCGCCACCAGCTCCAGGTTGGCGCTGGTTTCCTGGCCCAGGTCGACGAAGTCCTCGTCGACGATGCCGCGCACGCCGTGCAGCGCGCCGTAGACGCGCGTGACCTGCTGCATGCGGCGCGCCTCCAGCACCACGCCGGCCAGCGATTGATTGATGACGGCGGTCGGCCCGCCTCCCTGTGCGACCAGAATTTTTCCCGACGACATGCGCGCATCCTCCGTGTGTGGTTGAGCCGCGCCGGGCCGGGTCCGGCGCCGGCGCTCAGTCGACAGCGTACTCCAATTCGGCGCGGTCCGGCACGGGCCAGCGCCGCCAACGTCGCCGGGAGCCGCCAGCGTCGCCGGGGCCGGCTAGTCCTGCGGCGCGCGCACGTAGGCGATCAGGGCGCGGGTGCGGGCGGCCGGGGCGGGCGTCAGCAGGCTGACGGCGACCATCGTCAGCAAGCCGGCCGGCACGCCGAAGATGCCGGCCGACACCGCCTCGATGTGGAACCACTGGCCGGCCGCGCTGCCGCCGAGCACCGGGTTGGTGTGCGCCATGTAGTAGACGCAGACGGCGCAGCCGGCCACGATGCCGGCGATGGCGCCCTGGTGGTTGGCGCGCTTCCAGAACACGCCCAGCACCAGCGCCGGGAACAGCATCGCCGCCGCCAGCGAAAACGCGGCCGCCACCAGCGACAGGATGTCGGCCGGCTTTTGCGAGGCGGCGTAGGCGGCGATGAAGGCCACGGCCAGCAGCAGCAGCTTGGAGATCGTCACCCGTTTCTGGGTCGAGGCGGCCGGGTCGACCAGTTTGTAATAGACGTCGTGCGACAGCGCGTTCGAGATCGCCAGCAGCAGGCCGTCGGCCGTCGACAGCGCCGTCGCCAGGCCGCCGGCCGCCACCAGGCCGGAGATGACATAGGGCAGGCCGGCGATTTCCGGCGTCGCCAGCACCAGCACGTCGCCGTCGATGGCGATCTCGGCCAGCTGGACGATGCCGTCCTGGTTGACGTCGACGATGCTGATGAGCGGATTGAGCTTGTCGACATTGGCCCAGTAGGAGACCCAGCTCGGCAGCTGGTCGTAGCGGCTGCCGACCAGCGCGCTGTAGATGTCGTATTTGACCAGCACCGCCAGCGCCGGTATGGTCAGGTAAATGAGCAAGATGAAGAACAGGGTCCAGAACACCGACACCCGGGTCTCGTGCACGGACGGCGTGGTGTAGGAGCGCATCAAAATATGCGGCAGCGCGGCCGTGCCGAGCATCAGGCACAGCACCAGCGCCAGGAAGTTGTTGCGCTTGATGTCGGACTGGGCCCGGTCGGCGCCGGGGAAGGGCGTGGCGTGCGGCGCCACCGGCTCGGCCCGCGCCAGGTTCTGGGCGCCGGCCTCGGCCCACAGGCGGGCGGCGGCGTCGGGATTTTTGGGATAGGCGAGCACGGCGCGCTCGGCGCTGCGGATGTCGAGCAGCGAGGCGCCGTGCTGCTTGACGACGTCGAGCTTGCGCTGCACGGCCAGGCGGCCGCTGTCCCAGGAGGCCGGCAGCGTGCGCAGCAGTTGCTGGTACTGGTCGGCGCGGCTGCGGAAGATGGCGCGCACTTCGCGCTCGCCGGCGTCGTTGGCCAGCACGGCTTCGCGCGCGCTCAGCCTGGGCAGCAGCTTGCCGTACGCCACTTGCGGGATGGGATTGCCGCTGTGCTTGGCCGACAACCACATCGCGGGGATCAAAAAGGCGACCAGGATGATGATGTATTGCGCCACCTGGGTCCAGGTGATGGCGCGCATGCCGCCGAGGAAGGAGCAGACCAGGATGCTGGCCAGGCCGAGGAAGATGCCGACCGAGAAATCGACGCCGGTGAAGCGCGACGCGATCAGTCCGACCGCGTAGATCTGCGCCACGACATAGGTGAACGAGACGATGATGGTGGCGGCCACGGCCAGGATGCGCACCGCGCGGCCGCCGTTGCCGCCATCGCTGCCGCCGTAGCGTTCGGCCAGGAAGTCGGGGATGGTGTACTGGCTGAACTTGCGCAGATAGGGCGCGATCAGCAGCGCCACCAGCACATAGCCGCCGGTCCAGCCCATGATGTAGGCCAGGCCGTCGAAGCCGTGCAGGTAGAGGCCGCCGGCCAGGCTGATGAAGCTGGCCGCCGAAATCCAGTCGGCCGCCGTCGCCATGCCGTTGAACACGGCCGGCACGCGCCGTCCGGCGACGTAATATTCGAGCACGTTGGAGGTGCGGCTGAGCACGCCGATCGACGCGTACAGGATGATGGTGGCGAACATGAACAGATAGCCTATCCAGGCGCGCGACATGCCTTCCTTTTCCAGCACGGCGAGCGCGAGGAGGAAGGCCGCGAAGCCGGCCGTAAACAGCGTGTAGTAGCGCCGCAGGCGCTGGAAGAAGGTGCGTTCGGGCTTCACCGCCGGCGCTCCCGCTGGCAGTCGCGGTCGAGGATGCGCATGCGCCACGCATAGCCGCCGATGATGGCCAGGTAGACCAGCGCCGAGCCCTGCGCGGCCAGATAGAACGACAGCGGCCAGCCGAACACGGTCAGCGTGGCCAGCTCGCGGGCGTAAAAGGCGGTGCCGAAGCCGGTGGCCAGCCACAGCGCCAGCAGCACGGCCGTCATGCGGCGCGTGCGCCGCCAGTGGCGCGCGTGCGGCGTCGGCGCGCCGGCCGCGTCCCGCAAGCGTTGCACTTCCCGTGTGGCCTCATCCAAGATACAGCTCCTCGTCGTCGTCGTCGTCGCGCAGCAGCGGCAGGCTGACGCGGAACAGGCTGCCCGGCCGCTGGGTCTGCTGCGGCGCGCGCGGATTGTTGAATACATCGATGTCGGCGCCGTGCTGGATGGCGATTTCGCGCACGATGGCCAGCCCCAGTCCGCTGCCCTCGGCCGCGCTGCCGAGGATGCGGTAAAACCGTTCGAAAATCTGCTGTCGTTCGGCCGGCGCGATGCCCGGTCCGGTGTCCTCGACTTCGACGATGGCGTGGGCGGCGTCGGCGCGCACCCGCACCGTCACGCTGCCGCCGGCCGGCGTGTAGCGCAGCGCGTTGTCGATCAGGTTCGACAGCATCTCGCGCAACATGGTGGGATTGCCGGCGATGGCCACGGGCGCGGCGCCGTCGGCCGGGCCTTCGTAGCCGAGGTCGATGTGCTGGGTGAACGAGGTCGGCACCCAGTCGCGCACGGCGCTGCGCGCCAGTTCGGCCAGCTCCAGCGTGACCAGGCCGCCGCCGCCGCGCGGCTGGTTCTCGGCGCGCGCCAGGGCCAGCAGCTGGTTGACGAGGCGGGTCGCCGCCTCCGAACTCTTGGCCAGTTGCAGCAGCGAGCGGTGGATTTCGCCCTGGTCGGTCTGGCGCAGCGCCAGCTCGGACTGCATGCGCATGCCGGCCAGCGGCGTCTTCATCTGGTGCGCGGCGTCGGCGATGAAGCGCTTTTGCATGTCGATCGATAGCGACAGCCGCGCCAGCATGTCGTTGAGCGAGCGCACCAGCGGCGAGATTTCCTCCGGCACCTGGTGCGATTCGATGGGGCTCAAATCGTCCGAGCTGCGCGCCCGTATGCGCTCCTGCAACTGCGCCAGCGGCGACAGCCCGCGCGCCAGCGCGAACCAGACCAGGGCCAGCACGATGGGCAGGATGATGAACTGCGGCAGGATCACGCCCTTGATGATTTCATTGGCCAGGCGGGCGCGCTTTTCCAGCGTCTCGGCCACCTGCACCAGCGCCAGCGGGGCCTCGTCGCCGCCGCCGCCGGCCTGGTCCGGCGCGACCCAGGTGTAAGCGACCCGCACTTGCGTGCCGTGCATGGCGTCCGTGCGGAAGCGGACGGTGCCGGCGCGCCGCGGCTCCTCATCGGCCGGCGGCGGCAGGTCGCGGTCGCCGTCGAGGTAGTCGCCGCGCTGGCCCAGGATCTGGAAATAGATATTGTCGATGTCGTCGGCGCGCAAGATGTCGCGGGCCGAGCCGGGCAGGCGCTTGACGGCCTTGCCGTTGATCTCCTTGACCTGCTGCGCCAGCACGGTGACGCTGTCTTCCAGCGCGTGGTCGAACGGTTCGTTGGCGATGGACTTGGCGACCAGGTAGGTGATGGCGATGCTCATCGGCCACAGCAGCAGCAGCGGCGCCAGCATCCAGTCGAGGATCTCGCCGAACAGCGAATGCTCGATATCCTGGTCCGATTCGGCGGCCGGCGGCCGCCAGGCGTCGGCCGCATCGTCTGCCATCCCGTCGGCCACCCCGTCGGCCGGTTGCGCTGCGGCGCGCGGCTTCACTTGGCGGCGCCGTGCTTGTCGGCGCCGTCGCCGCCGTGGCCGGGCTTGGGCGCGTCGGAGAATTTTTCGAGGCAGTAGCCGAGGCCGCGCACGGTGGCGATGCGCACGCCGCCCACCTCGATTTTCTTGCGCAGCCGGTGCACATAGACTTCGATGGCGTTGTTCGACACCTCCTCGCCCCATTCGCACAGGTGGTCGACCAGCTGTTCCTTGGACACCAGGCGGCCGCTGCGGGCCAGCAGGATTTCCAGCAGGCCCAGTTCGCGCGCCGACAGGTCCAGCATCTGCTCGTTGATATAGGCGCTGCGGCCGACCTGGTCGTAGGACAGCGGCCCGTGCCGCACCACGGCCGCGCCGCCGCCGGCGCCGCGCCGCGTCAGCGCCCGCACCCGCGCCTCGAGCTCGGACAGGGCGAAGGGCTTGGCCATGTAATCGTCGGCGCCGAGGTCGAGGCCGTTGACCCGCTGCTCGATGGAATCGGCCGCCGTCAAGATCAGCACCGGCAACAGCGAGGCGCGCGCGCGCAGCCGCCGCAGCACCTCCAGCCCGGACAGCCGGGGCAGGCCCAGGTCCAGGATCAGCAAATCGAATTCCTGGGTCGACAGCGCAGCGTCGGCCTCTTGGCCGTCGGCCACGCAGTCGATGGCGTAGCCGGACTGGCGCAGCGAGCGCGTCAGTCCATCGGCCAGCACGCCGTCATCTTCGGCAAGTAAAATACGCATGATCGCAATCCACAGCATCCAAGCTTGTATTGTGTTTCATTTTCCGCAAGGTGGCGAATTTTTGTGAAATCGGGCGCCGACAGGGTGCTGTTTCGCACGCCACGCAAAATCGCGCTTGCATTAAGCACTGTTTTTTTATACAGTGTAACCTGTACGCGGAATTTGGTGCGCCCGAACTTGGCACACGCTGGAATACACTGGCTCGCGCTGGCTCATTTACCTGGCTGAAAGAATATTATGGACGAGAAAAAAGGCGCAGTACCCGCAGCTGAGAAGGCCAAGGCCCTCGCGGCCGCGCTGGCGCAGATCGAAAAGCAGTTCGGCAAGGGCTCCGTGATGCGCATGGACGCCAGCGCCCCCATCGAAGAAGTCCAGGTCGTGTCGACCGGCTCGCTGGGCCTGGACATCGCCCTCGGCGTCGGCGGCTTGCCGCGCGGCCGCGTGGTGGAAATCTACGGTCCTGAATCGTCCGGCAAAACCACGCTGACCTTGCAGACCATCGCCGAAATGCAAAAACTGGGCGGCACCTGCGCCTTTATCGACGCCGAGCACGCGCTCGACGTCGGCTATGCGCAAAAACTCGGCGTGAACCTGCACGAGCTGCTGATCTCGCAGCCGGACACGGGCGAACAGGCGCTGGAAATCTGCGACGCGCTGGTCCGTTCGGGCAGCGTCGACCTGGTCGTCATCGACTCGGTCGCCGCGCTGACGCCGCGCGCCGAAATCGAAGGCGACATGGGCGATTCGCTGCCCGGCCTGCAGGCCCGCTTGATGTCGCAGGCGCTGCGCAAGCTGACCGGCTCGATCAACCGCACCAACACCCTGGTCATCTTCATCAACCAGATCCGCATGAAAATCGGCGTCATGTTCGGCAGCCCGGAAACGACCACCGGCGGCAACGCGTTGAAATTCTACGCCTCCGTGCGTCTGGATATCCGCCGCACCGGCTCGATCAAATCGGGCGACGAAGTGATCGGCAACGAAACCAAGGTCAAGGTCGTCAAGAACAAGATCGCGCCGCCGTTCAAGGAAGCCCACTTCGACATCCTGTATGGCGAAGGCACGTCGCGCGAAGGCGAGATCCTCGATCTGGGTTCGGATGCGAAGATCGTCGAGAAGTCCGGTTCCTGGTACAGCTATAACGGCGAACGCATCGGCCAGGGTAAAGATAACGCACGCGCCTTTTTGAAAGAACGTCCGCAACTGGCGTGGGAAATCGAAAACAAGGTGCGCGAGTCGCTGGGCGTGCGCGTCTTGCCGCCGCGGGCGGAAGACAAAGCCGAACCGGTCGCCAAGCTGAAAGCGGTCGACAGCAAGGTGGCCGAGGCTTAAACCAAGCGACACCGAGTGACCATACCGTTTAGTTAATATAAACGGTATGGATGAAATATTGATATCGTCAGCCACCGTGCCGCGTTCTGCGGCCGGTGGTTTTCGCATTGTGCAGAGGTTTTCCATGGCGGCACCGCATTTGAGCCTGAAAGGGCGCGCCCTGCGCTATCTGTCGATGCGCGAGCACAGCCGGCTGGAGCTGGGCCGCAAGCTGTCGCGTTACGCGGACGAGGGCGACGACGTCGACGCCCTGCTTGATTTTCTGGAGAAAAACAACTGGCTGTCGCAGGAACGGTTTTCGGAAGCGCTGATCCACCGCCGCGCGGCCCGCTTCGGCAACAGCCGCATCGTCGCCGAGCTGCAAAGCCACGGCATCAACGGCGCGGCGCTGCAAGAATTGAAGGCCGGCCTGAAGGATGGCGAAACCGAGCGCGCCTGCGAAGTGTGGCGCCGCAAGTTCGGCACCGTCGCTGCCGACCAGACCGAGCGCAACAAGCAGATGCGTTTCTTGATGCAGCGCGGTTTTTCGCAAAACGCCGTGCAGACGGCGCTGAAAGGCCAGGCCGACGAGGAGTAGACGTGCGCTAGAATGCATGTTTCCCAACGGTATATTTTTTGATGCGTAAGAACCTGAGCAAGGCGTTGTTGCTGGCCGGTTGGCTGTGGCTGCCCAGTCTGGCGGTACTGAGTACCGATAACGTGCAAGGCGGTGCGGAAATTTTCGCCCTGCTGGCGTTTTCCTTGCTGCTGCTGGCCGCTCCACTGGTGCTGGTGCCGCGCCTCCGAAATTATTTTTTATTGTGGACTCCCTTGGCGCTGCTGGTGGCGCCATATTGTTATATGACCGTCGTGTACGGCAGCGTTCCCGGCGAAGTGCTGCTGTCGGCGGCGCTGCACACGAGTCTCGCTTTGAGTCTGCAAGTGCTGGGGTCTTTCGGCTGGCGGGTCTGGCTGGTGCCCGCCAGCCTGTTGCTGTATGTGTTGCTGGCCTTGTCGCTGGACCGCGCATGGAAGTTGAGCCTAGCGGCCCGCAAGCGTCTACTGGCGGGCTTGCTGCTGTATGTGATGCTGGCCATGGTGGCACGCCAGGCGCTGGACCAGCGTGTGGCATTGCCGCCGCTGCTGGAGCAATCGACGCTCGACCTGGCTTTCCCCAGCGGCCTGGCGCTGTCGCTGTCGCGCCTGTATCGCCATCCGGAACCGTCGGCAACGTTCGTCAGCGTCCACGGGCGCGCCGCCGCCAGCGAGCCCTTGCTGGTGGTGCTGGTGGTGGGCGAGAGTTTGCGCAGCGACCATCTCGGCATTAATGGCTATGGTCGCAACACGACGCCGCACTTGGCCGCGCTGGGGCCGGAACTGCTGTCCTTTCCCGATGTGGCCTCGAGCGCCAACTGGACCAATCACGCCGTGCCCGGCATCGTCACGCTGCCGCTGGAGTCGCAGCGTGCGAACCTGACGCAGACTTTCCACGAAGCCGGCTTCCGCAGCGCCTGGATATCGAACCAGGAACCCTCGCCCTACGGCAGCGTCGCCGACGTCGTCGAATATGCGATCGATTCCCAGGACTATCATCTGCGCAACGACGCCAGCCTGCTGCCCCTGTTCACTTCCTTTGTCCGCCAGGCCGGCTTGCGCCAGTTTGTCGTGCTGCACATGATGGGCAGCCACATTCCTTATGAAGAAAGATATAGCGCATCGTCCAAGGTATTCATACCCACGCTGCGCGATCTGGGCGTGGACGAGCCGGTGTTGGCCGACAAGGCTGCCGCCATCAATTCCTACGACAACACGGTGATCGAGACCGATAAATTCCTGGCCCGCGTGATCGAAGTGCTACGCAAGGAGCAACGCCCCGCCGTCATGCTGTACACCTCCGATCACGGCGAAAACCTGTTCGACAACGAACGCCACCTGTTCATGCACACCCAGCCCGGTCCAACCCGCTACGACACCCACGTGCCGCTGCTGGTCTGGATGAACCCGCCTTACCGCGCCGCCCACCCTGGATTGGAGCAGGTGCTGCGCGCAAACAGCACCAAGAAGGTCAGCCACGCCGATGTCTTTCCCTCCCTACTCGGACTGGGCGCCGTGCAGTGGGATGACCTTGGCGAACGGCGCAGTTTTGCGGCGCCCGGCTACATGGAACACCCGCGCGTGGTGATGAAGGATCTGTCGTCGACCACCTTGTATGACGACCTGAAGTAGCCGCGCGGCGCCGCACAATTTGCCTGCCGTTAATGCCGCAGACATCGCAAGTCGGCCCGGTGTGTGCTACACTTTTACGGTTTTTGCAGCGCCGCAGGTGCGGTGGTTGTCCGTAGAAGCTGCGGCAACGTGCTATTCGCACATGGCTGCTTACTATTTTCCGCCGCGATTGCGGCTCGGTCTTATGTCCTTGTCTTCTCCAGTTTCCCGACGTGCGCTGAGGCATACTCGCGCCACCACCGTCCCCGCGTTTGCGTGCGGCGACGGGCTGTGGGGCGCGCGCGAGCAAACTTTCCCATTATTGTATTTGCGCCATGCGCCGCGTCCCGACGCCAGCGCCGTGGCCCCGTTTTATCCGCGCTGGGTGGCCAAAGCAGCACCGGGTTAGCGCTTCGTAGTATCTGCTTCGTCGTCATGTGTTTGCCGCATCAGTTACGCACCATTCTCGTACCATCAACCGATTTAACCACATCAGCATCAGAAGGGAAGCCAGCATGAAAATCCATGAGTATCAAGGCAAAGAAATCCTCCGAAAATACGGAGTGACGGTACCGCGCGGTATTCCGTGCCTGTCCGTAGAAGAAGCCGTCAAAGCCGCTGAAACCTTGGGCGGCCCGGTCTGGGTGGTCAAGGCCCAGATCCATGCTGGCGGTCGCGGCAAGGGCGGCGGCGTCAAAGTCGCCAAGTCGTTGGAACAAGTCAAGGAATTCTCCGAGCAGATCCTGGGCATGCAGCTGGTCACGCACCAGACCGGCCCTGAAGGCCAGAAAGTCCGCCGCCTGC
>NZ_JANXMI010000331.1 GCF_025354735.1 Rugamonas sp.
CCTTCGGGCAGCTGGTCGTTGCGCGTGAACATGCGGGTGCGGATCGCGTCGACACCGAGCGTAAACAGCTCGTCCGGGTCGGCCGACAAGTCCCAGACGATCACTTCGTTCTTGTTCGTCGGGTGCGGCGCGATCGGCCAGACCAGCGCAATGCAGCCACGTTCGGTGCCGTACATGCCCGAGATGTGCAGGAACGGTTTGCCGACGCCCATTTCGCGCACGACCTCGTGCTTGCTGCGCAGCTTCAGGCAGAAGTCCCAGAGCCGCGGCTGGCGTGTCTTGATCAGCCGCGCCAGCGCGATCGTGGCGCGCACGTCCGACAGCGCGTCGTGCGCGGACTCGTGCAACAAGCCGTTGGCGGCGGCCAGGTGTTCGAGCTTGAAGCTGGGCTTGCCATCTTCGCGCAGCGGCCACTCCATGCCTTCCGGGCGCAGCGCGTACGTCATGCGCACGACGTCGAGCAAGTCCCAGCGACCGCACTGGTTTTGCCACTCGCGCGCGTAGGGATCGATCAGGTTGCGCCAGAACATGAAGCGCGTGATTTCATCGTCGAAACGGATGGTGTTGTAGCCGACGCCGATGGTGCCCGGTTTCGCGAACGCCTGCTCGATGGTGGCGGCGAACTGGTGTTCCGGCACGCCCCGTTCCAGGCATTGCTGGGGCGTGATGCCGGTAATCAGGCACGATTGCGGATCGGGCAGGAAATCGTTGGCCGGCTGGCAGTACAGCATGATGGGCGCGCCGATTTCATTGAGTTCGGCGTCGGTGCGGATCGCGGCGAACTGGGCCGGGCGGTCGCGGCGCGCCTGTGCGCCGAAGGTTTCGTAGTCGTGCCAAAGGAAAGTCTGGGTGGTCATAGAGTCGCAGAAAGAAGGCGTTGTCGCGGGCCGCTGCCCGCCGTGGGCGTGATTGCGTGGGTGATTGCGTACGTGATTGTAAACCGGCGCCGGCTCCGACGCGCCGTTATGGGGCCAGCGCGTGCTGGGCGACGCGGTTGCGGCCCTGTTCCTTGGCCGCGTAGAGCGCGGCGTCGGCGGCGGCGATGAGGCCGAGGTCGTTTTGCTGCGGCGCCAGGCTGGCCACGCCGAACGAGGCCGTGACGTGCGGCAGCGGCAGGCGCATGTCGCTGAACACGACCGCTTGCTGCATCCGTTCGCACAGGCGTTGCGCCACCAGCACGGCGACCTGGTCGCTGGTATCCGGCAGCAGCACCATCAATTCTTCGCCGCCATAGCGCACGGCGCAATCGGTGGGCCGCAGCGCGCTGCTGAGCACGTGCGCGGCCGTGCGCAAGGCGTCGTCGCCGGCCAGGTGGCCGTGGCTGTCGTTGAACTTTTTGAAGTGGTCCAGGTCTATCATGATGAGCGACAGCGGCGCGCCGGAGCCGTGGGCGGTGGCGATCATGGTCGGCAGCAGGTCGTTGAGCCAGGCGCGGTTGTAGAGGCCGGTCAAGCCGTCGACCATCGACAGCTGGCGATAAAATTCGCCCAGTTTCTGGCGCCGGCGCAATTGCGCGTTGGCGGCACGGATGCGGAAGGACAGCAGGCGCAGCAGATTGCGCGCCAGCACATTCGATTCGTCGATCAGCTGCCACACGAGGTCGGCCTCGATGACCAGCACATCGCTGTCTTCCAGCGCCGAGATGGACAGCAGATTGGTTTCTTCGTCGAGCACCGATTGCTCGCCCACGCTTTCGCCGGGCAGCACTTTGCTGACGGTGCCGTCGGCCATGCCGGTGCGGGTGTCGGCCGCCACCGCCAGCGCGCCGCTCAGCACGATATACAGCCGCGCGCGCCGGTCGTCGGTCACGCTGGCGCCGGCGGCGACGCGGACGATGGGGCAGGGGGCCAGCAAGCGCGCGATGGCGGCCTCGTCTTTGGAGTCGCGCAGCGTATCGCGCAGCAGCTGCAAATCGCCGATGTGGTGGCTGGAGGCGCCAAAGGTGGAGATCGGTTTCAAGGTCAACTTTCAGGGCGTTCGGGGCCGATCAGGCATGATAGCGCAAACCCTGCCTGTATAGAAAAGCATGAACATTAAATTACTGGCAAGGTTGGCGAACGATCGCTGGTCGTCGGCGCCGCGCCGGTGGACGGGAAGAAGGTGCGCTCGATTTGCCGTGGACGCTGGATCTGCGAGCCGGTGCATTGGTCGACGGGGAAGGGGGCGATGGCCGCCGTGAGCTACGATGGCCGCCATGAGTCGGCGTGACTCGGCGTGAGCAGCGATGAGCCGCATGCGCGCCAGCATGAGCTGCCGTGCGCCGCGATGAGCCGCCATGAACTGCTGGAACTGGGCTGCCGCGACTGCGCTATCGGCGCTGTCCGCGCCACAGCGGGCGGAGCGCCGGCCGGACTTCAGCTGGCAGCCTGCGCGGCTGCCAGCGGCGATGCTTATTCGTCGTCGGTTTCGGCTTCCGCCAGCGCCGGGGCGGCGGCATGGCGTTGCGCGTCGTGCAGGCGGCCGAGGGCGCTGTCGATGGCGCGCTTGAGTTTGTCGGCGGCGCCGGAGATGGCCTGGTGCAGGGTGGCGGCGTGGTCGCTGACCGCGATAGGCTGGTAGCCGTTGACGCGCGCTTCCATCAGGCAGCGGTTGTCACCGTCGGCCGATTTCTGGCTGTTGTTGTCGCTCAGGTGGACTTCGACGCGCGTGATCTGTTCGGCGAATCGGTGGATGGCGGCGTCGACGACGGTTTGGACGTGTTCGTCGAGGCTGGCGTGACGTTCGATGGTTTTGTCGGTGTTGATATTGATTTGCATATGCTTACTCCCGGTTATACGAAAAAAAACCCATCCTACCCAGGGTCAAAGCAGTCGCTTCGAGGCCGTCGTGCGCTGCGCGTTGGCGGCGGCCGTGTGCACCCGAGCCGAGTTGGCTGATGCGTTTTGCACACAAATCCATATTACTCCTTTTCGTCAGCAGCGCCCGTTAGGCAGCGCACACTGGCCAACGCGACGCGCCACGGTCGTGTCGGCTTGGCGCGTATCAGGTATTAATCAGGCCGGCGGCGATGTTGATCGACAGGCCGAGGATCACGAGATTGAAGAAGAAACTCAGCACCGATTGCGCCAGCACGACTTGGCGCATCAGCCGGGTCTTGACGGTGACGTCCGAGGTCTGGGCCGCGACCGCGATGGTGAACGCGAAATACAGGAAGTCCCAGTAGTTCGGGTTTAGTTCGCCCTCGGGAAATTCCAGCGGCGCCACCGTGCCTTCGTCGTTGTAATACATGTGGGCGTAGTGGAAGCAGAACAGCGTGCCGACCATGAACCAGGAACCGAGCAGCGTCGTCACCACCAGCACGTAGTGGATGGCGCGCAGGTCGGCCGGCATGTCCTTGAGTTCCGACAGCTGCGAGACGATGGCCAGCAGGCTCATCACCGCCGCCACGCACAGCACCGATAAAATCACCGGCGCCTTTTCATCCTGCTTGGCGGCGACGCGCTTGACCTGGTGGTGGTCGGCCCGCATCATCATCCAGCCCATCGCGGCCAGGTAGACCCAGACCGCGATGTCCCAGGTCGCCAGCATGCGCGTCAGCCAGGGCCAGGCGTGCGGCAGCAGCGGGCCGATGACGCAGCCGAGCACGACGGCGGAAGTGAGGCGGGGGCGGCTGCGCAGCAGGCCGTGGAGGGGCAGGGGAGTGGTCATTGTGGTCGGAAAAGTTGGCGAGCGGTCATCTTACCGCCTCTTCTTTTTCGGCGTGCGGAAAACGGTCCATGCGCGACAGCACCGGGAACAGCAGCGACCAGGCGCCGGTCACGGCCAGCGTGGCGGCGCCGCCGAACAGCACGGCGCGCACCAGGCCGAACCAGCCGGCCGTGACGCCGGATTCGAATTCGCCCAGCTCGTTGGAGGCGCCGATGAACACCGAGTTGACGGCGCTGACGCGGCCGCGGATGGCGTCCGGCGTTTCGTACTGCACCAGCAGGTGGCGCACGTAGACGCTAATCATGTCGCCGGCGCCCATCAGGAACAGCGCCGCCAGCGCCACGGCGACGCTGGCGGTCGCGCCCAGCACGACGGTGCCGGCGCCGAACACGGCCACGCCGCCGAACATCCACAGGCCGACCCGGCGCGTGATGGGGAAGAAGGCCAGCGCGACCGAGCACAGCGCCGCGCCCACGCCGGGCGCCGTGCGCAGCAGGCCCAGTCCGCCGGGCCCGGTGTGCAGCACGTCGTGAGCCAGCGCCGGCAGCAGCGCCGTGGCGCCGCCGAACAGCACGGCGAACAGGTCGAGCGAAATGGCTCCCAGCACGATGGGCCGCGACACCACGAAGCGCAAGCCTTCGAGCACGCTGTGCCAGGTGGCCGGCTCGCGGCTGGTCGCCTGCGGCGCCGCGCGCGTCAGGCACATCAGGATCACCGCGACCACCAGCAGTGCCGACGCGATCAGGTACACCGCTTTCGGCCCGGCCAGGTAGAGCAGGCCGCCCAGCGTCGGCCCGACGATCACGGCGATGTGGAAGGAGGAGGACGACAGCGCGACGGCCTGGCTGAAGTCGGCCGTCGGCACCATGTTGACCAGCACGGCCTGGGTGGCCGGCATCATGAAGGCGCGCGCGCTGCCGAACACGACCAGCACGGCGAACACCGGCCACACGACGCTCAATCCGCTCAGCGTGAAACTCAGCAGCATCAGCCCGCACAGCAGTTGCGCGGCCAGGCACAGGGCGATGATGTTGCGGCGGTTGTAGCGGTCGGCCACGTGGCCGGCGAGCAGGATCAGCAGCAGGAAGGGCGCGAACTGGGCCAGGCCGATCAGGCCGAGGTCGAACAGATTATGGGTCAGGGCATAGACTTGCCAGCCGATGGCCACGCTTTGCATCTGCACGGCGAGCGTGCCGAGTATGCGCGCCGATAAATAAAAACTGAAGTTGCGATGGCGTAGGACGCTGAAGCCTTTGGACGCGGGGGCGAGGGACATGGGGCCTTTCGGGTGAGGCTGCTGGTGATGGTGGGGCCGAGCGGCGACAGGCCCGGTGCGTGACACCGAGGTCAAGACCTAGGTCAAGACCTAGGTCAAGACCGAAGTCGGACCCCGCATCAGGGCAACAACTGCGGCCACCGGACGACAGCGGGGGCTGACCCCGATTAGGCGGCGGTGGCCGATTCCGCCGGCCGTTGCGCCGCCTACGGCTTGTTGAGATCGGCCTCGGTGGTGAAGGCGTCGGCGTAGAATTCTTCGGCCGGCAAGCCGCAGCGCTGCACGAAATCGCGCCGGGCCGAGTCGACCACGATGGGCGCGCCGCAGGCATACACTTGATGGCCGGACAAATCCGGCAGATCGTCCATCA
>NZ_JANXMI010000018.1 GCF_025354735.1 Rugamonas sp.
TGGCCGGACAGGCGCAGCAGACCGACGAGGCCGTGGTATCGGCGCGTCGTTCGGCGCAGCTGGCGCAGTTGCTGTACGACGCAGGCCGTACCAGCTACCTCGACCTGCTCGAAGCGCAACGCAACCTGACCACCGTCGAGCGCAGCGCCGTGCAGTTGCGCGGCAGCCGCGCCGTCACCACGGTGGCGCTGATCCGCTCGCTGGGCGGCGGCTGGGATGCGACGGCGCAGCCCGCAGTTTCGCGACTGGCAACGCAGCAAGCGGCGCCGCTGGCCAGCCGCTAAGGCGCTGGTGCGATACCGACATGGCGCGCCACATCGGCGCCCATGTCCGGTTCGGCACGCGGAAAGGCATCGCCATGTTCGCGGCGATGCCTCCCGCGTTTTTTGGGTAAGATAACGCCATTCCTTTATATCGGCACTCTCATGTCTGTTAACAACGTTCAATTTGCAGTCGCGTCGCATATCCTGACCGTGCTCGCCTACCGCAACGGCGGACACGCAACGTCCAAGGAATTGGCCGAAAGCGTGAATGCGAACCACACCTTTGTCCGCAAGACGATCACCCGGCTGGCCAAGGCCGGCCTGCTGGTCGCCACGCGCGGCGTCAACGGCGCGTGCCGGCTGGCGCGGGCGCCGGAACAAATCAGCTTGCTGGAAATCTATCGGGCCAGCGAGGCCTCGCCCGTCTTTAGCGTCCACACCTATCCGCCTGAAGCGAGTTGTGCCGTCAGCGTCAACATCAAGGACGGCATGGACGGCGTGCTCAGGCAGGCTCAGCTGGGCGTCGAGGAAAAGCTCGCGCCCATGACCTTGCGCGACCTGCTGACCCAGGTGCGGCAGGCCGAAGCAGCAGCGCAGTAAAGCGGGCGGAATGTCCGGCGGTCCCGGCATTCCATACGCGACAAGAGTGTCTTGCTTTGCATGGCCATTCCGCAATCTGGCTTGAACAACTACAGTGAGTACATCCCCGGCCGGTTCTGTCGACGGCACGGAAAGTTCCAGGATGATTACCCACCGACGTTTTCAAACTTGAAGGAGTATGTCATGAGCAACGCAACCCCACTCGGCACAGCGGTCGTCACCGGCGCCACCGGCGGCATGGGCGCCGCCTACGCCCTCGGCCTGGCCCAGCGCGGCTACGATCTGCTGCTGGTCGCCCGCAATGCCCCGGCGCTGCAAGCGCTGGCGCAGGACATCGGCGGCGCCACCGGCCGCAAGGTCGAGGTCGCGGTCCATGATCTGGCCGATGCAGGCGAACAGGACCGGCTGGCCGACCGCCTCGCCGCCGACGCCGACCTTGCCCTGCTGGCCAATATCGCCGGCATGGCCAAGTTCAGCCCGTTCACGACGATAGAACCGTCGAAAGTCGACCACACCATCGCCGTCAACATCGGCGCGTTCACCAAGCTGAGCCGCGCTGTGGCGCCGGGCTTCGCCGAACGCGGCCGGGGCGCCATCGTCAACTTCGCCTCCATCCTGGCGTTCCGCACCTGGCCCGAATTCAACGTCTACAGCGCCACCAAGGCTTATGTGCTGGCCTTGTCGCAAGCCATGCAAGCGGAATTGCAGGACCGGGGTGTGCTGGTGCAAGTGGTGTTCCCGCCGGCCACCGCCACGCCGTTCTGGCAGGAGGCCGGCTTCTCCTACGACAACCTGCCGCCCAAAGCCGTGATGCGCGCCGAGGATCTGGTCGCCGCCGCGCTCGTTGGCCTGGACCGGCGCGAAGCCATCGTCATGCCCTCGCTGTCCGATGCCTTGCTGTGGGACGCGTATCAGGAGGCGCGCATGAACTTGCTCAAGGGCATGATGAGCGGCACCGTGGCCCAGCGTTACGCCGGCGCCTGAGCGGGCCGGTGGCGAGCGGACTTCAGTCTCGCTTAAGCATAGATTGCGCAAAGAATCTAAAAATAGATTATACTTAAACTCTAAATGAGCGTCGGCACAGGCCCACGCCGTGGCTGAGAAAGTGTGATCGCAATGAAGAAGTCTAAGGTGGAAACGGCTGAAACCCGTCGGCGCATAATTTCGACGGCGTCGAAATTGTTCATGGAGCGCGGCCTCGGTGAAACCGGCATCGCCGAGGTGATGGTGGCGGCCGGCTTGACACAGGGCGGTTTCTATCGCCACTTCGAGTCCAAGGAGCAACTGATCGCCGAGGCCAACCGGGAAGCGAACGAGGAGCTGTTCCGGTTTTACGACGAGGCCGTCGCCGGCAAAGGTCCGCTGGAATCGATGGAAACCATCGTCAGCCTGTATCTCTATCAGTCGCGCGAGGACGGCACCGGCAAGCTCTGTCCGCTGGCCAATCTGGGCAGCGAGCTGTACCACTCCAACGACCACATCAGGACGGTCGCGATGGAAGGCTATCAGCGCTTCACGGCATCGTTCGCGCGCATGATGGGCCAGATGGGCATCGCCGACAACGTCAGCGTGTCGGACGCCATCGTCTCCACCATCGTCGGCGCGGTGACGCTGTCGCGGCTGTCGGTCGATGAAGTGATTTCAAAAAACATTTTAGACAACGCGCAAACCACGGTACGCACGCTGTTGCAAGCGACGCGCATGCCGCTGCCCGCCTGATTTCAATCGCAATACGCGCCATGCCACTGGTGGTGGCGCCGGCGCCGGTGGTCAAGCCGGCCTGACGCGGCGCGGGCGGCCGCAAGAAAACCTTGACCGACTCAACTATTGTCCATTTGCATTATTAGAATGCTTATAATGTTTACAATGCGACAGGGCGCACCGCCCTTTAAGGAGTTGACATGTTTGGTCCTATTTCTTTCGGCCCCGGTTCGAAACCGGTGGTCTACGTGGTATCTGGCCTGCTCTTGTTTTTGCTGCTGTCCTGGCTATGGCCTTTTTATACCGTGCCGACCGGTTTCCGGGGCGTGGTGACGACCTTCGGGAAAATCACCGGCATCGAAGACGAGGGCCTGGCCCTGCTGCCGCCGTGGCAAAAACTCACCGTGTTCAATATCCGCGCCGAACAGGCCGATATCGAAGGCGCCGAAGGCAGCACCTCCGACACCCAGCCGGTCAAGGTCAGCATGACGGTGCGCTATTCGATCAGCCCGGAACGCGTGCCCGAAGTGTTCGAGAAGTACAGCCACGACGGCAATATGCTGTCGTATGTGCAAACGGCGACGCAAGAAGTGTTCAAGGCCGTGACCGCACGGTACAGCGCGCCGGACCTGATCGCCCGCCGCGCCACCGTGTCGCAGGATATTTCCGCGTCCCTGCGCGTGAAGCTGGCGCTGTATGGCGCCCAGGTCATCAGCATCGACATGCGCGGCTTTTCGTTCTCGCCATCCTACATGAGCGCGATCAACGAAAAAGTCACGCAGGAACAATTGCGCCTGGGCGCGGAAAACAAGCTCAAGACCGTCGAGGCGGAGCAAAAGCAAAAGGTCGCCGTGGCGGAAGCGGAGGCTTCGGCGCTGAAGGCGACGGCGGACGGCAAGGCTTACGCCGCATTGAAGATTGCCACCGCCGAGGCCGACAGCCTGAAGGTGCAGGCCCAGGCGCTGGCGCAGAGCAAGGACGTGCTCGAATTGCGCCGCATCGAGGTCGAGCAGACCAAGGCCAGCAAGTGGAACGGCGTGTTGCCGACCTCGATATACGGCTCGGCCCCGATCCCGTTTTTGAACTCGGGAAAATAATTCCAACGACGGCGCTAGAGCTGGCTCATGCCGCCGTCGATAATCAGCTCGGTGCCGACGATGAAGGCCGCTTCCGGGCTGGACAGATACAACACGGCGCTGGCGATTTCATCGGCCGTACCGAAGCGCTTGAGCGGAATCTGGGCCTGGATGCCGGCCGCCACTTCGTTCAGCAGCGCTTCGGCCATGCCCAGTTTGCCGTAGATGGGCGTAGCGACCGGGCCGGGGCTGATGACGTTGACGCGCACGCCGCGCACGATCAGTTCGGCCGACAGGGTTTTGGCGAAGGAAATCAGGGCCGCCTTGCTGGCCGCGTAGACGCTGGAATTGGGCATGCCGATGTGGGCGTTGATGGAGCCGTTCAAGATCACGGCCGCGCCGCTGTTGAGCAAGGGCGCGATGGCCTGGATGGTGAAATAGGCGCCCTTGACGTTGGTGTTGAAGGTGTGGTCCCAAAAGGCGTCGTCGACATCGTCGAGCGGCGAGAATTTGGCGATGCCGGCGTTGATGAAGACGGCATCGAGCGTGATGTCCCGGGTCCGCAGCGCGGCGCCCAGCGCCCTGGCCGAGGAACTGTCGGCCGCGTCGCTGAGGAGGGTGATGGCGGTGCCGCCCAGCTGCTGTTTGGCCTCCTCCAGCCTGGCCGCGTCGCGCCCGGTGATGATGACCAGCGCGCCTTCCCGGGAAAATTGCTGGGCCGTGGCCAGGCCGATGCCACTATTGCCACCAGTAATCAAGACGGTTTTGTTGGTAAAACGGTTCATGAAAAACTCCTCAAGGTTGGATGGAAAACGCGATCGTGACTTCATCGTCGCAAGCTCTCTGGCTTTGCCCGGCCTGCTCGAATGCCGAGCAAAGCCGGTTGCCGGCGGGATCTTCGATGCTGGGGTGGATGCGCAAAAAATAGCGGCCCGGGGTCCATGGGGACGCGGGTGTGAAGCGCCAGTGCGATTCGCCCGAAAATAATTGTACGCGGCCGGGCAGGCGCGCGCCGTCCGCGGTGCCGACGGCGATCAATTGTTCCGAGCTGGCGCTCAGCGGCGCCGCCATCGCCACCGTCAGCGGCCGCAGGCCGCGCGCCGGCGGCACCTCGAGCTTCCAGTCGGCCGGGGCGATGGCTTGCCGTACGGCCGCCGTCACGCGCCATTGCTTGTACACCGGCTGGCCGAGGCCGGGATCGGTGATCGCCAGCCTGACCAGCTGGCCCTGCCGCAGCGCCGGGCCGAGCGCCAGATTGGGGCCGACGCCGGTCTTGATGCGCCCCGGATGCAGCAGCAGCGCGATGGTGCGGCCGTCCCGGTCGGGCAGCGCGAGGTCGAGGAAGGCATCATCGATCACATGGCCGGACTCGTCATACAACTTGACGAAGCGCGGGTCCAGCGGCGCCCGCGCCGGCGCGTCGAGGCGCAGTTCGATGCGCAGCAGGTTTTCGGGCACGGTGGGCCCCGACGGCGTCAGCTGCGCGGCGCCACAGGCGCCGGCGGCGCCGAACAGCAGGCCGGCCAGCGCGCGTTTCATGTCAGCGCGCCAGCTCGGGATAGCCTTCGATGGTGCGGCCATATTTGTGGAAGTCGCGGAATTTGTCGCCGGCCGGGTAGACGTAGTCGGGGAAATCGTATTCGTTGACGAAGTCGCTCAGGCGCAGATACACGCCCTTGGGTATGGACACCAGCTGCATGGCGCCGGAGGCGTCGTCGCGGCGCAGGGCCAGCAGCAGCATGGGGTTCAGGTTGTCGATGCGCATGACCGCCGCGATCGGCGTCATCACCGCTTTCACGCCGGAATAGGGGCCGGCCGGCCAGTCGATGGGCCGGTCCAGGCCGGGCTTGGCCGCGCCGCTGGCGAGTTCGTTCAGCGACAGCAGGTCCGCCGCGCGGCTGGAGTTGGCCAGCAAGGCGTAGTCGGTGTCGCCCAGCTTGTACGTCACCAGTCCGGCCGGCGCGCTGCCCCAGCCCATTTCGCCTATGGTCTTGGCGACGATGTGGGCGCCGTCCTTGATGGCGCTGAGCGGTATGGTCACCAGCGGCGTGCAGGTGTAGGCGGCCACCAGCGTCGGTTCGCCGCCGATCGTCATGATGGACATGGCGCGGATCGGCGCCCGGGTTTCGATTTCATTGTGCACCGGATGGTACATTTCCACCGTCGCGGTCTGGGCCGCGCCCTTGAAGGGATAGTCGTAGACCCGCAGCGTGGAGGCGAAGCTGCGGTTGGACAAGCCGGCGACATACAATTTTCCGGCGTAGAACTTCATGTCCGTCACCGTCAGGCTTTGCGCCGGCAGCGTGCGCCAGAACTTCAGGTCCTTGGATGGCGCGTCGGTGATGGCGGCCGCGTTGCGCAGGGCGTGGGTGTCGACGCGGCGCACCTTGCCGGTGTGGTCGATGGCGACGATGGCGGCCGAGCGCGGGCCGGCGCCGCTGCCTATCGTCAGGGCGACGTAGGCCGTTTCGCTGCCCGGCTGCACCGCCAGGTCTTCGAAGCGCAGCGCGGCGACCGGCTGCTTGAGGGCGGCGGCGATGGTCTGCTGGACGTCGGCCAGATTGTACGGCGCGCCGCTGCCGCCCTTGGCGTCGGGCACGTCGAGCGCATAGATCGTGGCCGCCTTCCAGTCGGCGATGAACAGGGTGCCGGCGTCGCCGAAGGTGATTTTGCTGGCCGACAGCAGCGGCGCGGCGGCGGCCGGGCCGGCGGCGCACAGCAGCGCCGCGCCGGCCGCGAATAGTGACGACAACGCTAGCTTGCTCATGGTGTATCTCCGATAAAAGGGTCGGTGGAGGTGCGGAAGGGCGGCGCGGCGCAGGCCGCTGCAACCCTGAACCACTCTAGCAGCGCGTGGGAAGCGCCGCTATCACCCAAGCGAGTGCCGGCGCCATGTTGCCGATTCACCCGTACAGGGGGGACGGATTCGGCGCACGCGCGCCTATCATCGGAGCCGGTGGCCGTCATTGCCCGCCGTTGCGACGACGGGGCGCGCGCCTGTTTTGAATTCTCCCCGCTAAAGGATGTGGATCATGTCTATTACACGAATGTACCCGCGCAGATCTGCGCTAGCCGCGCTGCTCGGCCTGTATCTGGGCTTGTGGCTGGCGCCCGGCGCGGCGGCCCAGGCCGTCGCCGCCGACACCATCATCACCAACGCCCGCGTCACCACGCTGGACGCCGCCAAGCCCAGCGCGGAAGCGGTCGCCATCAAGGACGGCAAGATCATCGCCGTCGGCGCGACCGCCGAGATGGCGCCGTACCGGCAGGCGGCCACGGTCGTCATCGACGCCGGGGGCCGGCGCTTGATCCCCGGCCTGAACGACTCGCACTCGCACTATCTGCGCGGCGGCACCTCGTTCTCCGCCGAGCTGCGCTGGGACGGCGTGCCGACGCTGCGCCAGGCCATCGACATGGTGCGGGTGCAGGCCAGGCGCACGCCGGACCCGGAATGGGTGCGGGTGGTGGGCGGCTTCACGCCGTGGCAGTTCGCCGAGCACCGCCTGCCGACGCCGGACGAACTGAGCGCGGCCGCGCCGTCGACGCCCGTGTTCGTGCAATATTTTTACAGCGTCATCGTGCTCAACAAGGCCGCCATCAAGGCCCTCAATCTGACGCGCGACACGCCCGAACCGGTCGGCGGCACCATCGAACGCGACGCCAACGGCGACCCCACCGGCGTGGTGCGCGCCACGCCGGACCCCGGCATTTTCTACAGCCTGCTGGCGAAGCTGCCCAAGCTCGAACCCAAGGCCGCGGCCAATTCCACCCAGCAGCTGTTCCAGCAACTGGCGCGCTTCGGCCTGACCAGCGTGATCGACGCCGGCGGCGGCGGCTTCACGTATCCCGACGATTACGCGACCTCGGTCCACCTGGTGCAGTCGGGCAAGCTGCCGCTGCGGGTATCGTTTTACCTGTTCGCCCAGCACCCGGGCAAGGAATTCGACGACTACCAGGCCTGGATCAAAAACAACAAGGCCGGCGACAACCTGGACCAGGGCCGCGAGCACGGCTTCGAGCTCGAGGGCGCCGGCGAATGGGTGTTGTGGAAGGCCGGCGATTTTGAAAATTTCCGCTCGCCGCGCCCGGTGCAGGACGCCGCCATGGAGTCCGAACTGGAAGCGATACTGACCCAGTTCGTCAAGGCGCGCTGGCCGTTCCGCATCCACGCCACCTATGACGAATCGATTTCGCGGATATTGACGGCGATCGAGGCGGTCAACGCCCGCACTCCGCTCAACGGCCTGCGCTGGGCCATCGACCACGCCGAAACGGTCAAGCCGGCCAATATGAGCCGCATCGCCGCGCTCGGCGGCGGCATCGCCATCCAGGACCGCATGTATTTCCTGGGCGACGATTTCGTCACCCGCTACGGCGCCGCCGCCGGCCAATATTCGCCGCCGGTGCGCCGCATGCTCAAGGCCGGCATCGCCGTCGGCATGGGCACGGATGCGACGCGCTCATCCTTCAATCCCTGGGTCGGCCTGTACTTCCTGACCACCGGCAAGGTGGCGTCCGGCCGCACCGTGCTGTCGAAAGACAATGTGTTGAGCCGCGAGGAAGCGCTGGCCGCGTATTCGGTGGGCAGCGCCTGGTTCTCGCAGGAGGAAACGGTCAAGGGCCGCATCCTGCCCGGCCAGTACGCCGACGTGGCCTTGTTGTCGGCCGATTACATGACCGTGAAGGCGGCGCAGATCCGGCAGATCGAATCGGTGCTGACTATGGTCGGCGGCAAGGTGGTGTATGCGGCGGGCGAGTACGCCAAGCTGGCGCCGCCGCCCTTGCCGGTGGAACCGGCCTGGTCGCCGCTGACGATGTTCGGCAGTTATTATCAGGAGCCGGCGCCGCGCAAATAGGGCAGGGCCGGCGCCCCGCGCTACAGGCTGAGGGCGACGAGGCCGTGGCCAAGGCCGTGGCCGTGGTCGTGGCCTTGGCCGGATGGTGCGGCGGCGGCCGGCAGCTTGAGCAGGCCGCGCCGTTCCGCCAGCGTCGCCACTTCGGTGCGGCTGGCCGCGCCCAGTTTTTGAAAGATGGATTTGGCGTGCGATTTGACGGTGTCGGGCGCGATGTTGAGTTTCCTGGCGATGCCCTTGTTGCCGTCGCCTTCGACCAGCAGGCGCAGCACGTCGGTTTCCCGTTCCGTCAGTATTTTCCGGTCGCAGCTGTCGATGATGTGTTGCTGCGCGCCCGCGTCCAGATAGCGCAGGCCGTGGCGCACCGCCCGCACCGCGTCGAACAGCTCGTCCAGGGCGCAGTCGAGCGCGAGGTAGCCGCGCGCGCCCTGGGCCAGCGCATAGCGTATTTCCGATTCGCTGTGGCGGTCGCTCAAGATCAGGATGCCGGCGCAGCGCCCGCCGGTCCGGGACGGCGCGTTTTTTTGCCGCGCCAGGCAGGCCAGCGCGGATTCGTAATCGGCGACGATCACCGCCGGCGCGCCCGGGGCCGCGTGGTCCGGCGGTGGCGCCGTGGCCGAGCCGCCGCCGACCAGCTGGAAATCGGCCTGGCCGCCCAGCGTCGCCGCCAAGCCGGCCGCGACCAGGCAGTCCCGATAGTCGATGTGGACCTTGATGCACTCTTGCGTCGTCATACCGTTCCCCCGGAGCCAGCTAGCATGAACGCAGTATGGCGCGCACGGCCGTCGCCGGCCATCGGTCGGAGGAAGACTTTTTGCCTGGCTGGAAAGGAGCAGGGCAGGCTACTGCTTTAGGATGATTAATATTGTAAAAAATACAGCGCGCCACGCTTTTTCCGCGGCTACAAACGGCTCACAGGTGGACCAGGCCGCGCCGGTTCGCCAGGCTGACCGCCTCGGTCCGGCTGGCGACATTGAGCTTGACGAAGATGCTGCGCAAGTGCGATTTGACGGTGGTTTCGCCGACGAACAGCAGTTCGCCGATGTCGCGGTTGCTGCGGCCGGCCGCGACCAGCGTTAGCACCTCCAGCTCGCGCTCGGTCAAGTCCTCGGCGCTCATGCCGACGGCCAGTTTCGCGATCAGCCCCGGCGCGATGCAGGTGGCGCCGCCATGGACCTGGCGGATGCAGTCGAAAATCTCGTCGCGCAGCGCGTCCTTGAGCAGATAGGCGCGGGCCCCGGCCTTGATGGCGCGCGCGATATCGTGGTCGGTATCGAAGGTCGTCAATAAAATAATCCGGGCGCCGTGGTCGAGGCGGCGGATGTGCTGGATCGCGGCGACGCCGTCGAGCAGCGGCATCCTCAAATCGAGCAGGGTCACGTCGGGCCGGTGCAGCGCCCATAAATCGACGGCGTCGCGGCCGTTCGCGGCGGCGCCGACGACGGACATGTCGGGCTGGCGGTCTATCATGGCGACCAGGCCTTCGCGCACGATGGCGTGGTCGTCGGCGAGCACGATGCGGATCATGCGCGCATCTTGGCGCGCGCGCGGCGATGCGTGTTGGCGCGCGTCTGATCAGGCCGCTGCTGGTGACGATCAGCCTGCTGCTCGCCGCGCGGCTCGCATATGAGCGCTGGCCTATCGCCCGCGCGTTCTGGTAGACAGTCGCGCCTAACAAGGGAGGAAC
>NZ_JANXMI010000063.1 GCF_025354735.1 Rugamonas sp.
CTTTGAACTGGCTTTTTTCGTTTACCGCTGTCGTCGTATTTAAACGATAGGCGTCAACGTCAGCGGCTTGATCTTCGTTTCCAGCGCCTTGCCCTTGCGCGCGCGCTTGCCGATATGGGCCGTCAGTCCGGTCGCCACCAGGCGCACGTCCTGCGGCTTGGCGCCACGACCGATGCCGGACACGATCACGCCCTTCTGGCTGATGGCGCGCGCCGCGACCAGCACTTCCTTGTCGTCGAGCTCTATCAGGATCGCGCCGCGGCCGCCGTTGGTCAGGGTCTTCATTTCATCGAGACCGAACACCAGCACCCGCGCGTTCGCCGACACCACCGCCACCGCGCTGGCCTTGTCGTCGATCACGCTCGGCGGCAGCGGCAAATCGCCTTCGTCCAGCGTGATGAAGGCCTTGCCGCCTTTGAGCCGGCTGACCATGTCGCCGGCCTTGGCGATGAAGCCGTAACCGGCGCTGGTCGCCAGCATCAGCTGCTTGTCGCCCGAGCCGGCGAAGTAGTGCAGTATCCGCGCCCCGCCCGACAAGTCGACCAGCGTGGTAATCGGCACGCCGTCGCCGCGCGCGTTCGGCAGCGCGGCCACGGGCACCGAATACACCTTGCCGTTGTTGCCGAAGCCGAGCAGCGTATCGACGGTGCGGCATTCAAAGGCGCCATACAGCGTATCGCCCGCCTTGAACGCGAACTGCGCCGGGTCGTGGCCGATGCCGGTGCGCGCGCGTATCCAGCCTTTTTCCGAAATGATGACGGTGACCGCTTCGTCGACCACCTTCTGCTCGGCCACGGCCCGTTGCGCTTCCTCGATCAGCGTGCGGCGGGCGTCGCCGAACTGCTTGGTGTCGGTTTCGATTTCCTTGATGATGGCGCGCTTCATCGACGCCGGATTGTCCAGCAGGTCTTGCAGCGAACCGCGTTCCTTGCGCAGCTCCGCCAGCTCTTGCTGGATCTTGATCGCTTCCAGCCGCGCCAGTTGGCGCAGGCGGATTTCCAGAATATCCTCGGCCTGGATATCGGACAGGCGGAAGCGCGCGATCAGCGCGGCCTTCGGCTCGTCGGCGGTGCGGATGACGTGGATGACTTCATCGATATTGAGCAGGATGGTCTCGCGGCCTTCCAGGATATGGATGCGCGCATCGACCTTGGACAGCTTGAACTGCGTGCGCCGCGTGACGGTGATGAAGCGGAAATCGATCCACTCCTGCAAAATCTCGCCCAGGCCCTTTTGGCGCGGACGGCCGTCGCCGCCTATCATCACCAGGTTGATCGAGGCCGACGATTCCAGCGACGTATGCGCCAGCAGCATCAGCATGAATTCGGTCTGGTCCTGGTTCTTCGACTTCGGCTCGAACACCAGCCGCACCGGCGCGGCGCGGCCCGATTCGTCGCGTATCGTGTCGAGCGAATTGAGGATCAAGGATTTCAGCGCGACCTGCTCCGGCGACAGCGCCTTTTTCCCGAGCTTGATCTTCGGGTTGGTCAGTTCTTCGATTTCTTCGAGCACCTTCTGCGACGACGTCCCCGGCGGCAGTTCGGTGACCACCGCCTGCCACTGGCCGCGCGCCAGCTCTTCGATCTTCCAGCGCGCCCGCACCTTCATGCTGCCGCGTCCCGTCGCGTACATCTCCATGATCTGCGCCGGCGGCGTGATGATCTGGCCGCCGCCCGGGAAGTCCGGGCCGGGTATCATCGCCATCAACTCGCCGTGCGTCATCTTCGGATTGCGGATCAGCGCCACGGCGGCCTGCGCCACCTCGGTCAGATTGTGCGACGGGATTTCCGTCGCCAGGCCCACCGCGATGCCCGACGCGCCGTTCAGCAGCACCATCGGCAGCCGCGCCGGCAGCAGGCGCGGTTCCTCGGTCGAGCCGTCGTAGTTGGCCTGGAAGTCGACGGTGCCGAGATTGATCTCGTCCATCAAAATCTTCGCGATCGGCGTCAAACGCGCTTCCGTGTAGCGCATCGCCGCCGCGCCGTCGCCGTCGCGCGAGCCGAAATTGCCCTGGCCGTCGATCAGCGGGTAGCGCAGCGAAAAGTCCTGCGCCATGCGCACCAGCGCGTCGTACACCGACTGGTCGCCGTGCGGGTGCAATTTACCGAGCACGTCGCCGACCACCGCCGCCGACTTGCGCGGCTTGGCCGTCGAACTCAGGCCCAGTTCATTCATCGCGTACAGGATGCGGCGCTGCACCGGCTTCTGGCCGTCGCAGACGTCGGGCAGGGCGCGGCCCTTGACCACCGAGATGGCGTAATCGAGGTAGGCGCGTTCGGCGAAGGTGGACAGCGTCAGCACTTCGCCGCCATCGGTCGGGCCGCCCGGTTCACCCGGAGGCGGCGGCTGTTCGTCAAAGAGGTTTGCTTGTGTCATGTGTATTCGGTGTTCGGATTCTGATTAAATGTCGGCTTCGGCCTCGTTGCCGTGTTCTTCTATCCATGCGCGGCGGGCGGCGGCTTCGCCTTTCCCCATCAGCATATTGAAGCGCGCGGCGGCGTCGTTGTGGGCGAACTCGCCCAGCGACACCGGCAGCAAACGGCGCGTGTCCGGGTTCATCGTGGTTTCCCACAGCTGTTCCGCGTTCATCTCGCCCAGTCCCTTGAAGCGCGAAATGGCCCAGGCGCCGTCCTTGACGCCGTCCTTGCGCAGCTTGTCCTCAATGGCCGCCAGCTCGCCGTCGTCGAGCGCGTACAGCTTCTGGATCGGCTTCTTGCCGCGCGCCGGCGCGTCGACGCGGTACAGCGGCGGCCGCGCGATGCAGATGTGGCCCTTGGCGATCAGCGCCGGGAAGTGTTTGAAGAATAGCGTGAGCAGCAGCACCTGGATGTGCGAGCCGTCGACGTCCGCATCGGACAGGATGCAGATTTTGCCGTAGCGCAGACCCGACAAGTCGGGCGAGTCGCCGACGTGGTGCGGATCGACGCCGATGGCGACGGCGATATCGTGGATCTCGTTATTGGCGAACAGGCGATCGCGGTCGGTCTCCCACGAGTTGAGTACCTTGCCGCGCAACGGCAGGATGGCCTGGTATTCCTTGTCGCGGCCCATCTTGGCCGAGCCGCCGGCGGAGTCGCCCTCGACCAGGAAAATCTCGTTGCGCTGGATGTCCGACGATTCGCAGTCGGTCAGCTTGCCCGGCAAAACGGCGACGCCCGACGATTTTTTCTTCTCGACTTTTTGCAGCGAGCGCAGACGCGATTGCGCCTGCTTGATGACCAGCTCCGCCAGTTTCTTGCCGTATTCGACGTGCTGGTTCAGCCACAGCTCCAGCGGCGGCTTGGTGAAGCTGGCCACCAGGCGCACGGCGTCGCGCGAATTCAAGCGCTCCTTGATCTGGCCCTGGAACTGCGGGTCGAGCACCTTGGCCGACAACACGAAGGAAACCCGCGCGAACACGTCCTCCGGCAGCAGCTTGACGCCTTTCGGCAGCAGCGAGTGCATCTCGACGAAGCTTTTCACGGCGCCGAACAAGCCTTCGCGCAGGCCCGATTCGTGGGTGCCGCCGTTGGAAGTGGGGATCAGGTTGACGTAGGACTCGCGCACCACGCCGCCGTCCTCGGTCCACGCCACCACCCACGCCGCGCCTTCGCCCTCGGCGTAGCCTTCGGTCTCCGGCGTCGCATACTGCGCGCCCTCGAACAGCGGGATCAGCGTTTCGCCGCTGGAGCTTTGCGCCAGCGCCTCGGTCAGGTAGCCGCGCAGGCCTTCTTCGTATTTCCAGGTCTGGCTGTCGCCGGTCTTGGCGTTGGCCAGCGTGACGGTCACGCCGGGCAGCAGCACGGCCTTGGAGCGCAGCAGCCGTTGCAGCTCGACCTGAGAGATCACGGGCGAGTCGAAATATTTGGGGTCCGGCCAGGCGGTGACGCGGGTGCCGGACTTCTTGCCGTCGCGCGGCGCCGGCATGGACGTCAGCGGCTCGATCACGTCGCCGTTCGCGAACACCAGCTTGTGCAGGCCGTTGCCGTCCTGCTCCTTGCGCCACACCGTGATTTCCAAACGGGTCGACAGCGCGTTGGTGACGGACACGCCAACGCCATGCAAGCCGCCGGAGAAGGCGTAGGCGCCGCCGGAGCCCTTGTCGAACTTGCCGCCGGCGTGCAGGCGGGTGAAGACGATTTCCACCGTCGGCACGCCTTCTTCGGGGTGGATGCCGACCGGGATGCCGCGGCCGTCGTCTTCGACGGTGATGCTGCCGTCGGCGTTCTGGGTCACGACGATGTTCTTGCAATGGCCGCCGAGCGCTTCGTCGGAGGCGTTGTCGATCACTTCCTGGATGATGTGCAGCGGATTTTCAGTGCGGGTGTACATGCCGGGGCGCTGCTTGACAGGCTCCAGGCCTTTCAGTACGCGGATGGATGATTCGCTGTAGTCGGATGCGGGTTTTTTAGTGGCCATACGTGATCAAGCTGAGTATAAATGCGGTTGGTTTATGCGGACGCCTGCGCATTCTATCCTCAACGACCGGCAACGACGCTAAAGCTATAGGCCGAAGCCGACGAAATCTGTGGTTAAATAATAAAATGACAGGACTTCCCTGATAAAGACCGCGTGGCCGCATATGCAAACAGACACCCAAACAGATACCAGAACAGAAACGCCGGCCGGGAAGTTCCCCTTTGCGGTGCGGCTGCTGGGCTTCACGCCGGAGGAAGCCAACAGTCTGGCCGCCGGCCTGCTGCGCGCACCCGAGCCGGGGCCGGCGTATTTTTGTCTGTCCGCGCACAGTTTGCAAGAGCCCGACCTGTTTATCGCCAATGGCGACGAGATCAAGGCGTTGGCCGCGCTGGCCGCGCTCAGCTCCGGCGATTTGCGGCCCGCGCTGATCGTCGGTACGCCGGCGCTGACCTTGCCCTATCCCTCGCTGGCGCGGCCGCTCGCGTGGGACGGCGTCCACGCCGAACTGGCGCTGCTGGTGGCGCGCCGGGCCGACGCGCTGGCCTATCTGACGGCCGGCGGCACCACGCCGCCGCCGGAACGGCGCCTGCGCGAACGGCTCGATTTCGATTTGACCGACCCGGCCGAATACGTCAGCCAGCGCCGCGCCACCGCGCGCGGCGCGGTGCTGGTGCTCGACGACAGTCCCGCCTTCAGCGCCAACCTGGCGCGCTTGCTGTCGCCATACCGCATCGCGCTGGAATGGACCGACGATGAACCGAGCGCCGTCGGCTTCTGCGAAAAACAGGCCGTATCCGTGGTGCTGGTCAATACCGCCGTCGGCGGCATCGATCCCTACCGGCTGTGCGCCGCGCTGAAAAACTGCGGCGGCCTGCTGGTGCCGGCCGTGGTGCTGCTGGTCGCCCCGCCTTTTGTTTACGACGCCGACCAGGGCCAGGCGGTCGGCATCGAAGGCCTGCTCGACAAGCCGGTGGCCGACCAGCACCTTAGCGCCGTGCTGAAAAAATTGATGAACATCGTCTGACGGTTTTCGCGCGGCGCATTTATACGCCGCGTTTACATTTCACTGCCCACTTTTTAGACCGTTTTTACATCGGAATCGATAAGCTGTTTTGTATCGTAACGATCGAGACGGAGGCAGAAGATGCACGCATTTTTCACCACCCCGGCGGCCGAGCGCCGCTCGTTTTGGGTGCGCCGGGCCGTTGCGCCAGCCGCGCCGCCCGTTCCCGCGACGGCGCCGATGCCGGCCCAGGCCTGCCTGATGCAGATGACGGTGGACGCCGGCACCATCACCGTGCTGCGCCAGATGGTCATGCGCATCTGCGGCGAGGCCATGGAATTCATGCGCATCGAAGCCTGCGACCACGGCACGCGCATCAAGGTCTGGCTCTGCATCAGCGACGCGCTGGTGGCGCAGGTGATGGACGCCGTCATGCGCAACCTGCCGGACGCCGAATTCGGACGCTTTTCGCAGCGCGCGCCGCGGCGGGGCGCTGTGATTATCGCCATCGCCAATCAGATTGCTGGCGACGGCGGCAAGAGCATCGTCGCCAGCAATCTGGCGCTGCTGCGCGCCCGCGCCGGCCGCAAGGTGATGCTGGTCGACGCCGATCCGCGCCAGGCGTGCAGCGACTGGAGCAGCGAGCGCAACGCCGCCGGCCTGAAACCGCCGGTGGCCGCGCGCGCCGTCGCCGGCCGCGACCTGCCGCAGCAGATCGAGACGCTGGGCCTGCGCTATAACGATATCCTGATCGACACCGAAAGCGGCGACACGCCGGCCAGCCGCTGCGCGCTGATCGCCGCGCGGCTGGTGGTGGTGCCGGTGACGGTGGGGCAGGCCGATCTGGCCGGCCACTACCAGCTGATCGCGCGCCTCAATTCGGCGCGCATGTTCAACCCCGGCCTGCGCGTATTGTTCGTGATCGTCGGCGCGCCGGCCGATCCTAGCGACGCCGAACTGGCCGCCGTGCGCGCCTACGTCGCGCATGTGATGTCGGCCACGCTGGCCAGCACCATCATCCACGTCCGGGGCGCGCAGCGGCAGCTCGCTGGCGGCGGCATCGGCGACACGGCCAGCGGCGATCCGCGCGCCGCCGCCGAGATGCGCGAACTGTATCGCGAAGTCTTCGTCAGTAAATAAACAGGTGGAAGCGACGGGCGGCAGCGCAGCACCCGGCGGCGCCATCGGGGTCAGACCACAGTGTCGAGAGATTCATTCGAAACGGTGGTCTGACCGTTTTACGTGACCGGGATTCAGCTTTGCGGCTGCATTCCTCAGAACGGCGTCGCGGCCTGGAACACCTGGCGGTACAGATGGCGCACTTCCGGCGCGCACAGGCAGTCGCCGGTTTTGTAGGCATCCAATTCCAGTTCGCTGTGCCGGGTGTGATAAGCGCCGCTGTCGTCGAGCACCAGCGTATCGGCCAGCCGCGCCGCCGAAATCTGCGCCACGAACACCAGCACGCAGCCCACTTCGCGCGGCGACAAAGCCTGCTTCGCCTGGGCCACCGACACCAGCACCTGCATATGCGGATTGACGGCGCGGGCGTGATGTATCCGCTCCAGCAGCGCGTCATGCCCATGCGCCTCCAGTTCCGCCGGTCGTATCAGCACCACGATCACGCCGGCCGCCGCCAGCGTCAGCGCGCTGGTGCCGCTGCCGGCGCCGATCACCACATCGTCATAGAAGCTGCGCGGACCGAGCAGCCCGCAAGCCTGCGCCGTCTGCGCCGGCGACACCAGCAGCACCTTGCCGCCGGCCGAGGCGCGCAACAGCGCCAGTTCCTGCGCCAGGTCGGACGCGGCTTCATCGTCCATGCCGGTCAGCGCGACGATCACGATTGCACCGCCGTCGGCGCCTGCTGCAACTGCCGCTGCGGCGCCTGGCGGGACGCCGGCGCATAGGCCGGCACCAGCATCAGCTGCTCCAGCGCGGCGGCCAGCTTGGCGCGACAGGCCGCGCCGACGGGCGCCATCGGCAGCCGCAGTTCTTCGCGCAGCTGTCCGCGCATCGCCAGCACCGCCTTCAGCGGCGCCGGATTGGGCTCCGAGAACAGCAGCCGTATCATCGGCAGCAGATGTTGGAACAGCTGGCGCGCCTGGTCGAGGCACTGGGCGCGGATCAAGTCGTAGAGCTGCACATACAGGTCGGCGCGCACATGGGCCGCCGCCGAAATGGCGCCGTGGCCGCCGCCGCACAAGGCCGCGAACAGCAGCGCATCGTCGCCGCACAGCATGGCCAACGGCGTTTGCTGGATCAGGTCCGTCATCTGCGCCAGGCTGCCGCCGGCCTCCTTGATGGCGCCGAACTGCGGCCGCTGCGCCAGCCGCTGCACGGTCGCCAGTTCCAGATTGACGCCGGTGCGCGCCGGGACGTTGTACAACACGATGGGCCGCGACGTGGCGTCGGCGATCACCTCGAAGTGGCGCAGCAGGCCGTCCTGCGACGGCCGCACATACGACGGCGCCGACACCAGATAGCCCGCCAGCTCCATATCGTCGAAGCGCATCACGCGGGCGGCGGCGGCGTAGGTGTCGCTGCCGCCGATGCCCATCAGGACCGGGCAGCGCTGCCGCGCCGTCTCCAGCACGGCCGCCAGCACCGCGCCTTGTTCATCGCTGTCGAGCTGCGACGCTTCGCCGGTGGTGCCGCAGACGACCAGGCCATGCACGCCCTGCGCGATCAAGCCATCGGCCAGGATTTGAAGCCGGGGCAGGTCGATTTCGCCATCGCGGAAGGGCGTGACCAGCGGCACCCAGATGCCGTGCAGCGCTGTTCGGTGTACCGGAAACAAGGAATTCGACATGATGTACTCGGGAGGTGGCAAGGTAAAAAAGCTTATTCCTCCGCTCGTAAAAATGGTCTAAATAGTCGCTGTGTAAGCGTAAAAACAGCGTAAACATCGAGGTCGCGGTTTAGCCGCGCCGCCGCCAGCGGTGCCGAAGTCAGACCCGCCGTGGCGCTGCCGACTACGGATGTTGAACTCAAGCGGCTCCGACCCCCGCCTCTTATCCTGGTCAAGTTCCCAAAGGATCTTCCGCGATGGCTGTACGGATGGTCTGGACAATTTCGCTAACCAATCCTGCCACGTTGCGCTGTTCGAGTATTCGCTCCTCTCCATCGTCGGGATCCATGCCTAGCTGAAATCTGGCTGCGGCCACCGAACCGTTCCGCTGATAGCCCTCGACGCCATGGCCATCGCAAAACCGGACTTCCAGTGCCTTCAGCGCTGCCAGGATCGCGGGCCCATGCTGGCCGGATCGATAGCGTTGAACCATTTGACCGGCGACCTGCTCCGGCGTTCCAGCATACCGCAACACGTGGATCAGGTCACCGGCATCCTTGTTTTCTGCGCGTTGGTCGAACGCGATCGCTTTCAAGATGACGAAGGAAGTCATGTCGGCATACCGGACCGTTTCCGTTGAATAGCCGCCACCGTCGAATAGTTCGGCAGTGACCTCGGTCTCGGCAAACCAATCATGCACCACAGCGGCATATATCTGATGCCCAGCGCCGAGACCTTCTCACCCTCAATCGGTATCGGTTTTCCGATCAGCGCGGGATCGGTGGCGTCATGGAGAAATTCAACCAGCACCCTTTCGCGCTCGGTGATCTTGCGCTCCCACTGCCAACTCGATGCGCGCCCATCGTCCTTGCGGTAGCGCTTGAATCCACGTGCCTTCAATTGCTTGGCCAGCGAATCGTAGCCCTTGCCCTCGGCGATAACCTGTAGGTTGAAGACGATGTCGACGTCAGTGGTCCCCGCATGCGCAGGAACGTCGGGCGGCGTTTCCGGCGTCAGGTAGCGTGGCACCAGGCCGCCGACCAGGCGAAGGCTATCCTTCAGCGTGCCGAACGCACTGAGCAGGGCCACCAGCACGCGCTCGCATGCCACCGTTTGCGCGCTCACGTAGCCGGCCGCCGTTCTCGGTTTTTCTGCAGTCGCCATCCTATACTTTCAGGTGATTGTGACGAAGCTCAAGGGACAATTCTTTATTTCTTCCTTTTCCGTCTTGAAGGTCTAGGCAGAGTATGAATGTGTTGGCGATCCGTACGCCTGACGAACCGTGCAGATTCGTAAATAGCATGCTGGCGCCGGACCGTTCGATGAGGGTAACGTTTCCTCCCTTCTCGGCTGGCTTCAAGTTGAGCGCCGC
>NZ_JANXMI010000078.1 GCF_025354735.1 Rugamonas sp.
GTCGCCGAACGGGGTGAGGGCGTCGCGGCAGCTCCGGTGGAAGTGGCGCGTGTCGTCCTCGTCGCCGTAATAGGGCGTCAGGTCCATGCCGCCGCCGAACCACCAGACCGGCGTGCCGTCGGCGGCGGTGGTAGTGAAGAAGCGCACGTTCATGTGCACCGTCGGCGCGTGCGGATTGCGCGGGTGGAGCACCAGTGACACGCCCATCGCCTGCCACGGCTGGCCGCCCAGGTCGGGGCGGTGGGCCGACGCCGACGGCGGCAGCGAGGCGCCGGCCACGTGCGAAAAATTGACGCCGCCGCGCTCGATCACATGGCCTTCTTCGATCAGGCGCGAGATGCCGCCGCCGCCGTCGGGACGCTCCCACGCATCGCGCAGGAAGGCCTTGCCGTCGAGCGCTTCGAGCGCCGCGACGATACGGTTCTGCAGATCGAGCAGGTAAGCCTTGACGGCCGATGGGGATGGGGATGACGACATTGCGCGCGGCGATTAAAAAACTGAGGGTCGATTGTACCCTGTTGCGCGTTTTTGTGATAGCTCGGGCTTGGGGCAGGCTAGGTGGGGGCTGAATCTCTGCAAACTAAATCGGGGTCAGGCCACGGTCTTGACCCACGGTCTAGACCCCGACGTTACGACAGCGGCCGAGCCGCCGCCGCTCAGTGCTTCAAACCGCGCCAGCCGATGTCGCGGCGCAGCTGCATGCCTTCAAAGCGGATCTGGTCGACCGTTTCGTAAGCCTGCTTCTGCGCCATGCGCACGCTGTCGCCGAGGCCGACCACGCAAAGCACGCGGCCGCCGCTGACCTGCAACTGGCCCGCCACTTCCCGCGTGCCCGCGTGGAAGGTGAGCGACTCCGGCGTCTCGGCCGGTATGCCTTCGATGACCGCGCCCTTGACCGGCGCGTCCGGATAACCGTCGGCGGCCAGCACCACGCCGACGGCGGTGCGGCGGTCCCATTCCAGCTCGATGGCGTCGAGCGTGCCGTTGACCGCGTGTTCCATCACGCTGACCAGGTCCGTCTTCAGGCGCGACATGATGGGCTGCGTCTCCGGGTCGCCCATGCGGCAGTTGAATTCCAGCGTCTTCGGATTGCCCGCCGCGTCTATCATCAGGCCCGCGTACAGGAAGCCGGTGAAGACGATGCCGTCCTTCGCCATGCCCTGGATGGTCGGGTTGATAATCTCGCGCATCACGCGCGCGTGCATCTCCGGCGTGACGATGGCGGCCGGCGAATAGGCGCCCATGCCGCCCGTGTTCGGGCCCTGGTCGTGGTCCTTGAGGCGCTTGTGATCCTGGCTGGTGGCCAGCGGCAGCACGTTCTTGCCGTCGCACATGACGATGAAGCTGGCCTCCTCGCCGGCCAGGAATTCCTCGATGACGATGCGCGCGCCGGCGTCGCCGAAGCGGTTATCGGCCAGCATGTCGTCGACCGCCTGGTGCGCCTCGGCCAGCGTCATGGCCACCACCACGCCCTTGCCGGCGGCCAGTCCGTCGGCCTTGATGACGATGGGCGCACCCTGCGCGTCGATGTAGGCGTGGGCCGGCGCGAGGTCCGAAAAGGTCTGGTAGGCGGCCGTCGGAATGCCGTGGCGCTGCATGAAGGCCTTGGCGTAGTCCTTCGACGACTCGAGCTGCGCCGCCTCTTTGGTCGGGCCGAACACCTTCAGGCCGCGCGCGCGGAACAGGTTGACGATGCCGCCGGCCAGCGGCGTCTCGGGACCGACCACCGTCAGCGCGATGTTTTCGCGCTCGACGAAGCCGGCCAGTTCGTGCAGGTCGGTGATGTCGAGGTTTTGCAGGCGCGAGTCGCGCGCCGTGCCGCCGTTGCCCGGCGCGACATACACCATCTGGATCCGATCCGATTGCGCCAGTTTCCATGCCAGGGCGTGTTCGCGGCCGCCGGAGCCGACTACCAATATTTTCATAATGCCGATCTATAGGTTCAATACATCTATCAGTCTTCGATCAGCGCGTTGGAGTAGATCTCCTGCACGTCGTCGAGGTTTTCCAGCGCGTCCATCAGCTTCTGCATCTTGATCGCGTCGTCGCCGGTGAAGACGGTTTCGGTGGCCGGCTTCATGATGATCTCGGCCACTTCGGCCTTGAATCCGGCGGCGTCGAGCGCGTCCTTGACGGCGGCGAAATCGAGCGGCGCGCACAGCACTTCAAAGCCGCCCTCGTCGTCGGCGACGACGTCTTCGGCGCCCGCTTCGAGCGCCGCTTCCATCAGCGCGTCCTCGTTGACGCCGGGCGCGAACAGGAACTGGCCGCAGTGCTTGAACATGAAGGAGACCGAATTTTCGGCGCCCATATTGCCGCCATGTTTGTTGAACGCGTGGCGCACTTCGGCCACGGTGCGGACCCGGTTGTCGGTCATGCAGTCGACGATGATGGCGGCGCCGCCGATGCCGTAGCCCTCGTAGCGCACTTCCTCGTAGGCCGCGCCGTCCTCGCCGCCGGTGCCGCGGCTGACCGCGCGCGCCACGTTATCCTTGGGCATATTGGCGTCGGCCGCCTTGTCGATGGCCAGGCGCAAACGCGGATTGGCCGCGACATCGCCGCCGCCCATGCGGGCGGCGACCGTGATTTCCTTGATCAGTCGGGTCCAGATCTTGCCGCGCTTGGCGTCCGTCGCGGCTTTTTTATGCTTGATATTGGCCCATTTGCTGTGTCCAGCCATGTTCGGTCTTCCTTAGGCGGTGTGTCGGTGAGGGCGACATTTTAGCATATCGCCCCATGGCGAAACCGCCGCCCGCCGGCCCCGCCCTTGCAAGCACAATAATAGAAGTGACACTCGATTTCTTGTCGGCGGCCTGTCACAAACGCGTGCTAGAGTTTATTTCTTTGACATTATTACAAGCGGAGACAAGACCATGGACAGAAGGCGGTTCCTCACATACAGCGGCTTCATCACCGTTTCGGCGGCCACCGTCGGCCTCAGCGCCTGCGGCGCCGGCGGCGACACCGCGCCCGTCACGCCGCCGGTGCCGCCCGCGCCGCCGGCCACCGGCGCCAACTGGCTGTTCCCGCAATCGGTGGCCTCGGGCGACCCGCGCGCCGACAGCATCATGCTGTGGACGCGCGCCATTCCGTCGACGCTGGACGTGGCCGCCGCCGTGCCGGCCGCGCCCGACACCGCCATCCGCCTGGTGTTCACCGACGCCGACAACAGCGCCTCGCTCGGCGGCAACGCCGCCCTGAGCGGCGCCACGCTGGTCGACACCACCGTCAATCTGCAAACGCAATTCGACAACACGATACGCCACAAGGTCACGGGCCTGGGCGCCGGCAAGGTCTACTACTACCAGTTCATCGCCGGCGACGTGCGCTCCAACGTCGGCCGCTGCAAGACGGCGCCGGCCGCCACCGACGACGTCGCGCAGCTGCGCTTCGCCTACATGACGTGCCAGGACTGGAGCATCAACCACTGGGGCGCGTTCGACTACATCGCCGCCAACGAAGCGCTGGACTTCATCGTCCACGTCGGCGACTACATTTACGAAACCGTCGGCGACAGCTTCCAGGTCGGCGCCGTCGAAACGCGCCACGCGGCGCTGGCGCTGCCCGACGGGACTTTCCTCAGCGGCAGCGCGGGCGGCAGGTACGCCACCACGCTGGCCGACTACCGCTACCTGTACAAGAAATACCGCAGCGACTTGCGCCTGCAGGCCGTGCACGAGCGCTTCCCCTTCATCGCCATCTGGGACGACCACGAATTCTCGGACGACTGCTGGCAGGACGCCATCACCTACGACGGCAGCTTCAACGCCGACGGCAGCGACCTGCACCAGCCGGCGCGCCGCCGCGGCGCCAACCAGGCCTGGTTCGAATACATGCCGGCCGACGTCAATTTGGACCTGGCCAATCCCGGTTTCCAGAACATCCAGATCTACCGCGACTTCCAGTTCGGGAAGCTGATGCAGCTGGTGATGACGGACGAGCGCCTGTACCGTTCCGACCATGTGATCCCGGAGTCGAGCATCAACCCGGCCACCGGCAAGCCGCTGGGCCGCATCGGCGCGCGCTACCTGGTGCCGGAGGATTTGTTCAACAGCGTCGAGGCGCAGAAGCTGGCCGGCGGCGCCCAGATCGGGGTCGATCCGCTGAGCGTGGCCGGCATGCTGGGCACCACGCAGCGCCAGTGGTGGATGGATAAAATGAAGGCGTCGACGGCGACCTGGAAATTGTGGGGCAATGAAGTGTCGCTGCTGCGCATGGGCCTGGACGGCAGCAAGGCCGTCGCCACGCTGCTGGCGCTGAATGCCATCACGCAGCTGGCCACCGCCATCGGTAGCACGGCCGCTCTGGCGGGCGGCAATTTCGCGGTGGCCTCGGCCATCGTGGCGGCGTCGACGGCCGGCGCCTCGGCCGCGCTGTCGCAGGCCGGCGCGGTGGCGATCG
>NZ_JANXMI010000100.1 GCF_025354735.1 Rugamonas sp.
TGGCCGGATACAGTCGGACGCAAATTTAGATTGGCAAAATCTTTTCACGAAAGCTAACTTGACTCATAGCCTTTTTCGCCTTGGAATACGCAAAAAATATTCACTAAAATTATGGTGATAACGTACGGCAGCGAGAGAATAAAAATAATTAGCTCGTATGTGTCCCACAGCCCATCTTTCGCATCAGAAAAAAAGCTAGAAAAATAATAAATTAGAGTAAATAAAATGGCCAGCACAACCCAAATTAGAATTGCTGAGCCTAAAAACTGAACACGTGTTAGGTCAAAAATAGAACGCATAATTACTGCTCCTGGGGCTGCTTTTGGCCGAACTCAGTCCTTAAATTCGGATGCGGATAAATAATTCCCCTAACGTCAAATCGTCGCTCCACACTGATTCTAGATTCAGTGCATACCGTTTCTGAAGGTCGTTTGCCAAAGTCTCCAACTCCAACGCGTCAGGCAGCCACTGACTTGGATACAGGCTTCGATAGACATCTAAGATTTTATCGTCAGGTCCAAATTTCAGTTTATCCTTATCCGAAAATGCAAATGCGGAAACGAACAGTAAAAGGAACGAGCGGATTTCCTCCTTTGATGCCGTTGGAAACGTCCGCCGCCAACCTTGCCCCTCGCAGCTACGGAGTCTATAAGGGCGAGGAAGATTCGGTCGGTACTTTGTCGAAATCAGCAGACCGACAAGTACAACGGCAAAGATGAGAACAATAATCAAGTTACACCTCCAAATCGTATCAGGTCAGTCTCTCCGATAGGTCCGCTGTTGGCCGAATCCAGGCTGTGACCATGAGGATAGCAAAAAAATTCAGCGCTATTTCCATTTGTATTCCTGCAATTCTCCAATCAAACGGCTGCTTGTGCCCGAACTCAGCCGCCACGAGGTTTCTTAGTTGCTGGATGGAGCATACTTGAATTTATAACCCAAGTGCACACAGAAATATAACATCTTTTCAACAGGTAATATTTTTTTTAAGCTCGTAATCGCCTTTGAACTCGGGTCCGAGTTTACCTAAATCATCGATATTATCTGATTCCGGGAACCCAACAAGTACGTTTTCTCCATTACGTGGATAGATTGCGGTCCAGTATTTTTTGTGCCGCATCATTGCAATGTTCGTATAAACGCACATCATCCACCTTGACGCTTCCGCACTTCGTGTAGAAAAACCGGGTATTTCTAGGCTTGACGTCGCGTCCGTGTTCGACAACTCTTTGACCGAATAGTCCAAATTTGGAAATCCCGTCTCTTTCGGAAGGAACTCTATTTCTTCCGCAAATGATACCGTGGAAATAGTTAACAACCCTACGGCAAGAATTAATCTAATACGCATAATATCTTTCGACGAAATGTCAAACATAGGATTTACGAGCAATAATCAGTCCAACCGAGACGCGCACCATATTCTATCCGTCCGCTCCTGGCCGACCTCGGCCGACGGCGTTCAGGATAGCAGCTTGCTAACCTGAAAAACTCACGAATTCTCACTTCAGGCTGAAGCCCCCCCAAAGCAGCCTTAAAAATAGACCTTGCGACGTTTAGATAACGGGAGTGACCTAGGCCCTCGTCAATTCGGGAACTAAACTCCGGTGCGTACAGTCACCGCATTCTTGGCCTTTCCTGCCATGCCCAACGGCGCAAGAAGCAACCCGACGGCATCGATCAGAGTATGAGCGAATATGCATGCAACGAGGTTATTTGTGATGACGAACAGCATTGATAGTATGAGGGCAGCCCACAGTACGGAAAAGAGGTGACTAAAACCCCATCGAAAATGAGATGTAACGAAAACGAACAGCGAGACGATCAAGGCCATTGTCGAACTGCCAAATAACTGTGAGCCAATGCCCATAGCATAACCACGGTATAGTATCTCTTCTGTTACGCCTGCGGTAAGAACTAAAAAAGCTCTGTAAGGAAGCGAAAGCGCCACCAGTTTAATGAACGGATCCTTTTCGATCGCCGTGCCCCAGCCTTTCTTACGAAGTATGGCATCTACGAGAGGCCATGATATAAGAACGCAAAAGGTTGCGGCGACCGAGACGACAATGGCACTTATTTTTGGCACCTCTAGGCCGATAGACGAACGCCAATTGCTGAAAGATGCCGCTGCAATAGCTAGAACTACTGCTGCGATAACCCACATTGCAGCCCGGGAAGACAAACCGAGCGAATCCGCACCTATTATTCTTTGAATTAACAATAGGATGGGGACGCCCAGCAGAGCTATAAAGAGGCCGATTGTAAGGAGCAGATGCATTGCCATTTTTAGGGATCGCAGCGATTGAATGGGATGGCCGCTCTTGGCCGGAAACGGTCAATAGCACCTACCCTAGCATGTCACCTTACCCGAAAATAGGCACTTTGAGGCACTTTGGTCATCGCAACGCTTAAGGATCATGGGGAGCAGGATGGTCGATTCCGAGTCTTGAAATCTTTTGCGCTTTTGACAGATTCTTCGCATCTTTCCGATTATGTACCTTGCCGCACAGACTTCCGAGCGTGCTCCACGCTATAAGTAAATTACCTTACTTGAACGGAGCACGTTATGAAGACCCTCATTATTCTATTTTTCGCTTCCATCGTTTTGAGCGGATGCATCGTCTCTCCCCTTTACGGCCCCGATGGACGGGGCCGTGGCGGAGATCATGAGCACAGGGACCGCGACGAAAATCACTACAATGGCTATCATGATCGAGACGACCATCATGGCGAACCCTACCGAGATTAACCTGTTAATAATGTCATCTGTCAGTTACTAGCCGCGGCGACTCTTGGTCGATCTCGGCCGGTTGGACAGGATGGCATCTTGCTCATGTGGAAAATTCACAGATTGTCACGACCAGTTCGCTCCGGGAACAGGAAAACCATGTGGCTAAACACCGACGCTCCCGCTGGAGAAGCCTGCTATGACTTGCGGAACCGCTTGTTGAGTTGATGTGATCCAGCAAATATCAGTGATAATGATTTTCCGGTGCATTCCTTAGAAAGAATAGGTGCCACATGAGTTCGACTTCATTCGCGCAGAGCGACACGCCGTCCGGCAAGTGCCAGAAATGCAAAGATGAGCAAGAATTAGGATTTGACATTGTGTTCGCCTATCAACCCATCGTTGATCTGCGCGCCCGTTCGATTTATGCGCACGAGGCATTGGTGCGGGGGCCGAACGGAGAGTCTGCTTTTTCGGTCCTGTCACAAGTGACTGACGCCAACCGCTATTTATTCGACCAGGCGTGCCGGGTGCAAGCAATCAAAGGAGCGGCAGAATTAGGCTTGAAGGAGTCGTTGTCGATTAATTTTCTGCCGAATGCAGTGTACCAACCGGCAGCTTGTATTCGCAGTACGTTCGCAGCGGCGCAACACTACCAATTCCCGATCGAACGCATCATTTTTGAAGTAACCGAAGGCGAGCGTGTGCAGGACCGGGCGCATCTCGTCAATATCTTTCGGGAATATAGTCGCTTTGGCTTTCGCACCGCGATAGATGACTTCGGGGCTGGCTATGCCGGCTTGAACTTGTTCTCCGAGTATCAGCCTGACATCATTAAGATCGATATGGACCTGATTCGCGACATCGATACCAGCACGCCAAAACAGGCCATCGTCAATGGCATCGTGGCGATCTGCGCCGCGCTCAACGTGCGGGTGCTTGCCGAAGGCATTGAAACAAAGGCTGAGCGCGACTTCCTCTACGATGCCGGCGTCGACCTTATGCAGGGGTATTGGTTCTGCAAACCCGCGTTCCGAGCGCTAGGCGTCATCGAGTCCTCGGCGTGGGATTGAACAGTAGGCTAGCGCTTCCTTTGATTGCATTTCCTATTTCGCCCCGTCAACTTCGTCAAGGCGCATCAGGTGATTACTTATTTCGCGCATTATCGTTCCCTGGACTGCGATTTCACGATTCCCGAGAGCTCGCATATCATCGGAGGCAATTCCCGTCATTGCCGCCCTGCGTAAAGATTTAGCCTCGGAATCTCTACCTGGTCCCTCCAGAACAGTCGCACGCAAGGCCACGTCTCGCACAAAGTCCATCGACTCTGCGGCTAGCCGTGGTGCCGCACCGGGCGGCGGAAACAAGGGCAGTTGGCTAGCTATCGTGTCAGCGACCACCTCATTTCAGTGTGCGGCACACCTTTCAAGCGTGGCCGTCCCTCGGGCTAACGAATACATCGTGGCGTAGCACTTCGCGTGATTTTATGAGCTCAAGCTTGATATCCAATGGCGGCTCGACCAACACTTGCTTGCCCATCAGATGCTGGTCCAACATGCCATGGGCGACCGGGCCGATCCAATAAGCGAAGCCGGGCTTCAGGCGAAATGACGACACGAAGTGAACGCCGTTGTTCCAATCGACGATGTTGAAACGCGCCTCGGCTTCGAGTACGGAGGCCGGTTTTTCAATCGAGAAATAACCGCTGCCCCATTCGCTGCTGCCCACGCCCGGCGTCCGCTCACCCCAGCATCGGTAGAGCATGACGCCAGCGCTCAGCTGTAGCTCTGGGGCATGGGCAAAGCCCTTCGACTGCCAGTCGCTAGCGCAATATGCCATGATCTCGTCCTTTCGTCGGTCGCCGGATCCACACCGCCCTCGTTCCCGCGCGGCGACACAAGCACGGTTAGGCCGCCACGTCGCTGGTTCGCGCCTTCGGTAGCGGGCCCGGCCGACTCTGTTCTGCTAGAGATCGCGAATCTGGCGACGAAAGCAACTCAGCAAGGATATCAGGATGCCGTATCGCGCCCTAAATGTATTATTCAATTGACATGCGAGCGCTGATTGGGATGTAATAAGAAGCTCGCGATATCCCTTTCACATGGCTAGCTATCATCATGAATCCTCCCCCTGATGATGACGATCACACCGTCCTCGCGCCCGCCCCGGCATTCCCGAATGCGCTCGCGGCCGGCACCCAGCTGGGCGAGTTTGAAATCACCAAGGTCATCGGCCAGGGTGGTTTCGGCATCGTCTATCTGGCGCGCGACCATTCGCTGGGCCGCGACGTTGCGCTTAAAGAATACATGCCCGCCGCGTTCGCCGGGCGTACCAGCGAAACCCAGGTCACCATCCTGTCCACGCACTACGAGGAAACCTTCAACGTCGGCTTGAGCAGCTTCGTCAAGGAGGCGCAGTTGCTGGCGCGCTTCGACCATCCTTGCCTGGTGAAGGTCTATCGTTTCTGGGAAGCCAACGGCACCGGCTACATGGCGATGCCTTTCTATCAGGCGCCGACGCTCAAGCAAATGCTCAAGCAGGAGCACGCGCTGCTGTCGACCGAAACGTGGTTGAAAACCTTCCTGGGACACATACTCGACGCGCTCCAGGTGCTGCATGACAAGCAGATTTATCACCGCGATATTTCGCCGGATAATATCCTGATGCTGGGCGAGGAGGTGCCGCTGCTGCTGGACTTCGGCGCCGCCCGCCGCGTGATCGGCGACATGACTCAGGCGCTGACGGTGATACTCAAGCCCGGCTACGCGCCGATAGAGCAGTACGGCGAAATGGGCGATCACATGGCGCAGGGGCCGTGGACCGACCTGTACGCGCTGGCGTCGGTGATTTATTTCATCATCGTCGGCAAGGTGCCGCAGGCGGCCGTGTCGCGGCTGGCGGCCGACGGCATGAGCAAGCTGGCCGACAGCGCCAGGGGCCGCTACAGTCCCGAGTTTCTCGAAGCGATAGACGCCGCCCTGAACGTACGGCCCGAGCACCGGCCGCAAAGCGCCGCCGCTTTCCGCATGCTGCTGCAACTGGAAAACGCGCCGACCACGCAGCGCCACATATCCAGCACCGTGCTGGTCGACGAGTTTGCCGCGCCGGTGACGACGCGGCCGCTCAAGGATGCCACCGCCGCGCCGCGCACGCAGGACGGCGCCGCACCGAAGACGGTCCAGCCTGCCGTCACGGCCATGCCGCCGCCCCGGCCCGCCGCCAGGCCGCGCAAGCTGCCGCTGATTCCGCTCGCCGCCGTGGGCGCCGTGCTGGTGCTGGGCGCGGTGTTGCTGGCCTGGTCCGGCGGGCGGGACCGCAAACCGGCCGCGCCGCCGGCCGCCGTGGCGGTGGCTGCCCCACCCGCGCCGG
>NZ_JANXMI010000123.1 GCF_025354735.1 Rugamonas sp.
CGCCCGGTGCCGCGTTGGCGGCCGGCGGCGGCGCGTTCAGGGGCGCCGTGGCCGTGCCCGGCGGCTGGTTCGACAGCGCGCCCGGCACGCCGGACGGGTTGGCGTTGCCGGCGCCCGAGGTTTCATTGGTTTGCTGGCTGCGGATGGCGGAGGCGGCCGGCGGCGAGTTCGGCTTGTAGGTTTCGGCGGCCTGCTCCACCTGCGAGAAGTCGACGTCGGCGGTGGCCTCGGCGCGCACATTGCCGTCGCCGACGATGGGGATGATGATCGATTCGACTTGCTTGATGACCGAGGTCTGCAATTCTTTCACGTACTTGAGCTGGGTGTCGTCCAGGCCCTTGGCGCTGCCGGCGGCGCCGCTTTTATTGGTGTCGGAAATGAGGTTGCCGGCCTGGTCGACGACGGTGACGTTGGCCGGCATCAGGTCCGGCACGCTGGAGGCGACCAGGTGGACGATGGCGCCGACCTGCTGCGGGTCGAGCACGCGGTTGGGGTGCAGGGTCAGCAGCACCGACGCGGTCGGCTTTTGCTGTTCGCGCACGAACACGGACGGTTTCGGCAGCGCCAGGTGGACGCGCGCGCTTTCGACGGCGGCCAGCGATTCGACCGAGCGGGCCAGCTCGCCCTCCAGGGCGCGCTGGTAATTGACCTGTTCCAGGAATTGCGACACGCCCAGCTTCTGGTTTTCCATCAGCTCGAAGCCGACGTTGCCGCCCTTGGGCAAGCCTTCGGCCGCCAGTTTCAAACGGATGTCGTGGACCTGGTCGGTCGGCACCAGGATGGCGGTGCCGCCTTCGGAAAACTTGTGCTTGACGTTCAGCTTGTCGAGTTCGGCCGTGATGGCGCCGCCGTCGCGGTCGGAAAAGTTGGAAAACAGCACGCCGTATTCGGGCGGCTTGTTCCACAGCCACAGCGCCAGGATCACGGCCAGCACACCGGCGCCGGCCAGGCCGCGCAGGAAATTCTTCCCCATCGGTGTCTGGATGAAGGGCAATTTCCCGCCGTCGGGGCCGTTGGCCGCCGCCGCGTCGATGTCGAGTTCTTCCGCTACTGCCATGATGGTGTGATTCCGCGTACGTGGTGGGTGATCCGGTTGTCGTCGCCATCGTCCGCACGGGGAGATGGACCATGGTGCCTATTATCGGCCGGCGCGGGCCCATCCCATCGGCCAAACAGAAGCCCGTTTCCGGCCCTGCTCGGGGCTGCGGCTGGCGCGCGCGCTGCTATTCTGGGAGCCTGACAGAGCCTCGTACCAGCGTCTATTGTACCGCTGGGGCCGGGCTCGTGCGGTGGATTTCTTTCCGCTGCGGCAACACAATGGAGCGATGATGAAAACAGGCGGCATAGCGGGGATAGACAGCAGCCAGATCCAGGCCATGATGGCGCAGCTGAAGGCGGCGGCCAGCCGGCCGCAGGTGGCGGTGCCGGACGCGGCCGGCCTGGGCGTGGCCGGCGTGGCCGGCACGCCGACGGAAACGCCGGCGGCCAAGGTCAATTTTTCGGACGCGCTGAAGGCGCAGCTCGACGCCGTCAACGGCAGCATGGTCGAGGCCGGCGCCAAGGGCAATGCTTTCACGCGCGGCGACGACAGCGTCAGTTTGTCGGATGTGATGATTTCGATGCAAAAGGCCAGCATCAACTTCCAGGCGTCGATACAGGTGCGCAACAAGCTGGTGTCGGCCTATCATGACATTATGAATATGCAAGTGTAGGGGCCGGCGACCCCGGTCCGGACTGTCAGCTCAGCCCGGCGATGCGGGCGTTGCGCTCGCGCTCGAGCTTGGTGATGTAACGCTGCACCTGGGACAGCATGCCGCGCGGGATGTCGACGAACTGGCAGCCGAGGCGGCGGTTCGATTTGTTGTTCAACAGCGTCAGGTCGATGGAGTTGCGGATTTGCAGCGTCGTCGTCACCGTGCCGGTGTCGGGCAGGTCGATGCGGCAATCGACGTAGTTGTTGCCGATGGTGTCGCCCAACACCAGCTTGTTGTCGAGGAAGGCGATGCCGCCGCAGCTGATGTCGGCCAGCGGGAAGGTGTTGCTGCCGCCGCCGAGCTCGGCCGGCAGCGCGATCACCACCCGCACCGGGTTGCTGACCGGCGTGCTCATGCGGTAAAACTCGCGCCGCTGCAAGCGGATCAGCGTCGGCGGCAGCGCGATCTTCAGCGCCGCGTTGCCCTCGAACGTAGTCGCCTCGGCGCGCTCGGCCGAAAACAGGATGCGGATCTTGTCGAGCGTCGTCTCGAAGGAAATGTGGCCGGCGCCGAGGATGCGCTGGTTTTGTTGCAGGTCGATGGAACTGTCCAGTATCACGGCGTTGCTGTCGGGCTGGACGTCGAGGATGGACGTGACGCAGACGTCCGATTCGCCGTGCACCAGCATGCGGATCAGCTGATTCTTTTCGCCGATGCCGCGCATCAGGGAAATGATTTCCCTGCGCGACTCGACTTCAAAATCGTGCCAGTTTTCCAAGTCCGCTTCCTGAAAGAGTGATTGCATCAAAGCCAGTCTGTTATAAATCGCCAAAAGGAGCGGGGGCTGGCGGCGCCGGCGGCGGCACGCCAGATTTTTGCGCTGATTCAATATGATATAGCCAGGCCAGCAGTTCCGCAATCGTGCGATACAGCGTGGCCGGAATCTGTTTGTCGAGGTCGATTTCCATCAACAGCGACACCAATTCCTTCGATTCGTGCACGAACACGCCGTGTTCGCGGGCCACGGCGATGATCTGCTCGGCCACCAGGCCGCGCCCCTTGGCCACGACCTTGGGCGCGTCGCCGCCTTCGTAGGCCAGCGCGACGGCGCTCTGGGCCGGGCGGCGCGTGGGGTCAGGCGGGGTCTGGGCCGACGCCGCCGGCATCGTCGGCAGGGAGGGAATGATGGGTGTCGGCATGGAGGATCAGGGCGGGTATGGTGTAGGGCTGCGCGGTGGCGGCCGTCGTGGTGGTGCTTGCGTTTCTAGCTGATGCGGCGGCCGTGGCCGCTGGTTCGAGGTCGGCGGCGATGGCCAGCGACGACAGAGGGGCGCCGGCGGCGGCCATCGCCGTCTCCAGCTCGCCGGCGTAGGCGCGCAGGGTGGCGACGGTGTCGTCGCTGTCGGCCAGCACCTGCACGTGGACCTGGTCGTCGACGATGGTGACGGCGGCCGAAATCTGGCCCAGCAGCGGGAAGCGGAAGCGCACGCCGCTGCGCCACACCGCTTCCGGCTCGCCGCCGTCGGCGTCCTTGCCGTCGCGGCCCTGGCGTTGCTCGCGCCGTATATCCCACTGCATCTGCTGGCCCGGCCAGGCCTGGCCGGTCCACTGCACGCGCGCCTGTTCCTGGGTGTGCAGTTGCTGGTTGACCAGCTGGGCGGCGCCGAGGTCGGGCCCGGCGTTCGCGGGACGCGGCGGCGCCGCCGCTTCTTCCATCATGCGCTGCATCTGCGGTTCGCGCAGCAGCTCGGGCAGGCTGCGCTCACCCTTGATCCAGTCCGCCACGTGGGATTCGTAGAACAGGCCGCTTTCGTTGATGGTGTCGCGCAAGGTCTTGGCCAGCTGGGCCGGTTCGGGCGCGCCGGCGCCCACCAGCGGCGCTTTGCCGGTCAGCGTCATCGGGGTGCCGGGCAGGCTTTGCGCGGCGCTCAGCAGGATGGTCAGCTCGCGGCCGGAGCTGCTGAGCGCCGCGCCCGGCGTGCCGGCGTTGAGTTCGGGCAGCTGGTCGGCCGGCGTCAGCGGCGCCCGGCCCAGCAGCGCGGCGGCCAGCGTCGGCAGTTTTTGCGCCAGGGCGGCCATCGCGGCGGCGCTCGGCGGCGGTGCGTTGGACAGGGGGGAGGCCGGGGCGGACGCTGGCGTCAGTCCGGCGGAAAGGGCGGCGGCCAGCGCGGCACCATTGGCGCGGACGCCGGCCGCGGCGCTGTTGGCCAGCGCGGCGGCGGCCGAGGCCGGGTTCGGCGCCGCGCCGG
>NZ_JANXMI010000115.1 GCF_025354735.1 Rugamonas sp.
GAGCTTCTTTGCTGTGTTGAAGTCGGAGTTCTTTTACTTGAACAAATTCGGCAGCGTCGATGAGCTACAAGCTGGCATCAAGAAGTACATCCGATATTACAATCACGACCGCATCAAGATGAAACTAAAAGGGCTGAGTCCTGTGCAATACAGAACCCAGCCCTTGGCTACCTAACAAACTTAACCGTCCAACTTTACGGGGTCAGTTCATTCGAGCTGCCTTTTTTCGTCCGCGATTAGTCTACGACCTCAGTACACCGTCACGCCCGGCGCCAGCGGCGGCCCGTCATCGGTCGGATGCCCCTTGCGCAGCATGACCGTCAGCGTCGACGGGTAATCGAATCCGGCGCCGGTGTTTTTGTCGACGAAGATGCCAACGCCGGCCGTCATCACCACATTCCCCCACAAGCTGCCGTTTTCCTTCGAGCTGACTTTTTCATAGGCCCAGTCGGCACCGTCGCTGCGGCAGTCTATGCGCATCGGCCCCGCGCTTTTCTTGACGGTGATGCGCGCCGGCGTCGTCACGAACCACTTGCCGACGTCGTTGTACAAGACGCAGCCGACGCCCGTCACTTCGCGGTGATCCAGCACGGTCTGCACCACCACTTGCTGTTCGGTCGATTCGGTGATGGTGGCGCAGCCGGCGATGGCGATCGATGCCAGGGCGGCGATGGCGGCAAGGTGCGCGCTGCGTTGAAGGTGGTGCGGGATCATGGTCGGCCTCTCGTTAAGGTGCTGCCGGCCCAGTATAAACCTGAAGCGGCGCCGCCTTCAACGCCGGACCGGCAAGGGCTGGTTGCCGGGAACGGCGACCGCCGTCACGCTGTTGGTGGGACTGCCGTCGACCAGGCGATCCGAATACACCAGATACACCAGCGCGTTGCGCTTGACGTCGACCATGCGCACCACGCGCACATGCTTGAAGAAGACCGAGGCGCGCTCGGTGAAGACTTCTTCCTGCGGCGGCAAGGCGCCGCGGAAGGTCAGCGGGCCGACCTGGCGGCAGGCCACCGACGATTCCGACTTGTCTTCGGCCAGGCCGATGGCGCCCTTGATGCCGCCGGTCTTGGCGCGCGACAGATAGCAGCTGACGCCAGCGACGCGCGGATCGTCGAACACTTCCACCACGACTTTGTGATCTGGCCCCAGCAGCTGGAACGCGGTATCGACGGCGCCCAGCGTTTCGGCCGCGGCCCGAGTCGGCGCGGCGCAGATCGCGGCCAGCAAAATGGCCGTCGCCGCGGTGGCGGACAAGGTCCGGGGCATCGGCCGCTGAACGCGCATCGGAGCCACCGTCAATCGATGGCGACGAAACGCTGCACCATCACGCCGTCGACTTCGATCAACTCGAAAAACACGTGTTCAGGCCGGGTCCAGATGGAACCATCGGCGGCGCGATAGACGATCATCGGACTCAAGTCCGATTCCAGGGTGGCGACGCAAACCAGATCGTAGAGCCCCCCTTTGTAGTGCCTGAAACGCATGCGGCGCCCGTTTAGTTGGCGGGACGGGAGACCGCGGCGACGCGCTCTTCCGACTCGTCCTTCTTGGCCTTCTTGAGGCTTTGGATGACCTTCAAGATATCCTCCATCGCCGTCTCGCTGTCCAGGGTTGCGAACGCGTCCAGCACTTCGTTCAACACTTGGTTGCGCACCACCGCCTCGTCGGCGTTGATGACCGGAACCCGCTGCAATGCCCCGCGCGCGCCGCCAGCCTTGTCGGCCACCGCTTCTTTTTGCGCGGCTGTTTTGCGGCCGGCCGGCGATTTTCCATGCTCCAGCGCCGCTTGCCAGATGACCCAGCGGCGTTGCGTCTCAAATACCAGATATTCGTCTGGCTTGTCTTCGCGCCTGCGCACGATGTGACCGTCACGCTGCGCCCATGCTTCAAATGCAGATCGCATTTTCTTCCTTTACAAATGCTTCACGCATAGCTCACTGTTAAAACTACAAGTATTTCCTCATAGTACCATTTATTGGCGATTTACAACATCTAGTTTACACCGCTTTGTAATTTTCATGGTTGCTAACAAGGAACGAAATTTTGAAATACGCTATTGGACTATGCATATTTCGATAATTATTTATTCTAGTTCTATTTTGATAACAATGAAGCATAATCGGCAATTATTTTTGCAAATATCAGATTTCGCAACATTTTATGGGCTGTTGCACCATTATGGAGAGCTATTTTGTGTGTATTTTTATAAATTTCGTGAAAAAAACAAAAGTTTGACCGAAGTCACACAAATTGGTTCCACGGTCAAATAAAAACCACACCGCCCCTTCCCGGCCGGCGCCGCGCGGCACCCGCAGCGGTCCATTGCGGTAAGATGCGGCCATCCGGGGCACCTGCCCTGCCCGAAAAATCGCAAGGATGACCATCTGATGAAACTCGCCATTTGCAAGCTTCATTAGCGTCTCGGGATGTTCCGATACAGTCCAGTCGTCTATGGATAAGCTTCGCAGGCTTGCCCGCGAACATCGCGTTAACATCAATAAAGGTGGATATCCGGCCACCGCAAAGCAGAAACCAAAGATTAGGTCGCGTGATGCTTGGTTGAAATGAGATGCAAAGGCGCACTTCAGCAGATCCATGAGGACATCAAAGAGCCGGGCTATGAGGGGTCGCATGGTTGCGTTTTTTGCCACACAGTGGAGACGGGTCAATCGAACTGGGCAATTTAGCAAACGAGCACGCAAAGATCTGGCAGCGACTATTACTTGAAGGTACTAATCCGGAAAGGGATAGCAAAATGCGCCACCAAAGAGAACTATCAAGAGCTTGAGTTTGCTGAAGATCCGTTGCAAGTCATGCATCAGCTTATCCGGACACCGCCACCATTCCCGGCCCGTCATCTGCCGGTCCTATCAGGCGCAACAATCGATAAACCTTCCTAGGAGAACGGTTAATTTCCTGGATAGTCCGAGTCTGAATCTCCAGCCTCATCGGTTTATTAGAAATATGACGGGCATCTATGGTCGTCCCCTCGATATCCTGCTGACCGGCGATTTGAGCAGCAGCCAATGGGGAAACTGATCCACCAAATGTGATGCGTACATCAGATTGCATCACTTCGAACTCAAAGCGCCGTCCGGTGGGCAGTACAAAAAGTGTGCCCTCCATTTCTTCCCCGACCTCCTCAATCTGGATCGCTTGCACCCGACTACGGGCTAGCGACACCATTGCCCTGTCAAGCAGGAAGTCCCGCTTACCATTGACAACACGCATCGTTGCCTGCTGCTCGTCCAGGAGCAGGAAGAAATCTCTTAGACTGCCCAGTATACGTTGATCCAAGGCCGCTGCCGCCTCATCAAATAGGCCTTCATCCGCAGCACCTACACACGACAAAATATCCGCCACCTCATCAACAATCGTATGAAGAGGCGTGTCAACCAGTGGCGCCGTCTCTCCGGATTCTTCCAACACAAATCCAACAGAACCACGGACGATATTGGTCACCAGCATTTTCGAATGATTTGCTAGCGGCAGGCGCCCCTTCTGGTTGAGCACGCCATGTTGGTCCGAATACCGTTTGGCAATAAGGGCTTGCAGTTCATCGAGCGCCTTGCCGGCGAAGTCTGCATTGATTCCACGTGAACCTTGGACGGGACCGCCGCCGAAAAACACACCCAGTTCGGCATGCTTATCGATACGCGACTCCAACCGCCGCAACTTCTCCCGGATATCGTCCTTCTTCAGTGAAAATTGAAAATGGCCGACGGGATCGTCGTCTTCTGGATTCGATGCGAGAATTGCCTCCACTGCGGCCAGATCTGCGGCCAATGCATCATGTTCAAGTTTTCTGAGCATTTTGCAATCCTCCCAATCCAATCTCCTGCAAATTAATCCAAGCCAATGCCGCCGCGTCATCTGAAATGAGGGGCACTTGCAATATCCCCTTCCAGAGGAAGGTTTCACGCTGGTGCGAAAATAACCCGAAATAGTAGCGGGTTTTGTCGACCAAGCTCATCGCTTTGATCGTCAAGTCCACGAAGAAGGCTTCGCAGTGATAGGTATCCCTTGCCATCTTGGAGTGAAAGATCGGCAGGTTCGCGTTAACCAAGGCGCGCTTTTCTGGAACAGTTCCCGGAATTGGCGTGAACGTGACAATGTCAATGTCCTCCGGTGGTCGACCACGAACTGCTTCGATGTCTTCAACGAAACTCCCATCGAGCCATTGATAGCCCTCCGTCAGCCCAAGATTACGTACCGCTTCCCTGTATGATAGCAGGCCCCGGAAAATTTCAATCCGTTCGACGGATGTAGCGAATCGTTGCGCCACCTCCAACAGCGACGCAGAATAAGGTGACATAGCGCCAGGTTCATCCCCGAGGAAAGGTGGAAGAACCGAGGACGTGTTCAGTTTGGGGATCATCGCTGCCCAGATTGCCAGTAAGTATTATTTCCATAATGGCATGCTGGCATGGAATTGCAATCACCACGGCGGCTTCGCTGAAATCGGCTAACATGACGTCAATACAACAGGTATGTTCATCGCCTACCACCGCAATAGCGGGTAGCTAGCCGGGTAGTTAAATATAAAACACCACAAAATGGTGATGCTAAGCCGTTGAATTAAAAAGAAAGTCTATATCATATGAAACTCGCCACCTGGAACGTCAACTCGCTCAATGTCCGTCTGCCACACGTGCTCAAGTGGCTGGCAGAAAACCCGGTCGACGTGCTGTGCCTGCAAGAAACCAAGCTGACCGATGACAAATTCCCCGCCGCCGCCATCGAAGCGGCCGGCTATCAGGTCGTCTTCAGCGGCCAGAAAACCTATAACGGCGTGGCCATCCTGTCCAAGCTGCCGATGACGGACGTCGTCAAAAACAATCCCCGCTACGACGACCCGCAACAGCGCATCCTGGCCGCCACGATAGACGGCGTGCGCGTGGTCTGCGCCTATGTGCCGAACGGCCAGAGCGTCGAGTCGGACAAATACGAATACAAGCTGGGATGGCTGGCCGCCTTCCACGACTGGCTGCGCGAACAGGCGCTGGAACATCCGCAGCTGGCCGTCGTCGGCGACTACAATATCGCGCCGGAAGACCGCGACGTCCACGATCCGGCGCTGTGGGCCGGCCAGGTGCTGGTGACGGACCTGGAGCGCGCAGCGCTCACGCGCCTGATCGACATCGGCCTGACGGACGCCTTCCGCCTGTTCGAGCAGCTCGACAAATCGTTCAGCTGGTGGGACTACCGCCAGCTCGGCTTCCAGAAAAACAAGGGCATGCGCATCGATCACATCCTGCTGTCGGCGCCGCTGGTGGCGCGTTGCAGCGCCTGCGTCATCGACCGCGCGCCGCGCAAATGGGCGCAGCCCTCCGATCACGCACCGGTGATCGCCACCATCGATTAAGCGCCCGATTAGCGGCCGCTTGGCAACCCCATCAAGCGGCCGATAAATTATCGGCGGGGCGCAGCAGCAGCCGCGCGCTGTCATGCGGCACCGGCTGCGAGAACAGATAGCCTTGCGCGTACTGGCAGCCATGCTGCCGCAACAACGCGTACTGGCCTTCGGTCTCGACACCCTCCGCCACCACCAGCAGTTGCAGGCTGTTCGACAGCGCGATGATCGCGGCCACGATGGCGCGGTCTTCCGCGCTCTGCTCCAGATCCTTGATGAAGGCGCGGTCTATCTTCAGCTTCTTGACCGGGAAGCGCTTCAGATAGGCCAGGCTGGAATAGCCGGTGCCGAAATCGTCGATCGACAGCCGGATGCCCATGTCGTTGATCTGCCGCAGAATGTCGAGCGTGTGCTCGCCGTGCTGCATCAGCGCCGTCTCCGTGATTTCGAACTCGATCATGTTCGGCGCGATGCCGGTTTCGTCGAGGATGCGGCGGATCGAATCGACCAGGCCCCGATGCATGAACTGGCGCGGCGACAGGTTGACCGCCAGCGGCACCGGCTGCAATCCCTGGCGCTGCCACTCCATGCTTTGCTCGCAGGCGCGCCGCATCACCCATTCGCCGATCGGCACGATCAAGCCGTTTTCCTCGATGATGGGGATGAAGCTGTCCGGCAGCACCAGGCCCAGGCCGGGGCGGCGCCAGCGCAGCAGCACTTCCATCGTGTGCAGGCGGCGCGTGCCGATGTCCATGATGGGCTGGTAATGCAGCTCGAACTGACGCAGCGCCAGCGCGCCGCGCAAGCTGCTCTCCAGTTCAAAGTGCTGCGACGCGGCCTGGTTCATCACCTGCGTGAAGAACTGGTAGTTATTGCGCCCGCTGGCCTTGGCGTGATACATGGCGGCGTCGGCGTGGCGCATCAGCGTTTCGACGTCGCCGCCGTCGTCGGGATACACGCAGATGCCGATCGACGGCGTGATGTGCAGCGTGCGGCTATCGAGCGGGAACGGCGCGGCCAGCGCCTCGATGATTTTTTCGGCGACGGCGGTGGCCTCGTCGGCGCTGCGGATGCCCGGCACCAGCACGACGAATTCATCGCCGCCCAAACGGGCCACGGTGTCGCTGGCCCGCACCGCGCGGCACAGCCGGCTGGCCACTTCCTTGAGCAGCTGGTCGCCGGTCATGTGGCCGAGCGAATCGTTGATGGTCTTGAAGCGGTCCAGGTCGAGGAACATCACCGCCAGACGACGCTCGGAGCGCTGCGCCGCCAGCATCGCGCGGTCCAGCCGGTCCGACAGCAGCGCGCGATTCGGCAGGCCGGTCAGGCTGTCGTGGTAGGCCATGTGGTGCACGCGCGCCTCGGCCTGGCGCCGCTCGACGATCTCGCCCTGCAGCAGCGCGTTGGCGCCGGCCAGTTCGGCGGTGCGTTCAAGCACCCGCACTTCGAGTTCGTCGCGCGCGCGGCTGACCGCGTCGGCCGCCTCGCGCCGCGCCGTGATGTCGTCGACCAGCCACACCGAGCGTCCGTTCGGCACGCCCAGATCGAAGGGCCGGCCGGACAGCCGCGCCCAGAAACGGCTGCCGTCCTTGCGCACCAGCTGATATTCGGAGACGTTGACGCGGCCCGCGCGGAAGTCGCTGGCGGTCTGGTCGCGCGCCGTCTGCCACGCCAGCGCGCTGCCGTAAAAAGCGCGCACGCTCAAATGATTCATCTCGCCCGGCGCATAGCCGAACAGCTCTTCCATCTTGGCGTTGCAGCGCAGGTTGCTGCCCTGCTCCACCACCGAGATGCCCAGCACCGCGCTGTCGAGTATCGCCTGGTTTTCCAGCAGCGCGTTGCGCAGCGACTCCTCCGATTTCTTCTGCGCGCTGCGGTCGTCGAAAATCCAGATCGTGTCCTGCTGCGAGCGGCCCGGATTGATGACATAGCCGAATGCGTGCGACCAGAACGTGGTGCCGTCCTGGCGCCGCATTTCCATCTCGGCCTGATAGGGCTTGTTGCGCGCCAGCAGAGGGCGGACCTTGCGCACCACGGCGTCGAACGCGTCGAGCGAGGGATAGAGCGTCTCGGTCAGCTGGCCCACGCCGCTGTCGCCGGTGAAGCCGAAGAATTCGGCGAAGCGGTCGTTGTAGCGCAGGATGCGGTTGTCGCGCTGGAAGCCGATGGCCAGCGGCGCGCTGTCCATGATGGCCTGCATTTCGAGCAGGGCGCGGCGCAGTTTTTCTTCATCGCTGCGATGGTCGTCGATGTCCTCGATGATCCATACGGTGCCGTCGTCGGTGTCGGAGGGATCGATGGCGCGGCCGTACAGGCGGCACCATACGAGCGAGCCGTCGCGGCGCCGCAACTGCGCCTCGCGGGTGTAGGACTGGCCGGCCGCCAGCAGCGGGCCCGATTCCAGGCCGATGTCGGCGTAGTGCTGCTCGCTCGGATAGACGCTGACGCTGGCCGCGCCTTCGAGTTCGTGGCGCGCGTAGCCGAGCATTTCGGCGCAGCGGATATTGCACTCCTGGATGCGCGACTCCTTGCTGAACAAGATGCCGACGGCGGCGTTTTCCAGGATGGCCTGCTGCTCGAGCAGCGTTTTGCGCAGCGCGCGCTGGTCGCGGTGGACGCTGCTGATGTCGTTGAAGATGATGGTGGCGCCGCCCGTCGCGCTACCCAGCGGCAGCGGCTTGACCCACAGCTGCACCGACACGTACTGGCCGCCGGCGCGCGTCACGCAACTGTCCCAGCGCTCGCCGGCGCCGCCCGACGACGCCAGCGCCGCGTCGAGCTGCTCGGTGCTGGACTCCTTCACATGGCGCGCGAACAAATCGCCGACCTGGCGCCCCAGGGGGTTCAGTCCCAACAGGGTTAACAACTCCGCGTTCGCGGCCAGCACCACGCCGGCGCCATCGCAGGCGCAGGCCGGGATGCCGATCAACTGCAAGGCGTCGGAGACAAAATCGGGATTCGTCGAAACTCGGTTCATGTACACAAGAGCACCATGTGAAAGACGCTGCCTCACACGGCATCGTGTTGAAAGATCATAAACTAGTATGGTGGGTTTAGCTACACCGCGCGCATCACTTAAAAACGACACACTGGATGCGGCCCCGCAAACGATATCGGGGTCAGACCACGGTTTCGAGAGAT
>NZ_JANXMI010000117.1 GCF_025354735.1 Rugamonas sp.
AAGTTCGTGATCATTGGCCACTGATTTATAGCCTTGTCGGCCATCCAGATATTGCCGAACCACTGTCAGCTTGAACTGCTCGTTGTACTTGGTCATGAAAAAAACCCAAAAGTTGGTGTCCAACTTTTGGGGTTCAGTTCACAGATGGTCCCTTTTTTTGAAAACGTTTAGAAGCAGTGTTCCGGCGCCGGGAAGCTGCCGTTCTTGACGGCGGCGACGTAGGCGCCGACGGCGGCGTCTATGCTGGTCTGGCCGTCCATGAAGTTCTTGACGAACTTCGCTTTGCGGCCCGGGAACACGCCCAGCAGGTCGTGCATCACCAGCACCTGTCCCGAGCAGTCCGGGCCCGCGCCGATGCCGATGGTCGGAATCTTCAGCAGCGCCGTCACTTCCTTGCCCAGCTGCGCGGGAATGGCCTCGAGCACCACCATCGCCGCGCCGGCCGCCTGCAAGGCCAGCGCGTCGGCCTTGAGCAGCTCCGCGCTTTCGATGGTTTTGCCCTGCACTTTATAGCCGCCCAGCTGGTGCACCGATTGCGGCGTCAGGCCGAGGTGGGCGCAGACCGGGATGGAGCGCTCGGTGAGGAAGCGCATGGTGTCGGCCAGCCATGCGCCGCCTTCGATCTTGACCATGTGCGCGCCGGCCCGCATCAGCGCGACGGCGTTGTCGAAGGCCTGCTGCGGCGTGCCGTAGGTGCCGAAGGCCATATCGGCCAGCACCATGGCCGACTTGCTGCCGCGCGCGACGGCGGCCGTGTGGTAGGCGACATCGGCATTGGTGACCGGCAGCGTCGAATCGTGGCCGTTGCAGACCATGCCGAGCGAATCGCCGATCAGCAGCACTTCGACGCCGCAGCGGTCCATCAGCGAGGCGAAGCTGGCGTCGTAGGCGGTCAGCATGGTGATTTTTTCGCCGGCGGCGCGCAGCGCGTTCAGCGACGGGATGGTGACGGCCTTGGTGGCGACCGGTTTCACCGGCGCCGGCGTGGCGGCCGTGCCGGTTGCGCCAGCGGCGGCGGCAGGAGTGGGGCCGGCGGCCATCTCGTTTCCTTGCAAATAACCAGACATGGGTATCCTTAAAAATTGGGTGCGACGGCGATAGTGTAGACCTTCGTCCACCATCTTGCCGGGGAGGGGATCAGCTGCGGAAGATGAAGTAGACCGCGCCGACCAGGCACATGCCGGCCCACACGTAATCGAGTTTGAACGGCTGGTCCATGAAGAACATCGCGAACGGCACGAACACGGTCAGCGTGATCGCTTCCTGCATGATCTTCAGTTGCGCCAGGCTGTACTGGCTGTAGCCGATGCGGTTGGCCGGCACTTGCAGCAGGTATTCGAACAGCGCGATGCCCCAGCTGATGAGCGCCGCGATCCACCACGCCTTGTTGGACAGGCTTTTCAGATGCCCGTACCAGGCCACCGTCATGAAGACGTTGGACATGGTCAGCAGGCCGACGGTTTGGACGATCACGGGAATCTGCATGCGGGTCTCGACTTGGTTTGGAGTTGGTCGCGGGTTAAAAATGCGTGCTAAATCAGTTGGCCACGCTGTGTCATGCTGTGTGTCAGCGTGCTTAGACGCGGCGAGCTGCATTATAAGCCACCGATTTGCCAACCCGGCATGCATCTGGAGTTGAACCCGGCCTGAAGCGGCCTGCCTCAGTTCAAGACGCTGATGTCCTGATCCGCCACCGCCGCCGCGAATTGCCGCGCCGGGCCCAGGCCGGGCAGGGCGATGGCCGGCGCCAGTTCCAGCAGCGGCACCAGCACGAAGGCGCGCTGGTGCAGGCGCGGATGGGGCACGGTCAGCGTGGCGCTGGCGATGCGGGCGTCGCCGTACAGCAGCAGGTCGAGGTCCAGCGTGCGCGGGGCGTTGCGGTAGGGCCGTTCGCGGCCATGCGCCTGCTCGATGCCGTGCAGCGCCTGCAGCAGCGCTTCGGCGTCCAGCGCGGTCGCCACGCGGGCGACGGCGTTGATGTAGTCGTCGCCGCTGGAGTCGATGGGCGCGGTGCGGTACAGGCGCGATACGGCTTGCAGCGCGCAGCCGTCGAGGCGGCGCAGGCGTTCGATGGCGTCGGCCACGTTGGCGCGCGCGTCGCCGAGATTGGCGCCGATGCCGATATAGGCGGTGGTGCTCATGCCGCGATTTTCCGGACTGCGGTCAGGGACGCGGCTTATTCGCCGTCGCCGCCGTGGCCACCGGCGTCGCCGCCGGCGCCTTCCGCCACGCCGGCCGCGCCCTTGCTGCGGCCACCGCGGCGCGGCGCGCGTTTCTTTTTCACGCCGCCTTCGCCGCCGCCGGCGCGGCCCACGTTCGACAGCAGTTCTTCGCGCGCGATTTCGTCGCCCTCATAGAAATCGGTCCACCACTGGCCGATCTCGCCGTCGATCTCGCCGGAGGCGCAGCGCAGCAGCAGGAAGTCGTAGCCGGCGCGGAAGCGCGGGTGCTCGAGCAGCTTGTGCGGCGACTTGCCGGTGCGGCGCTCGAAGCGCGGCTGCATCGACCAGATGTCGCGCATGTCGGTGCCGATCTTGCGTTGCAGCGCCAGTTTTTCGGTCTGCGAATCGAGCACGTCGTCGGCCGCCAGGTGCAGCGCCGGGATCGGCAATTCGCCGGCGGCGCGATAGGCGGTCCACTTTTCCAGCACCTGGTGCCACAGCAGCGAGGCGAACAAAAAGCCCGGCGAGACGGTCTTGCCGGCGACGATGCGGGCGTCCGTCGAGTCCAGCGCCAGCGTGACGAACTTCACGCCCAGCGGCTGTTCGAGCACCACGTCGAGCAGCGGCAGCAGGCCGTGGTGCAGGCCTTCCTTGCGCAGTTGCTGGAGGCAGGCCAGCGCCTGGCCGCTCATCAGCAGCTTGAGCATCTCGTCGAACACGCGCGCGGCCGGCACGTTGTTGATCAGCGGCGCCATGACGGGTATCGGCGCGGCCGTTTCCGGCTCGATGGTGAATTTGAGCTTGGCGGCGAAGCGCACCACGCGCAGCATGCGCACCGGGTCTTCGCGGTAGCGCGCCTCCGGCTGGCCGATGATGCGCAGCGTGCGGGCGCGGATGTCGTCGATGCCGCCGTGGTAGTCCAGCACCTGTTCGTTGGCCGGGTTGTAGTACATGGCGTTGATGGTGAAGTCGCGCCGCACCGCGTCCTCGGCCTGCGAGCCGAAGGTGTTGTCGCGCAGGACGCGGCCATGTTCATCCTTGGGCGCCGAGTCGGACGTGGTGCCGCGGAAGGTCGTCACTTCCAGCAGGTCCTGGCCGAATATCACGTGCACGATCTGGAAGCGCTTGCCGATGATGAAGGCGCGCCGGAATAATTTGCGGACCTGTTCCGGCGTGGCGTTGGTGGCGATGTCGAAGTCTTTCGGCTTCACGCCGAGCAGCAGGTCGCGCACGGCGCCGCCGACGACGAAGGCTTCGAAGCCGGCCTCCTGCAGCGTGCTGGTGACGCGCACCGCATTGTTCGACAGCAGGCGCGGTTCGATGCGGTGCTCGTCGGGACCGATCACGATCGGCGTGCTGGTGTCGCGACCACCCTTGTTGTTCTTGGTGCCGAGGATTTTGCGGATCAGTTTCTTAATCATTGAATAGGTCGAGTAGTGGCCAGTCTTGTGCTGAGGCGTGGGCCTTCAGTGCGGCGTTGGGGTTGGTCGCAACGGGGTGGGTGACGACGGACATCAGCGGGATATCGTTGTGCGAATCGCTGTAAAAGTGGCTGGACTCGAAGCCGTCGAGCGTCAGGCCCAGGCTTTCCAGCCAGGCCTTGGTGTGGGCGACCTTGCCGGCGCCCTGGGTCGGCGTGCCGATCAATTTGCCGGTCAGGTTGCCCCCGGCGTCGGTCTCGGGCATCGCCGCGATCAGGTGCTTCACGCCCAGCGCCTGCGCGATCGGCGCCGTGACGAAGTGGTTGGTGGCCGTGACGATGGCCACCAGGTCGCCGCCGTCCTGGTGCTTTTGCAGCAGGGCGCGGGCCTGCGGGCGGATCGCCGGCGCGATCACCTCGTCCATGAACTGGCGGTGCATGGCGTCGAGCCGCGGCCGCGGAAAGCGCGCCAATGTGCCGAGCGCGAACTCCAGATATGCGACCGGGTCCAGCGTGCCGGCCTGGTACTGGGCGAAGAAGGCGTCGTTGCGGCGCGCGTGTTCGAGCGCGTCGACCGCGCCGGTACGCACCAGGAACTGGCCCCATTCGTGGTCCGAGTCGATCGGCAGCAGGGTGTGGTCTAAGTCGAACAGGGCGAGCTTCATCATTCTTTCGCTTCCGCCTGCAACCACTCGCGCAGCAGCGGCAGGGTGATCGGACGTTGGGTTTCTAGGGAATATTGGTCCAGCGAGTCCAGCATCGTCGACAGCGAGCGCATGTCGCGCCGAAAATGGGACAGCAGATAGGGTAACACGCCGGGCGACAGCGTCAAGCCGCGGGCGGTGGCGGCGGCGCTCAGGGCGGCCACCTTTTCGTCGTCGCTGAGGCCGTGGATCTGGTAGATCAGGCCCCAGCCCATGCGCGTGCGCAGGTCTTCGCGCACCGGCAGCACGGCCGGCGCCACCGCGCCGCTGCACACCATGAAGGCGTTGTTGGCGCGGATTTCGTTGAACAGGGCGAAGGCGTCGATCTGCGCCACCGGCGACAGCTTTTCGCAGTCGTCGAGCAGATACAGGCTCACTTCGGGCACGTAGACGAATTCGGATTCGATCGAGAACGGCGAGATGTAGCGCGCGCCGCCGTGGCCGCCCTCGGTGCTGGCCAGGGCCTTGAGCAGATGCGTCTTGCCGACGCCGGGGCCGCCCCACAGGTAGGCGAAGTGTTCGCGCGCGCCGCGCGCGGCGAATTGCGCCATCAGCTGGGCCGCTTCGGCGTTCTGTCCCACCTCGAACGAGTCGAGGCTGTGCGCCTGGTCTGCGCCTAAATCGAGCACCAGTTGTTTCATGGTGTACGCCCTGTACTGAGTATTTGTATCACGGTTAGTCGTCTCACCCTATGCATTATAGAAGCTGCTGCTCAGGTAGTGGCGACGCAAATGCTTGAACGCGACCATCAGGATGGCCGAGGCCGGCAGCGCCAGCAGCACGCCGACGAAGCCGAACAGCTGGCCGAAGGCCAGCAGCGCGAAGATCACGGCCAGCGGATTGAGGCCGATCCGTTCGCCCACCAGGCGCGGCGTGAGCACGAAGCCTTCCATCACCTGGCCGACGCCGTAGATGATGGCCACCGACACCAGGCCGCTCCAGTCGGCAAACTGCAGCACGGCCGCGATCAGCGCCAGCGCCAGCCCGAGGCCGAAGCCGAGGTAGGGGATGAACACCAGCAGGCCGGTGATGATGCCGACCGGCAAGGCGACGTCGAAGCCGGCGATGCTCAGGGCGACCGAATAGTAAATCGCCAGCACCAGCATCACCAGCAGCTGGCCGCGCAGATACTGGGCCAGCAGGGTGTCGACCTCGTTGGCCATGGCCGTGGTGCGGCCTATCCAGCGCCGCGGCACGGCGCCGGCGATGCGCGCCAGCATGGCGTGCCAGTCGAGCAGGATGTAGAACAGCACCACGGGGATCAGGACCAGGGTGGTGATCCAGCCCAGCACGGCGATCCCGCCCACCCGCGCCGACGCCAGCACGGCGCTCCAGATTTCGTCGCCGCTGGTGGCCATCTGGCGCGAGACGATGGTCTTGATGCCGGCGCTGTCGAGCTTGACCTTCAGGCCCAGCTCCTGCAGGCGCGGGCCGAGCATGTCGTTGAGCTTGGCGAGGAAGGCGGGGATCTGGGCCTGCATCATCGGCACCTCCTTTTCCAGCACCGGCACCACGATCAGCACCAGGGCGGCGATGGCGCTGAAGAACAGCATCACGACGATGAACACGGCCAGCGCGCGGGGCAGGTCCCAGCGGCCCAGGTGCAGGCGGTCGAGGCGGTCGACGCCGGGATTGAGCGCGTAGGCGATGATGGCGGCGGCCAGGAACGGCGTCAGCACCGGACCGAGGGTAATCAACAACAGGAGAAACGCCAGCCAGACCGCCACCCAAAATGCCGTTTGTTTTTGCTCTACCG
>NZ_JANXMI010000139.1 GCF_025354735.1 Rugamonas sp.
CGAACTGCTGGGCGTTTAAGACCATGGTCCGGGCCGCTTTGGCGTGGTGCGCGGCGGCGACGCTGCTGGCCGCGCTCGGCGGCTGCGCCGTCGTCAGCGTGGCCTCTACGGTCGTGGGCGCCGGCGTCACCGTGGCCTCGACCGCGGTCGATGCCACGGTGGCCGTCGGCAAGGGCGTGGTGTATGTCGGCGAGGCGGCCGTCGGCGGCAAATAGCCGAACCGCGCGGCCTGGCCACCCGGCCCGCGCGCCGGCCACGCGGCGATCCGCCCGTGGCTGCATCAAAGGCAGGCATGCGCTCCCGTGGAAACGCGGGCCAGCGCCTCAGCGTTGCCAGTTCTTGCGCAACGCCTCCTGTTCCGCCGTCACATCCAGTTCCGGCCCGGCGATGCGCTGGTCTATCGCTTCGAGCACGGCGGCCGGCGTGTCGCTCCCGAGCGCGCGATAAGCGCCCGCCTGCGGCGCCTGCTTGACGTTTTGCGCGATCACGGGAATATGCCATTCCTCGCCGCCGCGGCAAGCCAGTCCCGACGTTTCCTGCGCATGGCCGACCAGCGTGAAGCTGCGGCAGTAGGCGCCGTCGCCGGCGATGAAGCTCACGCCGATGCGCACGCTGCCGTCGTCGCTGGCGCCGCCGGCCAGCTGCCGGTTGAGCGCCTGCTCCAGCTTGCCCTGCGCGCCGAGCCGGCCGTCGCGCACCGCCAGAGCGCCGCCGCCGCCGCCGCCGAGGGCGCCGGCCGTGGCGCTGGCGACGGCGGCCAGCAGCTCGGACGGCCAATTCATTTGCAGGTAGCCGAGTCCGAATTTCCCGGCCACCAGGCCCAGCATCAAGACCCCGGCCAGCGCGCTCCACTCTAGCCACGACCAGCGCCGCCAGCCGCGCCGCCGGACCGCGTGCTGGTGGGCCGCGCGGTGGGCCCGCGCGGCGTCGAGCTGGACCACGTTGGCGCCGTGATGCGGCAGCGTCTGCCGGCGCGGCGCCGCTTCGTCGACGCGGCGGCCGAACACCGTGTTGCCGCCGCCATGCATGGCGCGCTGCTGCGCCACGCGGCGCGCCACGCTGTCGTCGGTGCGCATGGCATGTTCGACGGCGCGTCGGGTCTCCTCGTCCAGCTCGCCGCTGGCATAGGCCATCAGGATGTCGTCTGAAAAACTCATGATCGTGTCCTCGCTGACTGCGATCATAACTCTTTGCAGGGCGCGGCGCACCTATTGCACACGCCCGGCGCGGCGCCCTGCAAAGCGAGCCGCGGACCGGGCTGCGATGCTGCGCCGCGGCATGCGCCGCCGCCGTGGCGCGCCAGTCACCGCAAGGCTTGCTTGATTCAGAATGTTCTTACTTTTGGCAAGTTTTATGCTAATCTGCGCGCTCTATAACCAAGGAGGTAGTAATGAAAAAAGGCGAATTGATTGCAGAATTTGCGAAACGCACTGAAGTGTCCGCTGCTGCCGCCAACGGTGCAGTGAACACTTTGATTGCCATCATCACCGAGCGTCTGAAAAAAGGCGACACGGTCGGCATCACCGGCTTCGGCACTTTCTCCGTCGCCAAACGTGCAGCGCGCAAAGGCCGCAATCCAGCCACCGGCGAAGCGATCAAGATCGCCGCGTCGAAAACGCCAAAATTCTCCGCCGGCGCGACCCTGAAGGCCGCCGTCAACCCGAAGAAGAAATAAGTACGCGGCACCATGCCGGCCTGCGCGGCGGCGGCGACGGCGGTTCACGGCATGGCGCGGCGCCTGCCCTGGCCGCCGTTCTGTTTTTGGAAGCTCTCCTCTAGAGGCGCGCGGCCGTTTGTTTGTATGATGGCGCGTCGTTACCCTTTTGATACCAGGAGCTGAAATGAGTTTACAAGAGCAATTCCAACAAGCGCAGCTGGACTCGAAGAACTTGCCCGAGCGTCCGGACAACATGACCCTGCTGAAGCTGTATGCGCTGTTCAAGCAGGGCGCCAACGGCGACGCCGACGGCGAACGTCCCGGCTTCACCGACATGGTCGGCCGCGCCAAGTTCGACGCCTGGGCTGCGCTCAAAGGCACCTCGCAGGACGAGGCGCGGCAGCAATACATCGATCTGGTCGAGGACTTGAAGGACTGAGTTTCGAGCGGCGCCGCAACCGGGGCCCAATCCGGGCCGCCGCGCTTTATCCCGCGAACACCTGGCGCATCTTCGCCGCGATCTTGCCTTCGATCGCGGACGCGAACGCGCTGTACAAAAATCCCAGCTTGATCTGCATCTGCGCCTGGCTGCGTCCCAGCGTCAGCGCGCCTTCGACGCCGCTGCGCTCGAAGCGCAACACGTCGCCATCCCACTGGCAGGCCAGGTCGAATTCCTGCGCCATCTTGTCTGCCACCTGCTGGGCGGCGGCGCGGGCTTGCTCCTCGGACAACTGATGGTCTTGAACGATGTTGATGTCAGCCAATGATTTTCCCCGTAAATTGAATGTGGCCGACATGATGCCAGCTCGGGCCGCCCGGCGCCAGTGCCGCCGCCGCCCCCGTCGAACGAATTTGCTTATACATATTGTATATAAGCGCAATTTGTGAGAAATAGCGAATTACCTTAAAATACAGTGCTTTGCTGTCGTCGGCCGCCCCGCCCTGCCTTCCGGCACCCCTGCTGCTGCGCCGACGCCGCCGCACATCCACATTGATAGGACTGTTATGACCCACGTTGTCACCGAATCTTGCATCAGCTGTCGCTACACCGATTGCGTAGATGTCTGCCCGGTCGATTGTTTCCGGGAAGGCCCGAACTTCCTGTCGATCGATCCGGACGAATGCATCGACTGCGCCGTCTGCGTCGCCGAATGCCCGGTCAACGCGATTTTCGCTGAGGAAGACGTGCCGTCGGACCAGCAGCAATTCATCAAGATCAACGTCGACACCTCCCGCAACTGGCCTTCGATCACCAAGACCAAAGCCGCGCTGCCGGACGCCGAGCAGTTCAAAGACGTCAAAGACAAGCTGCACCTGCTGGTGCGCTAAGGCGGCGCCGCAGTCGGGCCAGGCGCGCCGCCACGCGGCGGCGCGCCTCACCACCTATTGAAACAACAGGAATAAACTCGTATGAATAGCGTAAGCACTCCAGCCGGCGTCATCGAAGCCGATGCCGTCATCATCGGCGCCGGTCCGGTCGGCCTGTTCCAGGTCTTCGAACTGGGCCTGCTCGAAATCAAGGCCCACGTGATCGACTCGCTGCCGGCCGTCGGCGGCCAGTGCGTGGAACTGTATCCCGACAAGCCGATCTACGACATCCCCGCCGTGCCCTCGTGCACCGGCCAGGAGTTGACGGACAACCTGCTCAAGCAGATCGAGCCGTTCGAGCCGACCTTCCACCTGAGCCAGGAAGTGACCGTCGTCGAGCGCCGCGAAGACGGCCGCTTCAACGTCGAAACCAGCGCCGGCACCCGCTTCATCAGCAAGACCATCTTCATCGCCGCCGGCGTCGGCTCGTTCCAGGCCCGCACGCTGAAGGTGGACGGCATCGACGCCTTCGACCACACCCAGCTGCACTACCGCGTCAAGGAACCGGCCCTGTTCGAGGGCAAGAACCTGGTCATCTGCGGCGGCGGCGACTCCGCCCTGGACTGGGCCCTGAACTTCGTCGGGAAGGCCGAATCGGTCGTTTTGCTGCACCGCCGCGAAGACTTCCGCGCCGCCCCCGCCTCGGTCGCCAAGATGAAAGCCTTGTGCGACGAGTACGAGATGCAACTCATCATCGGCCAGGCCACCGGCTTTGAAACGCGCGACGGCAAGCTGTCCGAACTGAAGGTCACGGGACCGGACGGCGTGACCCGCCGCGTGCCGCTCGACATGCTGCTGGTGTTTTTCGGCCTGTCGCCGAAACTCGGCCCGATCGCCGACTGGGGCCTGGACATCGAACGGCGCCAGCTCAAGGTGGTCAGCACGGAAAAGTTCGAAACCAATGTGCCCGGCATCTTCGCCGTGGGCGACATCAACACCTATCCGGGCAAGAAAAAGCTGATCCTGTCGGGCTTCCACGAAGCGGCCCTGGCCGCCTTCGGCGCCGCGCCCTACATCTTCCCGGACAAGAAAATCCACATGCAGTACACCACCACGTCGCCGAAATTGCACAAGGTGCTGGGCGTGGAAACCCCGGTCTTCGATTAAACGGCCGCCCTGCGGACACCGTGCAACAACGGTGTGTTGTCGTACACAAAAGCAGCGGAAACGCTGCTTTTTTTTATGTTTCAGCGGTATCATCGTGATGCGGGCGCCATCTTGCGTGAAAACAGGCCTTTCCTTAAGGTATCGTAAAATGCTTTACGTCACGAACAAATATCCTATAATTGGCTTATGATGTACTAGCGTTGGTGCGCTGCACCAAACACTTAATCGGGAAGATATATGCTTTACCAACTGCACGAAATGCAACGTTCGCTCCTGTCGCCGCTGATGCAATGGGCCGACGCCTCGTCCAAACTGTTCACCAATCCCGTCTCGCCGCTGGCGCACACGCCGTTCGCGCAGCGCATCGCCGCCGGCTACGAATTGATGTACCGCCTCGGCAAGGATTACGAAAAGCCGGCCTTTGACATCGATACCACGGTCGTCAACGGCGCCGACGTCGGCATCATCGAACAGGTGGAAGTGAACAAACCGTTCTGCCGCCTGATCCACTTCAAGAAAGACTTGAGCGAGTCGGCCATCGCCGCCCTCAAGCAGCCCAAAGTGCTGCTGGTGGCGCCGCTGTCAGGCCACCACTCGACGCTGCTGCGCGACACCGTGCGCGGCCTGCTGACCGACCACGACGTCTACATCACCGACTGGACCGACGCCCGCATGGTGCCGGCCACGGTCGGCCCCTTCCACCTGGACGACTACATCTTCTACGTGCAGGAATTCATCCGCCTGCTGGCGCCGGACCTGCACGTCATTTCCGTGTGCCAGCCGACGGTGCCGGTGCTGGCCGCCATTTCGCTGATGGCCACCGCGAAGGACCCGGCCATGCCGAAGACGATGACGATGATGGGCGGCCCGATCGACCCGCGCCGCTCGCCGACGGCGGTCAACAACCTGGCCACGGAAAAGAAGTTCTCGTGGTTTGAAAACACCGTCATCTACTCGGTGCCGCCCAACTATCCGGGCTACGGCCGCAAGGTTTATCCGGGCTTCCTGCAACACGCCGGCTTCATCGCCATGAATCCGGGCCGCCACGCCCAGAGCCACCGCGAGTTCTACGCCCACCTCGTCGCCGGCGACGACGACCCGGCCGAAGGCCACCGCAAGTTCTACGACGAATACAACGCCGTGCTCGACATGCCGGCCGAATACTATCTGGACACCATCAAGACCGTGTTCCAGGAATTCAGCCTGCCGATGGGCACGTGGATGGTCGGCGGCCAGCTGGTGCGGCCGCAAGACATCACCAACGTCGCGCTGTTCACCGTCGAAGGCGAGCTCGATGACATTTCCGGCGCCGGCCAGACCCAGGCCGCGCACGACCTGTGCAGCGGCATCCCGGCCGAGATGCAGCAAGACTTCGTCGCGCCGGGCGCCGGCCACTACGGCATCTTCTCCGGCCGCCGCTGGCGCGAAGTGATCTGCCCGAAAATCGGCGAATTCATCAAGCTGCACGGTTAAAGCCGAACACCTGCGCGCGCCAAGGTTTTTCAGCCCGCCGCGCGCAGATATCGGATAATGGCGCTTTACCGCTGACGACCACGCCGTGCCCACGCCACCCTCCTCCCTCGCCGACCGCCTCGAAGACCTGCTGCCACAAACGCAGTGCACCAAGTGCGGCTACGACGGCTGCCGTCCCTACGCCGAGGCGATCGCCGACGGCCGCGCCGGCATCAACCAGTGCCCGCCCGGCGGCGCCGAGGGCGTGGCGCGGCTGGCGCAGGCGACCGGCCGCGCCGTCATCCCCATCAATCCCGTCAACGGCATCGAACGGCCGCGCGCCGTCGCCTACATCGACGAAGCGCTGTGCATAGGCTGCACGCTGTGCATCCAGGCCTGCCCGGTCGACGCCATCGTCGGCGCGGCCAAGCTGATGCACACCATCGTGCCCGAGCTGTGCACCGGCTGCGACCTGTGCGTGGCGCCCTGCCCGGTCGACTGCATCGTCATGTACCCGGTCACCGAGGCCACCGGCTGGGACGCGTGGAGTGCCCGGCAGGCCGACGCCGCGCGCGAACGGCACGACTACCGCGCCGTCCACCTGCGCCGCGAACGCGCCGAGAACGACGCCCGCCTGGCCGCCAAGGCCGCCGAAAAAATGCGCGCCGTCGAAGCGAGCGATCCGGCCGGCGCCGCCGACCAGGCCGAGAAGGAACGCAAGCGCGCCATCATCGCCGCCGCCATGGAGCGCGCGCGCCTGAAGGCGCAGGCCGCCGACGCCGACGACACCTCCCCTTCCGCGGACCCGAAACCGACTCCATGAACGCAGCCAAACGATACGATATGTTCGTGCGCTTCCGCGCCGCCAACCCCTCGCCGAAAACCGAACTGGAATATACGTCGCCGTTTGAACTGCTGATCGCCGTGCTGCTGTCGGCGCAGTCCACCGACGTCGGCGTCAACAAGGCCACGCGCAAGCTGTATCCGGTGGCGAACACGCCGGCCGCCATCCTGGCGCTGGGCCTCGACGAGCTGACCGACTATATCCGCACCATCGGCCTGTATAAAACCAAGGCCAAAAACGTGATGGCGACCTGCCGCATGCTCGTCGAACTGCACGGCGGCGAAGTGCCGCGCGAGCGCGCATCGCTCGAAGCGCTGCCCGGCGTGGGCCGCAAGACCGCCAACGTGGTGATGAACACCGCCTTCGGCGAACCGACGATGGCGGTCGACACCCACATCTTCCGCGTCTCCAACCGCACCGGCCTGGCGCCGGGGAAGACGGTGGAAATCGTCGAACAAAAGCTGCTCAAATTCGTGCCGAAGGAGTTTTTGCACGACGCCCACCACTGGCTGATCCTGCACGGCCGCTACACCTGCATGGCGCGCAAGCCGCTGTGCTGGAACTGCATGCAGCGCGACCTGTGCGACTATAAAGCCAAGACGCCGGCGCCCGACGGCGTGTAAGCCCGCACCGATCTGGCGCTAGCGCAGCGGCGCCTCGTCGCGCCACTGCGCCAAGGCCGCCTCGGACAGCAGCGGATTATTCAGCTCAAACACGGTGCGCGTCGACAATTGCGCGCGCGCGATGGCGGCGCCGTTGCAGCTCTCGAACAGCGCGGCGAACGACCCATCCCTGATCGCCGCGCGCAGCCCGCGCTCGATGGCCTGCCCCAGCGCGCGATTATGCCGGCCGACGAAAAAATAGCTGACCGACGGATAGTGCAGCGCCAAATGCCGCTCCACTTCCAGACCCAGGGCCGCATGGCGCGCCTGCTCGTCCCAGACCTCGCCGACGCCGCGCGGGAAATACTGGAAACGGTCGGTGGCCAGCATATTGAACATCGGCTCATACATGGTGGCCGCCACCACCTTCAGTCCATTGGCCCGCAAGATGGCGGTGTCGCTCCAGTCGCGCTGCTGGCCGGCGGCCCGCGCGCGCAGCTGCTCGCGGCTGGCGACCGCCGCGAAGGCGGCGCGCTGGGCGGAGCGGATCAGCAGCAGCCGCCATCCCAATATGCCCTTGTCGATCGGCACCCGCACCGGCAGCAGCCGCTGTTCCAGCTCGCGCGTGCTGGGCCCCCACGTGACGTCGATGGCGCCGTCCGCCTCGATCACGCTGGTCACGCGCGGCGACACCATGATCTGTCCATTGGGCCGCAAGTCGAAGGGCGCGCCCGATTTTTGCAGCGCCAGTTCCAGCAGCTTGAGATAGTAACCGGCGCGCACGTCGCCGACCGAGGCCGCGCCGGGATAGATCGCCCTGAGCGGCGGCGTCACGCCGCTGGACGCGCCCGGCGCCGCCACGCCGAGCAGCACGGCGGCGCCGCCGGCCAGCAGGCGGCGCCGCAGATACGCGCTACGCTCCATGCCCATGACGCCTAGAGCAGCACGAGGTTGTCGCGGTGGACCAGCTCCTGGCCTTCGAGGAAGCCGAGTATCGCCTCGATCTCCGCCGACGGCTTGCGCATGATGCGGCGCGCTTCGGCGCTGGTGTAGTTCGACAGCCCGCGCGCGACGGCGTGGCCGTCCTCGCCGACGCAGGTGATGACGGCGCCACGCCCGAACTCGCCCGTCACCGCCACCACGCCCACCGGCAGCAGCGACTTGCCCTCCATGGTCAGCTTGCGCACGGCGCCGGCGTCGAGCACCACCTGGCCGGCAGTGTGCAGATGGTCGGCCATCCACTGCTTGCGCGCCGTCAGGTGGCCGGTCTGCGCGGTCAGCTCGGTGCCGAGCGCCTCGCCGGCGGCCAGCCGGGTCAGCACGTCGCTGTCGCGGCCCCAGGCGATGATGGTGTGGGCGCCCGATTTGGCGGCGCGCTTGGCGGCCAGGATCTTGGTCAGCATGCCGCCGCGGGCGATGCTCGAGCCGGCGCCGCCGGCCATCGCCTCGAGCGCCGGATCGCCGGCGCGGCCTTGCCGTATCAGGGTCGCCGCCGGGTCCTTGCGCGGGTCGGCGCTGAACAATCCATGCTGGTCGGTCAGGATGACGAGGACGTCGGCCTCGATCAGATTGGCCACCAGCGCGCCCAGGGTGTCGTTGTCGCCGAACTTGATTTCATCGGTGACGACGGTGTCGTTCTCGTTGATGATGGGGACCACGCCCAGGCGCAGCAAGGTGGTCAGCGTGGAGCGCGCGTTC
>NZ_JANXMI010000153.1 GCF_025354735.1 Rugamonas sp.
ACGGCGCGCTTGTGGACCTATGTGCGTGACGACCGGCCTTCGGGCGACACCTCGCCGCCGGCGGTCTGGTTTGCCTACACGCCCGACCGCAAGGGCATTCATCCACAAACACACCTGGCCAAGTTCGAGGGCGTGCTGCAAACCCCGCACCAATTCAGGTCCAAGGTGCATCAAGGTCAAAGACCGGGAGACTATGAGCGGGCCAGCGCAAACGGCTTGACATTCGGGCATGTCTTTGAGAGGCATAGAGGGGACCCGTGTGTTTCGGCATGCCGATGGCGCCACGCTGTATTTCAAGCAGCAGGGCCGCATCGCCGATCAAGGGCAGAAGCTAACCGTGTTGGGCGGCATGGATGAAAAACTGGCTGCACAGCGCATCGTGGCTTTGGGCTGCGAGCGCGGCTGGAAAACCATCTCGTTCACGGGCAGCGGCAGCTTTGTCGAGCTAGCAATGCGCGAGGCCTTGAAACAGCGCCTAACCATCATTGCCAGCGATGCGAGGCAGGAGGTCATTCTCGCCAAGGTCATGGCAGAACGTCAGGGCGGCATGGGTGCCATCGCCGGGCCTGCGGGGGCCATTTCAGCCGATGACGACATCATCACGCTGCTTGATGAGCTGGATGACCTCCCGGCGCAGCCCTGGCCGATGCCTGCCCAGCCTGTCCCATCTACCGTGCCACAGGCACCACCCGCCAGTCCCGTCGCACCCAAGCCACCCCAGGTAGGCGTGCTGCCACGGTTTCTGAACTTGTCCGAGCGACTGCAAGACTGGCGTGAGCAGAAATCCCAGACTGCGCCGAAAACCAACACTGCCCCACCGACAAAGCAGCCGGGACGGCCCAATCCATGACTCGAACAACACAAACCCCCGAAGTGCAAAACAGAAGGGGGTGAACCGTACGAACCATTTGGGGCGTATTGCCCCCAACCCAATGAGAACAACATGGCCAACAGAAACAGAACAACTGCCAAGAAGGCAGCCACCACCGAAGCGCGGGACGCCTATATTAGCTTCAATAAAGACGAATGGAGTGCCCTGCAAAAGCTCGGTTTCCGCGAGCGCTGGGCCTATATGCAATTCAAATGGCTGGCCAATTTCAAGACCGGCATGGTGGGCAACTTCCGCAAACAGTGTCTGACCTTTCAGGAAATCGCCAAACTCGTTACCGCGCCAGGTGTGCAAGGTAGGGGCATGGGCGACATTGACGACACGCAGGCCGCCGACTTTCTGTGTCGCTTGGCCGCAGTGGGCCTGCTGGTGCGGCACCCCAACCGCGCCAATGGCGGCCTCATGTTCGAGTTGCCGCTGTCGCCCATCAATCGGCAGCCGTCCGCGCTGAAAGCCCAGACCGTCGTGCCCGTGGTTCCGAGCGATGCCCCAGAGCTGTTTTCCCCGGATCATCCCCCCTCAAAATGCGCTTTTTTCCCGGACGACGACATCCCGCTATTCGACGAGAACCCAGCAACCATGCCGCTTTCCGCTGCGCCCGACCTCTCTCTATCAGTAATGGCTTTAACAAAGTTAAAGAACAATACTGGCGGGGCGCGTTCAGCTGACGCCGACGCAGCGCCGCCCAGCCGCGCCACCGGCGCGGCTGCCGCTCTGGAAAATCCCCACAGGCAGCCGACGGCTGCCGCGCCGCTGACCGCGCGCAAAATCCATGCGGCCATCGCCGGGAACTGGACGTTTTCCGAAACCGACTCGCCCGAGGCCATGGCGCTCTATGCGTCATGGGCAGACGCAGGCATCATTCTGGACGATTTGCACGCGGCCATGACCAGCCTCGAAGAAGATTCGAGCAGCCCTGACCTCACGCCGATGAACCTGGCGCCCAAGCTCTGGCCCAAGGTGGTCGATGCTGGGTTGACCATTTGACGGCCTGCCCCAGGAAAACGACCAGCGGCCCGGACAGATGGGCCGCATTTTGCCAAGCTATCCCGATAGCCAGCCACCGCACTGCCGCAGTCCCGGCACCGGCTCATCGGGAGCAAGCCATAGACATCCGCGAACACATTACGAACCTTATTGTCGAAGCCATGGAAAAAAAGGGCACGCCGCCCTGGCGCAAGAGCTGGTCCTCGGGATGCCTGCATCTCAATTGCAGCAGCGGGCAGGTTTACAAAGGCATCAATCAGGTTGTCCTCGGGATGCAGGGGCGAGGCGATCCGCGCTGGCTAACATTCAAGCAGGCGGAATATATGGGCCTGCATGTGCGCAAGGGGGAGCGCGGCACGCACATCGTCAAGATGGTGGAAGTCAACCGCAGGCAGGCCGCCCAAGAGGCAGATGGTGGGGGCGACGTGCTGGCCGAGGACGGCTCCAAGGCATTGATCATGCGGGCCTACACCGTGTTCAACGCCAGCCAGATCGACGGCATGGCGCCCATGCCCACGCGCGAATGTAATATCACATGCGCCGATGCGGTGGAACAGATCATCTTTGCGCTGCAACGCACCGGGCTAAAAGTGAACTTTGGGCAGGGCTTCCAGCCAGCGTATTACCCGCGCACTGACGAGGTCCGCATCCCACCGGCCAGTGAGTTCACAAGTTTGGAGGACTTCCACGCCACCCTTTTGCATGAGGCCGCAGGGCATGCGACCGGCCATCCGAAGCGGCTTGCGCGGTTGCACATGGATGCGCGGTTTGGCTCGCCGGAATACGCCAGGGAAGAACTTAGGGCCGAGCTGGTCAGCAGCATGATGCAGGGCGTCATCGGCTTGCCGCCCGGCCCGACCTTGATTGCCCAGCATTCCGCCTATCTGGCCAGTTGGTTGCAGGCGCTAAAAAACGACAAGAACGAGATTTTTAAAGCCGCCGCCGATGCACAGAAGATTTGCGATTACGTCAGCAAGCTGGCGGTCGAGGCCCAGCCTTTCGTGGTCCAGGCGCCAACCGACGCCTCAAAATCTGATGCCCTGATCGTAGCCGAAAAACGTTTCGACATCGGCGAGATGGTGCACCAGCGTGCCGCGTTTCGGGGGACAAATTAAGAACCAAAACGATGCCAAATGACGGCAATTACGCGCCAGCCTTGTTGGTGCACCTGACGCTTTGATTTTGACTATGCACGCCATAGGAAAAACGGATAAAATTGGCGTCAGGGTGCACCAACGAGGTGGACCACCACATGGTTCGATTAGGAGTGAAAAGATCGTTGATTTATAACGGTTTTTTCGATTTGGTAGCCATTCCGCCCCGGGCCACCAAGAATAAGCAATAAACCAAAGAGTTACGCGCATCTGCCCGTAGCTCTTTTTTACGTCTACGGAAAGGATAGCTCCTTAGACAGGCCAATTGTAAGTTATCAATTACACAATGACAATTATTAATGGAACTTGCCGATGCCCTTGCCTGCCAGGTCGATTTTTCTTGCTCGACAGTGACAATTTGCTATTTTTTCAAAGGCCAACGGAGCCGACCGGGATACAACAATTTTTCGACTTTCACCATGATAAAGTCGGCACCAAATTATCAATATTGTATTTATTTATTATGACGGCTCGATGACGATTCGGCATTTTTTATAACAGAAAGGGGGCATTCGTAACGGTTTAAACGCTGCTCAGGCGTTAGCGCAGATTGCCATTGCCGCAACACGCGACAGCATTTGTCCTACGCTCGTTGTCCGCGTACATCCACCATTCATCCCATATTGGAGTCAATCTTGAAACTAAAATTCGTATCGCTGCTGCTCGCGGCAGGCATGGCGTTTGACGTATCCGCTGCTCAAAGTTTAGTGACGTTTTCCGATGGACAATTCGACGGCTGGGTCGGCCGCGTAAGTCCCTCACTCGCCGTTGGCACTTTTATTGACACCACGATGGGCGACTCTGCTCCCGCAATGCGTACCCAATACGACGATTTTATGAAAATCGGCATCCGCTATTATTCCGACAGCGCCAGCTATGCCGGTAATTATACGAAAGCGTCATCGATCACGGTCGGCTTCGATATGAATGCGCTCTATATGGGCGATATCACTAACGAATTCAGCACACCGCTGACCAAAGCCGTTTATATAGACTTCCTGGACCATAAGCTGCCCACCGCTTACGTAGATTCGTCGGTTCTGAGCGTAAATGTGGGCTCCCTCACCCAAGGTGCTGGATGGCAGCATTTTAGCGTGACTTTCGATCCGCGCAACCTGGGACCGGACTGGACCAATAATAGTAACAACAGCGCGCAGAAAATCCTGTCGGAAATTGATGAATTGGCTATCCATGTAGACCGCGGAGCAGCGTGGGATAACGCGACGGGCTACGATGTCGCGATCGACAACATCTCGTTCAACAGCGTCTCGGCGGTACCGGAACCCGGTTCGAACCTGATGCTGCTCAGTGGGCTAGGTCTGATCGGTGGGCTGCTGGCCATGCGTCGCCGCGCGGCGCGGTAGAGATAGTAGCGACAAGCCGCCGGGATATCAGCGGCTTGTTGTGGCAAACAAGTTCGATGGCCCTGCGCATGTGCGGCCGAGCCACCCGACCTCCCGCTACGCTGCCTGCACGTGTTAATCTGCGCCCTCTTGACTATCCTCGCAGGCACAAATTGAGCACACTACCCGCAGCATCGAACCCCGCGCCGCGCCGCCGGTCGGCCGCCAACGGCCTACGCGCCGTCTGCGCCATCGGCCTCCTTGCCAGCTGCATGCTGCCGGCCACGCTACTCGCGGCGCCGCTGCTGCGCTGTCAGATCGATCAGGGCGGCAGCACCATGGTGCGGGACTTCAGCCCGGTCGCCGATCCGTACCAGGTGGCGGCGCTCGACATCAATGGCCGCTTCCGTTTCAAGGCCGTCGTCATCGGCGATGCGCAGCACATTGAATACATCAAGCTCTATGTCTATAGCCAGACCAAGCGTCAGCCGGTGCTGCTGCACGAAGCCGTCTATCTGGCGCCGGTGGCCGGCGCGGACCCGCGCTCCTCGGCGCTCACCGGGGTCAATCGCGTCTATTCCCCGCAACTGGAGCGCGAACTCGAATACGGCTGCGCCATCGTGGAGGCGGGCTTATGAAGCTGTCCCACATTTGCGGCACGGTCCTGCTGAGCATGCTCATGGCCGGCGGTGCGGCGGCGCAGGAACGGCCGGGCGATGCGGTCGTGTCGATCGCCTTTGTCGGCGACATCATGCTCGACGATACTCCCGGTAAAGTGGTCAAGAGCGGGCGCGATCCCTTCGCCCCGCTGGCGACGCTGCTCGACGCGGCCGACGTCCGCGTCGGCAACCTGGAGTGCGTGATCGCCACCACCGGCACGCCGGAGCCGGACAAGCCCTACACCTTCCGCGCGCACCCGCGCACCCTGCCCTTGCTCAAGCGTCATTTCGACGCGCTGGCACTGGCTAACAACCACTCGGGCGACTATGGCCCGCTGGCCTTCGGCGAAATGCTGGACCTGCTCGACCGCCAGGGCATCGCCTACTTCGGTGGCGGACGCACGCTGGCGGCGGCCCACCGTCCCCTGCTGATCGAGCGCAAGGGCCTGCGCATCGCCCTGCTCAGTTACAACGAATTCTTCCCGCGCAGTTTCGAGGCCGACACCGACAAGCCGGGCATCGCCTGGAGTGAGGACGAGCAAGTCCGGCTCGACATCGCCACGGCGCGCAGCACCTACCATGCCGACCTGGTCATTCCGATGATGCACTGGGGCTGGGAGCACGAGGGCATGGCGAGCGCGCGCCAACGCCAGCTGGCGCGGGTGATGATAGACGCCGGCGCCGACGCGGTGGTGGGCGGACATCCGCATGTGACCCAGGATGTCGAGCAATATCACGGCAAACCCATCATCTACAGCCTCGGCAACTATCTGTTCGACGGCTTCAGCGACCCGGCCAACAACACCGGCTGGTTGCTGAGGATGGAACTGGACCGCGACGGCGCGCGCGCATGGCGCACCTTCCCCACGCGCATCGACCACGAGGGGACGCCGCACCCCGCCACCAAAGCGGGCGGCGCATGCTGGGCCAGAGGGCAGGACGCGGCGGCCCCGTGCGGCAATAATTAGTCACTCCGGGAAGTGGGCGCGACCGTGGCGGCGCGGCGCTCCCGCTGCCCCATCGGCCGCTCGTCGCGGACGATGGGGGCGGACCACCGCCCCGGAAACACCTTGTTCAGGCGTGCAACACCACCGTCGGCACGACGACCTCGACCTTGCCGGTGGCGACGTCATAGACCATGCCGGTCACGTTCAGGCCCGGCGGCGTATTCGGGTTCGCTTGCAGGGCCGCGATGTCCAGCTTGACCGCCGCGTAGGGGTCACGGATGGCCAGCGCGTCCAGGCCGGCGACGTCGGTGCCCATGTGCTTGGCCAGCATGTCCGGCGCGTGCAACTGGCAATCGCCGATGCCGCAATCGGTGTGGTGCAGGACGATGAAATTCCAGTCGCTGCCGATGTCGCCGCCGCGGCTGCGGACATTGACGACGCCGCGCAGCAGGGCCATAGTGCGCAGCGTGTTCGGGTCGACCCGGCCGCCGACGTTGCGGATCACGGCCGCCTCGCCCGGCTCTAGGCCGAAGATGTCGACCGGATCGGCGCGCGGGTCGACGCAGGCCAGGATCATGGTCTTTTTGGTCGGCATGATCTTCAGGTCGGGGGAAAAGCCGCTGTCGGCAAACGCCGCATTGCGGGCGGTAAGGCTGTCTATGACGCTCATAAGAATCTCTCGCTAGGTAGTAGGAATTGGATACTGCGTTTTGAGGTCAAAAAACCTCTAAAACATAGATTATACAAAACATCTAATTAGCGCAAGCTTTTTTTGACGCCCAACCGCCCCGCCATACCGTCCGCTACCCCACGAAGTGGGTGAAATACATGCCGTTTTGTATGGATGGGGACAGGGCGACCTGGTTTTCCGGGCTTTCGCTGAAACCCACCAGGACGTCGGCGTGCGACAGGCCGTGCTGCATCTGCGCGCTCCAGAAAGCCAGGCCGTCCGCATCCGGCGCCCGGTGCAGCACGTTCTGATACAGATTCGTCAAGAATAACTGATCGCTAGGCGCCGTGCCGTACACCTTGGCGTACTCGGGGCTGCCCATGAAACCGGCGGCGATGTCGTGCAAGCTCATACCGTTGTCGCCATAGTGGATCCAGAAACCGAGACCGCTCGCATCGGGTGTGCGGCCGAACGCTGCCTGATACAGGCGGTAGACCTCGCCCGCCACGCCGCGCGTGTCGAAGGCGATGTCGGTGTTGTCGAAGCGCAGGCGTTCGATCGAGGTCAGCGTGTCGACCTCGGCGCCCGTCACATAATTGGTGACGATGGTCGACAAGCTGCCCTGTGTGATGGAGCGGTTGTACGACGAGCCATTCAAGATCAGGGTATCGAGGCCGGCGCCGCCGTCGAAGCTGCCGCCGCCGCTGCCGCCCTGGAACACGTCGTTGCCGCTGGTGCCGACCAGGTTGACGGGCGCATCGACCGTATGGAAGGTCTTCATCACCGTGGCGTAGTCGGCGTTGCCGGCCGCGTCCATGACGCTGCCGGCGCCGATCGTCAGCACATAGTCGCTGCCCGGCAGCAGGTCGGCGCTCGGATCGATGGACAGGCTGGAATTGCCGGAATTGCTGACCGTCAGATGGGTGCTGGTGGCGACGTCGAAACTTTCCACCAGCTGGCCGGCCGCCGTGCTCAAGTTGATGGTGCCGCTGCCCAGGTGGATGAATTCATTGTAATTGAGCACGATATTGGCCGTCAGCCCGCCTATGCCGGTCGGGCCGGACAAGCTGGACGCCACCGGCGGGCTGGTGTCCGGCATGCCGGCGGCACCGGACTGTTTCAGCACATAAGTGCCGACGGCGGTGCCGGTCGACGTCACATCCAGATAATAATTTCCGGGCGCCACGCCGTAGGTGTAGATAAAGGCGTCGGCGTAGCTGCTGCCGACGCTGGACTCCACCAGCTTGCCGCTGCCGTCGTACAGGTTCAGCGCGGTGCTGCCGTTGGCGGCGCCCAGCGAACCGCTGTGCGCGGTGGCGCCGTCGAGTTCAAAGGAATAGTTCAGGTTGAGGCCGATATTGACCTTGTACCAGTCGTGATCGCCCACGCCATCGATGGCGCTGTGGATCACCTGGCCCGGCGCCAGCACGGCCGTGGTCGAGGCATCGCCGCGGACGTCATCGGCGACGGGCGCGTAGGATGTCACCTTGTAGCTGGAAAACGGCAGGCCCGACACCGCCAGATAGTAGTCGCCGCTGCTGGCGGCCAGATAGCTGACCGTAAGCTCGCCGACCGCTCTGCTGCTGTCGTACACCGGATAGTAGCCTTGCACCGTGGTGCCGTTGCCGTCGAGCAGACGGAAATCCGTCATCGGCGAATGCGTGCCATCGGCCAGCGTGCCGTTGGGCAGGTCGAACAGATAGTTGCTGCCGGCCTGCAAGCTGACCTTGATCCAGTCGACGTCGTTGAAGGTTTCGATCTTGCCCGCCAGCGTATGACCCTGAGTCAGCACGCCGGTGGTGCCGGTGTTGGCGCTGTAGTCGTCGACCGGGGCCAGGCTGGCCTGCACCGTGTAGGGGCCAGTCTGCTGCTGCGTGTAGTAAAAGCTCGTCGCCTGCACTTGCAGATAGTAATCGCCGGCCCGCGGCGGCGTCCAGTACAGCACCTGCCCCACCCCCGTCTCGGTATAGGCGGTGTTGCCACTCAGCACCGCACCCTGGGCGTCGACCACATTGATGACGGCGTGGTTGCTGCTGTCGCCCAGCGTGAAAACGTAGGACTGGTTGGCCTGCAACGACACCTTGAACCAGTCCACGTCCTGCGTCACATTGAGCGTGCCGGCGACGGCGGCGGCGCCGATGGCCAAGGCGCCGGCGCCGCCGGCATTGGCGGCAAAGTCGTCGGCGGCGGCGCTCAGCTGCATCGTATAGCCGCCGCTGCCATGCAAGGCGTCGACGTCGGAGGCGACCGCGTAATAGACGCCGCTGGTGGTCGGCGTGAAACTGACCGTGGCACCGTCGGCGACCCCGTTCACATGGATGGGCGCACTGCTGTTGTTGTAACCGGACGTATAAAATCCCGCCACCGGCAAGGCCGCCACGCTGTGGGCGTCGGCCGCGCCGCTGGCCGTGAGGGTGTAGGTTTTACCGGCTTCCAGCGTGACCTGGAAAACGTCGCGGTCGCCCGGCAGCTCGATGCTGCCGCTGACCTGGCCGCCCAGCGCCAGCGCGGTGGCGCCCAGCGTCACGTCGGTGTAGTCGTCCTGGGTCAGCGCGCTGGCATGCACGCTGTAAGCGCCTATCGAGCTATTGCCGGCGACGTCGAGATAGTAAACGCCGCTGACGCTGGGCTTGAACCAGATGACGGGCGCCGGGCCGTTGGAAACGTTTTGCACCGGATAAGAGCCATAGCCGCTGCCGAAGATTTGCATATTGGGCGCCGAGCCCGCACTGGTGAGCGCAAACTGATAGGTGGTGCCGGCCACCAGCGAGGTTTTGAACCAGTCGTTGTCGTAGGCCGTTTCGATGACGCCGCTGGCGCTGCCGCCGATTGCGATAACGCCCGTGGTGTCCGAGCCTGCTGAGTAATCGTCGTTGACAGTGGCCATAATCTCGTCAGTAAGTTATAAGCCTTACATGATTACATATCAGTGAATAATTTCCCAGAAAAAATTTATTAAATGGCATGCCCGGCCGCTCAGGCCGGCAGCGGCGACGGGGCGCTGGCCGGCGCGGCCGGCGCGCGCCGCGTGGCGCTGATCGCCATCAGGCGCTGCACCAGGCAGAACACGAACAGCAAGGCGCCGATGACGATCTTGGTCCACCACGAACTGAGCGTGCCGTCGAAGGCGATCAGGGTCTGGATCAGGCCCAGGATCAGCACGCCGGACAGGGTGCCGGCGACATAGCCGTAGCCGCCCGTCAGCAAGGTGCCGCCGATGACGACGGCGGCGATGGCGTCCAGTTCCGTGCCCTGGGCGTGCAAGCCGTAGCCGGACAGCATGTAAAACGAAAACAGCACGCCGGCCAGCGCCGCGCAAAAACCGCTGAAGGCGTAGATCAACACCTTGGTGCGGCCGACCGGCAAACCCATCAGCAAAGCCGACTGCTCGTTGCCGCCGATGGCGTAGATGGCGCGGCCGAAGCGCGTGTAGTGCGCCATGTAGATGGCCACGGCCAGCGTCGCCAGCGCGATGACGACGCTGGGCGAAATGAAGGCGCCCCAGAATTCCAGCCGCGTCTGCGACATGGCGACGTACAGCGGGTCGTCGATGGTGATGGAGTTAATGCTGATCAGATAGCACAGGCCGCGCGCCAGAAACATGCCGGACAGAGTGACGATGAACGGTTGCAACTTGAAGTAGTGGATCAGCGCGCCCATCGCGGCGCCGAACAGGGCGCCGATGGCCAGCACGGTGGCGATCACCAGCAGCGGCGGCCAGTGCGCCGCGTGCAGCAGCCAGGCCGACATCATCGTCGTCAGCGCCAGCACCGAGCCGACCGACAGGTCGATGCCGCCGGACAGGATCACGAAGGTCATGCCGATGGCGATCACCAGCAGGAAGGCGTTGTCGATCAGCAGGTTGAGCACCACTTGCAGCGAGCCCAGGCCCGTGTAGGCGGCCGAGCCGGCGCCGAACATCAGCAGCAGCAGCGCCACCGTCACCAGCGACGTGAAGTAGGGAGAGGCGAGCAGTTTCTTCATCATGGCTTCCGGGCGACCAGGCGCCCCCACACGGTTTTGAATTCCGCCGATTGCGACAGGCACACCAGGAACACCACCACCGACTTGACCACCATATTGACTTCCGGCGGCACGCCGAGCGAGTAGATGGTGTAGGTCAGGGTCTGGATGATGAGGGCGCCGATCACGCTGCCGGCCAGGCTGAACTTGCCGCCGCCCAGCGAGGTGCCGCCCAGCGTGACGGCGAGGATGGCGTCCAGCTCCAGCAGCAGGCCGGCGTTGTTGGCGTCGGCGCTCTTGATGTTGGCCGAGATCATCAGCCCGGCCAGGCCGGCGCAGGCGCTGCAAAACACGTAGACGAAAAAGATCAGCGCCGCCGTCTTCAGGCCGGCCAGCCGCGCCGCCACCGGGTTGATGCCGACGGCCTGGATGAACAGGCCGAGCGCGGTCTTGCGCATCAGCAGCGCGATGACGAGCAACACGGCGGCCACCAGGTACAGGGCGAACGGCAGGCCGAACAGGTAGCCGCTGCCGAGATAGAAATAGGGCCGGTAGTAGACGGTGACGATCTGGCCGTCCGTCAGCAACTGCGCCAGGCCGCGTCCGGCCACCATCAGGATCAGCGTGGCGATGATGGGTTGCAGGCCCAGCGTCGCCACCAGCAAGCCGTTCCACGCGCCGCACAGCACGGCCGCGCCCATCGCCGCGCACAGGGCCCAGGCCATGGGCACGCGGCTGACGTAGTCGGGCACACCGTTCTGTACCACCATGGTGCCGCCGATCAGCATCGCCGCCACCGTGCCGGAGATGGCGACGACGGCGCCGACCGAAATGTCGATGCCGCGCGTGGCGATCACCAGCGTCATGCCGAGCGCCGTCAGCATCAGCGGCGCGGCGCGGTTGGCGATGTCGATCAGGCTGCCGTAAAGATGACCGTCCTTGATTTCGAGGCGGAAGAAACCGGGCACGCACAGCAGGTCGATCAGCAGCAGGATCAGCAGCGCCGCCACGGGACGCAGCAGGGGATGGCGCCACGCGGCCGCCAACGGACCGGCGCCGTGCACGACGCCGGCGGCCGCCGTTTTTGCCGGGCCGTCGGCCAGCGCCGCCTCGGGATGATAGGGCGCGTTCATGCGCCCGCTCCCGCGATCACTTGCAGCACCGTGTGGTCGTCGAGCGCGCCGCGCGGATAGTCGCCGCAGGCCTTGCGGTCGCGCATGACGACGATGCGGTCGCTACAGCGCAGCACTTCCGGCAACTCCGACGAAATGAATAAGATCGCCATGCCCTTGCGGCACAGCGCGGTCACATAGTCCATGATTTCCTGTTTGGCGCGCACGTCGATGCCGCGCGTCGGTTCGTCGAGGATCAGCATTTCCGGCGCCGTCGCCAGCCAGCGCGCCAGCAGCACTTTCTGCTGGTTGCCGCCGGACAGGGAGCCGATGCTGGTTTCGATATTCGGGGTTTTCACGCCCAGCCATTTGACGTAGTCGTTGGCCAGCGCCTGCTGTTGCTTGAACGGGATGGCGCGCAGCATGCCGCGCTTGGCTTGCAGCGCGAGGATGATGTTTTCGCGCACCGACAATTCGAGGATGGCGCCCTCGTGCTTGCGGTCTTCCGAGCAAAAGCCGATGCCGGCGGCGATGGCGTCGCGCGGCGTGGCGAAATTGCGCGGGCGGCCGCCGACGCTGATGGTGCCGCTGTCGGCCTTGTCGGCGCCGAACAGCAGGCGCGCGGTTTCGGTGCGGCCGGAGCCGAGCAGGCCGCACAGGCCCAGCAGCTCGCCGCAATGGAGGTCGAGGTCCAGCGGCGCCAGCGCGCCCTTGCGGCCCAGGCCGCGCGCTTGCAGGAAGGCCGGCGCGGTTGCTGCCGCCTGGGCCGGGTCCAGCGCGGCGCTTGCGGCCGCCGTCTCGGCCACGGCCGCGCAGTGCAAGTCGCCGCTGGCGGCCACTTCGGCGGCCAGTTCGGCGGCGGCGGCGCTGGCGTCGACGGTCGCGCCCACCATTTTGTTGACCAGCGCCAGCCGGCTCAATTCGCTGCACCGGTATTCGCCCTCGCGCTCGCCGTTGCGCATGACGGTGATGCGGTCCGAGATCGCGTAAGTCTGCTCCAGAAAATGGGTGACGAACAAGATCGCCATGCCCTGCGCGCGCAGGCCGCGCAGCACGCTGAACAGCAGCTGCACTTCGCTGTCGTCGAGGCTGGAAGTGGGCTCGTCGAGGATCAGCACGCGCGCCGACACGCTCAGCGCGCGCGAAATCGCCACCATCTGCTGGATCGCCAGCGGATAGCGCGACAGCGGCGCCGTCACGTCGATGTCGACTTTTAATTGTTGCAGCAGCGTGGACGCCTGGCGCTCCATGGCGGCCCAGTCGATGCGGCCCCAGCGGCGCGGATAGCGGCCGATGAAAATATTTTCCGCCACCGATAAATTGGGGCACAGGTTCACTTCCTGGTAGACGGTGCTGATGCCGAGCCGCTGCGCGTCGAGCGTCGAGGCCGGCCGGATGGCGCGCCCGTCGAGCACGATGGCGCCACTGTCGGGCGCGTAGACGCCGGTCAGCACTTTGATGAGGGTCGATTTGCCGGCGCCGTTCTGGCCCATCAGCGTATGCACTTCGCCGGGATAGAGCCGCAGGCCGACGTCGCTCAGCGCCTTAACGCCGGGGAATTGTTTATGGATGCCGCTCAACTCCAGCACCGGGGCTGGAGACGTGTCTGCTGCTGGAATCATGGGTACTCTGAGGTGTAGACGTGCTGGACACAAGGACGCGAACGCGGCGCCGACCGAGGCCATCGGCCGCGCCGCTACCAGGCCAAAACCGAGCCGACACCGCACACTCGGCAGCGGGCGGCGGCGCTGTCGCCGCCGCCCGCCGGCGTCAGTATTTGCGGTTCGGGAATTCCTTGGCCGCCACTTCAGCCGGGAACACGCCCTCTTCCGTCGTGATGCGCTTAGGCACGGGCTTGCCGGCCTTGACGTCGCGCGCGATCGCCATCAGTTGCGGGCCCAGCAGCGGGCTGCACTCGACCGTCACGTTCAGCTTGCCGGCCATCATGGCCTCGAACGCGCCCTTGACGCCGTCGATCGAAATGATGGTGATGTCGACGCCCGGTTTCAGGCCCGCTTCTTCGATGGCCTGGATGGCGCCGATGGCCATGTCATCATTGTGCGCGTACAGCACGTTGATCTTCTTGCCCTCGGCCTTGAGGAAGGCCTCCATCACTTCCTTGCCCTTGGCGCGGGTGAAGTCGCCGGTCTGCGAACGGATGATCTTCAGGTGGGGATTGCCGGCGATGACTTCCTCGAAGCCCTTCTTGCGGTCGATGGCCGGGGCCGAGCCGACCGTGCCTTGCAGCTCGACGATGTTGAGCTGGGCGTCAGGGGTTTTCTTGGCGTGGTCCAGCAGCCAGCGGCCGGCGCGGCGGCCTTCTTCGACGAAGTCGGAACCGATGAAGGTCACGTAGAGCGACTTGTCGGCCACGTCGACGGCGCGGTCGGTCAGGATCACCGGGATCTTGGCCGCCTGCGCTTCGCGCAGCACCGTGTCCCAGCCCGACTCGACCACTGGCGAGAAGGCGATCACGTCGACTTTCTGGGCGATGAAGGAGCGGATCGCCTTGACCTGTTTTCCTGTTTCTGCTGGGCGTCGGCGAATTTCAGCGTCACGCCGTCCTTCTTGGCGGCGTCCTTGATCGAAACGGTGTTGGCGGTGCGCCATTCGCTTTCGGCGCCGACCTGGGAAAAGCCCAGCACCAGCGGGGCGGCGGCCAGGCTCAGGCCGGGGACCAGCGCGGCGAGGACGGCGCTGACGATGAGGGTTCTGCGTGTCAATTTCATTACTTGTCTCCAGTACGGTTGACTGCCATGGTTGCCGGTCGGCCCGTGCCGGGCTGCCCGCAATCCGCTTATTGACCGCAGCCGCGTCCGGCGTTGCGCCAGATCGCGGCCGCAGCCGAATCTTTGCTTATAGATTTATAGTATGAGAACGACAAATAACTATCTAATAATATTTTTCTATTATGCGATACCGTTTTGGATATGCTAAGCCACAGCACCGGCCGCCGCAGAAACAAAAATGCCCGGCCGTAAGGGGCCGGGCATGGTGCAGCAGGGAGAAATGAAGGGCGACGGACGCGGAAAACCTAGCCTGCCGTGGAACCCGGGATCAGACGGCGCGTGGAAGCGGCGATCCGGCCGCGGCGCGAAACCGGGATCAGGCCCCGATTGAGTTCGCCGCCGCCCAGCCTGAAACGGTCAAATGCCGTTGACGCTGGCCACGGCCGTCATGATGACGCCGGCCACTTCGGTCGGATGCGACACCATCGACACATGGCTGGCACCAGCGATCATGGTCACCTGCGACTTGATGCGCGCCGCCTCGCCCTGCTGGAATTGCAGCGGAATGATCTGGTCGCTGGTGCCCATGACGAAGTAGGACGGCTTGGTCTTCCACGCGGCGACGCTGACCTTATCGTACAACAGCGCCTGGGCCGACACCGGTCCCTGGCTGCTGGCCATGACGGCCGCGTCGGCGGTCGGCACGTCGGCCGCGAAGTTGTGCAGGTAGACGTCGGTGCTCAAGGTCAGGTAACCGGCGCTGTCCTGGATCAGGCCGGCCTGCCACGGCGCCGCCGGATAAGGGCTGATCATGTCGTTGACGGACTCGTTGTCGCCGGGCGCGAAGGCGTCCACATAGACCATGGTGACGACCTTGCTGTCGGTGCCGGCCTCGGTGATGACGGCGCCGCCGTAGGAGTGGCCGACCAGCACCACCTGGCCGCTCTGAGCGTCGATGGCGCGGCGCACGATGGCGGCGTCGCCGGCCAGCGAGGCGCGCTGCAACTGCACGGTCACCACTTTCATGCCGCGCTGCTGCAACAGCGGCATGACCTTGGCCCAGCTCGAGCCGTCGGCCCAGGCGCCGTGCACCAGCACGACCGTGGTCGGCGTCGGCGTCGTCGCGACGGTGGCGGCGGTGCTGGAACCGCAGCCGGCCAGCACGGCGGCGGCGGCGAAGGTGCTCAGGACCAGCGCGGTGCGCGCCACGGTATTACGGAAATTCTTGTTCATAGTCGTCTCTCTCTCTCGATGAAATGGTGCCGGCGCCGGCGCGAAAGCCCCGCGCCGGCTGGCTTCGCGGTGGATTACTTGGCGGCCTGTTCGATGGCGCCGACCAGGCCCGGCACGTCGGTCAGGAAAGGCGTGTGGCCGGTGTTGAGCGTGAATTCCTGGCGCACCGGCGTGGCGGCCACCATTTTCTGTTGCAGGTAAGGGCTGACCACATGGTCTTGCGCGGTGTGGATGTAGACCTTGTCGACCTTGCCGTAACGGGCGGCGGTCAGGTGGACCGGCGTCGCCAACGGCGCCAGCGGCTCGTCGAGGATCAGGTCGGGCAGCACTTTGCGCAAGCCTTCCGGCGCGCCGTTGGCGAACAGGTCGGCGCGGGCCGCGTAGTTAATCGACATCATGCCTTTTTCCTTGTCGACGATCAGCGCCGGGCCGGCCTTGCTGTCGCGGTCCTGGTTGGCCAGCGTCAGCATCGATTCGCCGTCCTGCGGCACGTAGGCGGCCAGGTAGACCAGGGTCTTGATCTTGGCGGGCGCCGCTTCGCCGACGGCCGACAGCGTGATGCCACCGAAGCTGTGGCCGACCAGCACCACCGGCTGCTTTTCGCCGGCGATGGCTTTGAGCACGGTGTCGCGGTAGACGTCGACGCTGACCAGGTTGGCGGCCATCGGCGCGCTCGGGCGGCCCGGCAGGTCGACGGCGATGACGCGGTAGCCGTCCGCCTGCAGCTTGGCGCTGACGCCATCCCACACGTGCGCATCTTCAAACGCGCCGTGGACCAGGGCGATGGCCGGCTTTTCGGCAGCCATGGCGTGGGCGGAAATCAAGCTGGCGGAAGCCATCAATATGCTGGTAATAACTTTCATGTCATACTCCAAAGGAAGGTTTGTAAGGGTGTAGACCACAGAAGCAATGATAGAGAGGAGTGCCATGACTAGCCATATCCGGGAGCCCGCAGTTCATGACCGATCGTCCGGAACTACGCCGGACTATGGCATGGCCGCCACCCGCACCGACGTGCTGTCGCAAGTGCTGACGCTGATCCGCCTGCGCGGCGAGCTGGTGTATTCGGCCAATTTGCGGGGACCGTGGAGCATCGCCTTTCCCAAAGGCGCTGCCCATTTCCACTTCGTCGAACGCGGCGCGCTGTGGGTCAAGACCCTGGGCGCCGAACCGGTGCGGGCCGAGGCCGGCGACATGGTGCTGCTGCCGCACGGCACCGGCCACCTGATCTGCGACGACCCGGCCACGCCGGCGGTCGACATCGCCGCCATCATCGGCCCCCACTTCGACCGCAGCCGCTCGGTGCTCGACTACGGCGGCGACGGCGCCGCCACGCGCGTGGTCGGCGGCCTGTTCCACTTCGAGGGCGGCTCGCTGGCGGCCGTCATGGCGGCGCTGCCGGTGGTGGTCCACATCGCCAGCGAAAACGGCAAGACGCCCGACTGGCTGGACGCCATCGCCCACTTCCTGGTCAAGGAATCGCATGAAGTCGAGCCCGGCTCGTCGCTGATGATTTCGCGCCTGATCGACCTGCTGGTGATCCGCACGCTGCGCACCTGGGCCGCCAACCAGAGCCGGCCCGGCAGCTGGCTGGGCGGCCTGGGCGAGGAACGCATCGGCCGCGCATTGAGCGCCATCCACGCCGATCCCTACCGCCAGTGGAGCGTGGCCGAGCTGGCCGGCATCGCCGCGATGTCGCGTTCGATCTTCGCCGAGCGCTTCACGGCGCGCGTGGGCGAAGCGCCGCTGCACTATGTGAAGCGCTGGAAGCTGACGCTGGCCGCCGACATGCTCGCCAGCGGCAGCCTGCGCGTGACGCAGGCGGCGCAGCGCATCGGCTATGCGTCGGACGCCGCGTTCAGCCGCGCCTTCAAAACCCAGTTCGGCTACGCGCCGAGCGAAGTGCGCCAGCGCCAGGACGGGCCGCCGCGCGATTGAGGCGCCGCCAAACCGGACGCCGATGAGGCGCCGAACCTGAATCGGCGCCGCGTTGCGCGGCAACGCCGCTATCGGCATCGATACCCGGCTGGAGATTGACCTCAGCCGGCGACGCTGCGATACTGAAGCCACACCGGGTCCGGCGTCGCCGCCGCCGCCCGGGTCAACAACAGACCGCAGCCCTACGCTGGCGCGGCACGCGGCGCAGACACCGACACGCTGGCAGACATGACCGAACCGCGTACAGAACCGCCGACAAAGCTGCGGGCCTCGCTCAAGAGCCGGCAAAAGTTTTCGCTCAACTGGGACTACCTGAACGCCATCGCCCACGGCGTCTCGGCGATCGACCTCGGCGCGCTGGCGCTGCGCAATCTGCACGACGCGCGCCAGTTCGTGCGCGAATACGGTTTCGACCTCGACCAGCCGGCCGCGCCGGCCCTGATACGCCGGGTCCACCGCGAAGCCGTCGACTTCATCGCCGCCACCTTCCTCGCGCCCGGCCACGCCGCGCTGATGCCGCGCGCCGTCAGCCACCCGGACGATCCTTTGCAACTGCTGGTCTACGCCTCGCACCGCGGCCAGCAGGCCGACCTGCGGCGGCTGTGGTCGTGCGCCGTGCTGAAGGTCATGCACGGCATTTTTTACATCGACAACAACCTCAAGCTGCGCCACTTCCCGACCATCCGCGAACAAGTCTTCGCCACGCTCGACGAGGTCATCCACTGCGATGGCGAGCGCTACTTCCTCACCGACGGCGACACCTGCTTGCCGCTGCTGCACTTTGAACGCAAGAGCGACAAGGGCCGCAACAGCATCCTGCTCAAGCTGCTGCAAAAAGCCGCCTACCTGGCCGCCGACATCTACGACCACCTCGGCGTGCGCCTCGTGTTCGCGACCCGCTTCGAGTGCCTGCTGGCGCTGCGCACGCTGCAACGCGCGCACCTGCTGTCGGTGACCAATGTCGATTCCCAGCGCACCCGTAACACCCTGCTCGACCTGGCCGCCGCCAAGCAGATCTACACCAAATACCGCGCCATGCTCGAACGCAGCGAAGAATATCCGGCCGAACTGTTGCAGACCATGGACGCCGAACTGATGGCGCTGTCGCAGCCGCAGACGCGCAGCGACAACCCGCACAGCGGCGACGGCTTTTGCAGCATCCAGGTCACGGTGCGCAAGATGATCCACCTGCACGAGGACGCGCCCGCCGTCGTGCCCCTCGACGGCGCCCAGGAATACGATGTGGGATTTTTCTTCGAGTACGAAATCCAGCTGATGGACCAGGCCAGCCACGCCCACAGCCTGAGCGGCCCGGCCAGCCACGACGCCTACAAGCGGCGCCAGGTCGACACCGCGCGCACCCGCGTGTTCGGGCGCGAGCTGCTGGCGTGGATCGCCGCCGCCCCGCTCGCGGACGCCGCGCCCGGCGCCGCCCCGGCTCCATGCGCCGCGCAATGCCCGCCTCTATGCCCGCACCAGTCCCCGGCCCAGTGCCCGGCGCAGACGGCGGCCTGCGCCGAAAATCCGGACGAAAAAAAGCGGCCAGGGTGAGATGCACCGCTGACCGCCCTTCATCGGCGCCGCTGCCGTCGCGGCGGCGCCCGCCCTGCCTTACTTCTTCGTGATCCCATCCTTCTGACCGAGCGCCAGGCGCACGATCACGGCCACGCCGACGTTCAGCGCCAGCGCGATCAAGCCGGTGTACATCGTATAGCTGTCGCCGCCGATCACCAGGGTATGGATGGGCTTGATGCCGTCCGCGTACGCCAGATAGCTGCCGCTGGCGATGCCGACGGCCCAGCCGGTCAACAGCGAACGGGCGCCGAACCAGCCGAAGAACAGGCCGAAGACGACCGACGGGAAGGTCTGCAAGATCCACATGCCGCCCAGCAGCTGCAAGTCCAGCGCGAACTTGGTCGGCAAGAACAGGATGAACACCAGCGCGCCGACCTTGACCACCAGCGACACCAGCTTGGCCACCTTGGCTTCGCCGGCCGGCGACACGGCCGGATTGACGTAGGGCTTCCAGAAGTTACGCGTAAACAGATTGGCCGCGCCGATCGACATCACGGCCGCCGGCACCAGGGCGCCGATGGCGATGGCGGCGAAGGCGAAGCCGGCGAACCAGCTCGGGAACAGCGCGGTGAACAGCGCAGGCACCACGTCGTTGTTGGTCTTGACGGTGATCTTGGCGGCATAGGCCATGAAGCCCAGCAGCGCGATCAGGCCCAGCAACACGGTGTAGGCCGGCAGGAAGATGGCGTTCTTGCGTATCGTGTCCGCGCTCTTGGCCGCGAAGATGCCGGTCAGCGTGTGCGGATACATGAAGGCGGCCATGGCCGAGCCCAGCGCCAGCGTGGCGAACGGCAGTACCTGCGCCGACTTCAGCGTCAGGCCGGTGTTGCCGCCCTTGGCCGCGAAGGCGTCGCCGGCGGCCGAGAACACGGCGCCGTAGCCGCCCAGCTTCATCGGCACCAGGATCACGGCGACGATGACGACGATATAAATCATCAAGTCCTTGACGAAGGCGATCAGCGCCGGCGCCCGCAGGCCGGCCGAATACGTGTACAGCGCCAGGATCACGAAGGCGGCGCCGAGCGGCAGTTCGCCGGTCAGGCCCAGCGCCTTGATGACCACTTCCATGCCGATCAATTGCAGCGCGATGTTGGGCATGGTGGCGAACACGCCGGTCAGCGCGATGGCGAATTCCAGCGGCCGCGATTGATAGCGGCCATAGACCACGTCGGCCGCCGTCACGTGGCCGGCCTTGGCCGCGGCGTGCCACAGGCGCGGCATCACGGCGAACACGATGGGGTAGACCAGGATGGTGTAGGGCAGCGCGAAGAAGCCGTAGGCGCCGACCGCGTAGACCAGGGCCGGCACGGCGATGACGGTGTAGGCCGTGTAAAAGTCGCCGCCGACGAGGAACCAGGTGATCCAGGTGCCGAAGTTGCGGCCGCCCAGGCCCCATTCGTCGAGGTGGGCGCCCTTATTGGCGCCGCCGCTTTGCCAGCGCGAGGCCCAGAAACCCATCACCGTGACGAGCGCGAAGAAGAACACGAAGACGCTTAGCGCGACCCAGTTGATTTGACCTTGAACTTCCATTACTCGACTCCCTTTTTCAAACCATCGCGATAGACTATCCAGATCAGCAAAGCGGTCAGCGGCACCCAGGCGAACTGGTACCAGTAAAAGAAGGGAAAGCCGAACAACGACGGCAGGTCCTGGTTATAAAACGGCACCCATAGCAATCCGATGAACGGTATGACGAGTAAGAAACGCATAAAATCTCCTAGATGATCTTGATGTCCGGCTTGGGCGGTGGACGGGTCAAACGCCACCGCCGCCGGTTTTTTGATTTTTTGCCTGTGCTGCAAGGCTGGCCCGGGGAGCGCGGATAAGGCTTCCCGCGGTGCCAGGCATTGTAGCATCGTAGATCATTTGATATCGGCCGAGATTGGCCAACCGGCACGGGCCAACGAAACCGTGGCCAAGACCGGGCGGGCAATTCACCGCACGACGGCGTGCGCCGTCAGCGCAGCGACACCGTCATCGCCTGCTTGATGGTCACGCAGCGCGCGTCTTCCTGATGAGCCACCAGCAGCGCGCGGCGCGCCCCGGCCGACAATTCCTTGTCCTGCGCATCGGCATCGGCCAGCCGCTGCACGCTGGCCGGCGTGCAGCCGCCCGGTATCATGGCCGGGCCGTAGCTGCGCATGAACACCGGCCCGGCCACCTTGTCGATCACCGGCAGCTGCGCCAGCCGCTGCGCCGCCGTCAGCTCGCCGAGCGCGGTCTGCCGCGCCGGATACAGATTGTCCATGGCCTTGCGTACGCGCGAGAACGGCACCTTGGTCTGCAAATCGCCGATGGTCGCCAGCCACTGCTCCTTCACCGCCGGATCGGGACGACCGGCGCGGGCGCCGACGGCCGCCGCTTGGCCGCTGTCGGATTTGTCGCGCGCCAGTTCGGCGTCGATCAGCGCCGCGCTGCCCGCGTGGTCCTGGCGGTTCAGCGTCGCGATGATGGCCCAGCGCTGGTCCCGGCTCACCTTCAAGCCGGGCACCTTCTGCTTGCCATCGAGGATGGCGGCCAGCCTGGCCAGCGCCGGCTTGCTGCCGGCGACCTCCAGATACGCGGCGAACCAGCTGCGCTGGAAATTGCTGTCGGCGCCGTTGGCCAGCATGCCGGCGTAGGTGATTTTTTCCAGCGCGGCCGTGATCTTGCGGTTGTAGGCCGACGCCGGCGCCATCTTGTCCAGATACTCCTTCGAGCTTTCCACCTTGCGCAGCACGTCGCCCAGCAGCGTGTAGTCATGTTCGGCCGGCAGGTTGGCCAT
>NZ_JANXMI010000184.1 GCF_025354735.1 Rugamonas sp.
AGTTCGCGCAATCGTTCGCGCGCAGCACCCGCAACGCCTGGAGCGATTTATTTGTGCGCCGTCCCGGCGACAAGCAATTCAAGCTGGCCCGCCATCTGCGCCGGGAATTGGCCGAACAAGAAACGAGGGCGGCACAGATAACCGTCCCGGCGCCGCCATCGGATGGCGTCGGCGCGATGTTGGCGGCGCTCTTGACGCATGCCCGCGCTGCCGCCATGCCCGCCACGTCCGCCGCCGAGCCGCCGAGCCGCCGCCCGCCACGCCGGCCGTCGAGCCGCCACCCGCGTCATGCCGGGACAGCACGCCCGCGCCCCGCTGGGATTTACCCGAGCGCCGGCAATTCCGCTACCGGCTTGAAGACGTCGCTTTTGACTGAGACAGGCCAAGACGGCCGACCCCGGCACACTTCGGAACGCAAAAAGGCTTTTCACGGGTGACCGATGCGCAAAATCAAGCACCAGCGGCCCGAACAGAAGCCGGCGCTGCTTCCGCCGGTCCCGCCGCATCAAGGTCATTAAACGCATGGCCTACTGATATCGCGACTCTGAAAATTCTTTTTGAAAATCAACGCCGCGTTTCCCGGTAATCCGTATGCCCTTTTTATCCGCGTTTTCTATGCTCTAGCGGTCGTGCTCGGCTTTGATGCGCAGCCGCGCCCGCCATTCGCCCAGCGCCGACAGCGCGCCCTGGAATTCGCGTTCGATCAGGTCGGCCTCGGCCGCCGTCACCACGCCGTCGAGCAGCGCGGTCGACACCGCCTCGGCCACGGCGCCGACCTGGCTCATCACGCGGCACACCGTTTGCGATAAATCATCATTGCCGATCTGTTCAGGCTGCGGCACGACATAGGCGGCCATGCCGTGGCGCGTCAGCAGCGCTTGCAGCGGCCGGGTCGCGTCCGCCACGCCGGCGTCCTGGCATATCTCGACGATCACCGACACTTCCTCGAACGACGGATAGTGCGACGCGATTGTCGGCGCCAGCTTGTTGCGCAGCACGTTGGCCGAGATTTCCATTTTCTGCGCCAGCGCCTCGATGCCGCCGGGATAACTGCGCGCCACTTTGTAGAGCGCGTCGTGCTGATTCATGTCCAGGTATTTACGTGTCATGGTGAAGCGAGCCTTTTATTACCGATGCAACTATTTTTTTTGAACGCTATGCTGATTTACATCCAACTCATGGCGAAGAAACATCATGAAGTCCACACAGTTTGCGCGAGTCCTGATCTTGCTGCTGGCCGTGGCCGGCAATTTGCCGGTCGAGGCCCGCCCGATGGGGCATTTTGGCACATCGTCGTCGTTCAAAAGCGGATTCTCCTCACAAAAAGGCGGCGCCTTCAAGAGCGTGCGGCCGAGCGCGCCGGCGGCGGCGCCGCAAAACGGTCCCGGCGCCTTCGGTGCCGCCGCCGCGCCGGCCGCGGCAAACGGCGCGAAGAGCAACTCGGCGCTGTCGCGCGATCTCGATCAAAGCGCCGCCCAGGCCAACGCGACCAGGACGCTCGATGCGCGCCGCGCCGCCGCATCCAGCGTGCCGCCGGTGTCGCCGTCGCAGGCTGAATCGCCCCGTCCGCAGCCGACGGCCGGACAGTATGCGTCCGGCCAGTATTACCAGCAGCCGATGCCGCAGCCCATCTATGTGCAGCGCCACGACAGCGGCTGGATGCCGATGTTCATGGGCTTCATGATAGGCCGCTCGCTCGGCGGCGGTCATCAGACGGTTTATTACAACGGTAACAACGGCAACGGCAACAACGGCAACAACGGCAACAACGGCAACTACGGCAGTGGCGGCTACGCTGCCAGCGGCGGCAGCGGCTCCGACAACGGCGCCACCACCGGCGCCACCAGCGGCGGCAACGTCCGCGGTGCCGACGAATGGAATTATGACAACGTCCGCGCCGCCCAGGCCGCCGCCGCGCCGGCCGCCCGGCACGGCACGTTCGGCGAGACCGTGTTGCGCATCGCCGCCTGGCTGGCGCTGCTGAGCACCATGTTCTGGGTGTTGCGCGTGATCTTCAAACGGATGCTGCGCAACCGCGCCGCGCCCCATTATTCTTTCGAGAGGAACTGACATGGGCTGGAATGATGCATACGGCTATCTGTGCGGCGTCGCCGGCAAGCACGGCATGACGGGGGCGGCCGATGCCCCGCGCGTCGACGACGGCTTGCCGCTGGGCGCCCGGATCGGCAGCCTGGTCCGCATCCAGCAGGCGCCGCTGCTGCGCGCCAGCGCCGACGGTTCGCTGATCGCGCTGCCGGAAGAGGCCGACGTGCGCATCGTGGCCGTGTCGCAGATCCGGCTGAACCTGGGCGGCAGTTTGTACCGCTACTACCTGGCCACGGGCGACCGTGACGAGCAGGAAAAGTTCTTGCAGCTGTATCGGAACGCCCAGGGCGTCGTCACCGAGATCCTGTTCTGCACCCAGCTCACGCGCCTGATCCCGGAAACGGCCGAGGACCAGGACGCCTACATGGGCACGGCCGGGGCCGGCCTCGGCGACCGCAGCTACACGCTCAGCCGCAGCCAGCTGGCGGCCGGCGGGCTGGACGACGCCGATGCGCGCCTGGTGTTCGGCGCGCAGGACGGCCTCGACTACTGGCGCGACGCCGGCGATCCCGAGATCAGTTTCGTGCCGCCCTACAGCGGCAGCGAAATCCGGCTCGACGACGCCAGCGGCCAGCACGGCTTGCGCCAGGAAATCTATTTCATGCCCTACCAGCGCCGGCTGCGCGGCGGCGGCAGCGAATTTTTGCTGATTACGACGGCCATCCTGAGCAGCGTAAACGGCGATCGATCCAGACGCGGTATCCATGTCGACTTCGTCATCGGCATACCGCTGGAGCAGGAACGGCTCGTCATCCAATGACGGGTCGCAAGTAGTCCAACTCACGAAAGGAATGGCAATGAACAACTCGAATGGCTGGGGCTTGACCGCGCGCCTGATCTCGAAACACTTTGGCGTGCTGGGCGACCGCGTGTCCGAAGCGATCGCCAATTTTGATCCGGAAACGGCGACCGAGGCCGACCGCGACCGCCTGGCCGACAGCCTGCGCAGCGCGGCCCAGAAGCTGGCGGCGGCCCGCGCCTCGTTCGACAAGGAGCACACCGACGTCGTCAGGCTGCGCGACTTGATCGCGACCGATGAGGTGGCGGCCGGCACCTTGTCCGAGCGCCTCGCGGCCGGCAAGATTTCCGAGGCGACCATCAACCTGTTCTGCGACGAGCTGGAGGCGAACAAGGCGCGCCTGCCGCAGGAAATCCAGGAAGAGGCCGACGCCCGCCAGTACATGGACGAGCTGCAAACCATCGTCGACGCCTTATCGAAGCAATTGGGCGAATTCGACGCCGCCGCCAAAAAAGCGATGCAGGCGCTGGCCACCGCCCGCGCCCAGCAGGATTTGCAGCGGCTGCGGGCCGAGCGGCAGAGCCAGCTGGCCGGCCTGTCCGGGCTGCGCGGCAATTCCAGCGCCCTGAACGCGCTCACGCGCCGCGCCCAGACCATCAGCAACGACGCCGCCGGCATGAAGATCGTGGCCGACATCGGCCAGCGTCCGCTCGACCAGGCCGCCGAGATCGACGCCATCCGCAAATCCGTCGGCTCGCCGGCGCTGGGCGCGGAATCGGCGCTGCAACGGCTGCAACGGCTGTCGGGCCAGGCCGCCGCGCCGGCCGCCGCCCCCACGGCCGCCTTGCTGGCCCATAGCGATTCCTGATACGCGGCGGCGCGGCGGCCAATTGGCTACAATACCAACCGGCGCGGTCATTTTGCCGCGCCGGTTTTTTATTGATTGGAAATATCATGGCAGACATCCCCCGCGCCGAGTCCCTCATCGAATACCCGAGCGATTTCCCGATCAAGGTGATGGGCCCGACCCATATCGACTTCGCGCCGACCATCGTCGAGGTGGTCGTCAAGCACGATCCGACCTTCCACGAAGGCAAGCTGGAGGCGCGTCCCTCCGCCAAGGGCAACTACACCGGCCTGACCGTGACCGTGCGCGCCGTCAGCCGCGAACAGCTCGACGCGCTGTACACGGAACTGTCGGCCCATCCGATGGTCAAGATCGTCATGTAAGCAGCCGGCCGGGTAGCGGTATCCGACCCCGGCGTCCGCTGCGGGCCACGCCGCCGCCAGCCCCGAAATCCCCCCTGACTTATAATGACGGGGAGCAAACCAGCCATCCCACCTCCATGTCCACAGCACCCGAACCGGCGCTGGTCCGCAACCTGGGCCGCGCCGACTACGACAGCACCTACGCCGCGATGCGCGCCTACACCGACGCCCGCACGCCCGACAGCCGCGACCAGCTGTGGATAGTCGAGCACGCGCCGGTGTTCACGCTGGGCCTGGGCGCCGACCGCGGCCACCTGCTGGCCGGCGCCGCCGCCATCCCCGTGGTCCAGACCGACCGCGGCGGCGAAGTGACCTTCCACGGCCCCGGCCAGGTGGTGATCTACCTGCTGATCGACCTGCGGCGCAACAAGCCCGGCGGCAAGCTCTACGCCCGGCAATTCGTCCATAAAATCGAGCAGGCGATCATCAATGTGCTGGCGGCGTATAATCTGGCCGGCGAGCGCATCGACGGCGCGCCCGGCATCTATCTGGCCGACGGCGCCAAAAAAGGCGCGAAAATCGCCGCGCTCGGCTTGAAAGTGCGCGGCAACGGCTGCAGCTACCATGGCTTGTCGCTCAATGTCGCGATGGACCTGGCGCCGTTTTCCTGGATCAACCCCTGCGGTTACGCGGGCCTGGAAACGGTCGACATGCGCAGCCTGGGCGTGACGGCCGCGCTGGCCGACGTGCAGCAGGCGCTGGCGCGAGAACTGGTGGCGGTGCTGTATGCGGCGCCGGAGCCAGGGTCAACGCCGGAACAAGAGGCAACGCCAGTGTTGGCGCCGCAGTAACACCGCAATCAACCATCAAACTACGCCCTTGTGGGCACGCAGCCAAATGACTTCTGAGATCACCGACAGCATTGCCCCCGCTTACAACCCGAGCGACAAGCAAAAAGGCGCCAGCAAGACTTCGCGCATCCCGATCAAGATCGTGCCGATCGAACAGATCGAACGCCTGAAAAAGCCGGACTGGATACGCGTCAAGGCCGCCTCGGCCTCGACCCGTTTCTACGAGATCAAGGACATCCTGCGCGAAAACAAGCTCGTCACCGTCTGCGAAGAAGCGAGCTGCCCGAACATCGGCGAATGCTTCGGCAAGGGCACGGCCACCTTCATGATCATGGGCGACAAGTGCACCCGCCGCTGCCCGTTCTGCGACGTCGGCCACGGCCGCCCGGACCCGCTGGACAAGGACGAGCCGGCCAACCTGTCGAAAACCATCGCCGCGCTGAAGCTGAACTACGTCGTCATCACCTCGGTCGACCGCGACGACCTGCGCGACGGCGGCGCCCTGCACTTCGTCGAGTGCATCCAGCATACCCGCGCGCTGTCGCCGCTGACCCAGATCGAAGTGCTGGTGCCCGACTTCCGCGGCCGCCTCGACAAGGCGCTCGCCATCTTCAAGGATGGCTTGCCGGACGTCATGAACCACAATCTGGAAACGGCGCCGCGCCTGTACAAGGAAGCGCGGCCCGGCTCCGACTATATGCACTCGCTGAAGTTGCTGAAGGATTTCAAGGACTTGTACCCGAGCGTGAAGACCAAGTCCGGCATCATGGTCGGCCTCGGCGAAACCGATGAGGAAATCCTGCAAGTGATGCGCGACATGCGCGAGCACAACATCGACATGCTGACCATCGGCCAGTACCTGGCGCCATCGAACAGCCACCTGCCCGTGCGCCGCTACGTGCACCCGGACGTGTTCAAGATGTTCGAGGCCGAAGCGTACAAGATGGGCTTCAAGCACGCCGCCGTCGGCGCCATGGTGCGCAGCTCCTACCACGCGGACGAACAGGCGCAGGGCGTGTTGGCGCCTGTGAGTAATCAGTAGTTGGTGAGACAATCCAGAAGTTAGTGAGACAATTTCAGAAGTTGATGAGACAATTTATGGTGGTTAAGCGGTATTGAATCATAAAAAGTCTTTCATAAACAAAGAGTTGCCTTCTATCTCAGCTCTGGCAAAGGGCGAAAATTCTTGGCGAATAGATTGGTTCGGCGATCTGGCTTTCCCGAACCGTCTATTTCGTCGGACACAGCCATCGTTGCTTGTTCACCTATCAAAGGTCCTCGACGACAGTTTTCGTCATGACCCTTCCGTCCTACTCTCCCCGGATTCGACAACGCCAGCCCGCTTCCAACGGAAGGTATGGGTCTCGGCCGGTACCCTGCCGTTGCTACGCATCGGCGACGTTTGGCGCGACGGCAAATTAGAAGCGAGTCCCGACTACCAATTCGAACGCTTCGTCGACCTGCAGATTGACGACAGCACCGTTCATCTGGTCAAGGCCGGCTTGAACTTGGACGACAAAGGCTTCTTGCTGCCGCTGTCGGAACACCCATGGCATTTGAACTGCACGCATTCCTATTGCGTGATGGTGGAACTGCCAGCGGGGCGCCAACTAATTATTCCGTGCATCGAGCTGATCCGATTCTATTTTGGGTCGTCAAGTGGGTTGATCACCAAGCTGTTCCTGCCCCCATTGCAGCGTAAAGCGCTATATGGTGATTCCCAGTTCGACTCAAGCACGAAGCGCCTCGTCCTCGGTTTGGCCGAAAAAATATCGGGTGCTTCGGCGGCAGATATTGGGAGGATGCATTTGGACCCTGTCGCCTGGCGGGCTGCGATGCATGTCGGTACGTCAGCATTGAAGGCGTCGGTTGCCCGGCAGACTATCTATCCACAGGGCTTCTTTCCATTCGAAGGCAAGACCACCCTGGCGGCCGCTGGAAAATGGTTGAGCTTGGGTGACCATGCGGAAGCGACGTTTCTCGTCTATAGCCTTCGTTCCTGTTCTCACCCATTCCCCTTCCGGTCGTTGCGCTACAAAGTGCAAAATGGTTTTGCTCGCGCGAATGGCGTTGCGCCCCCTCGCCAAAGCCAAGGTGCCATCCGCCGCTCGGCCAACGATGCGACTGACCAGCCAATAGTCGAGCGGGACGCGTCAAACAGTCTGTCGCCGAAGGTGATGCAGATTCATCTAGAACCGCGCTTTCCAGATTTGCAGAAAAAGCCAGTCTGGAAAGACAAAGTGCTGGCTAGCGGCGATGACGCTGGACGAGCCGGTGGCGGTACCAGCCAGGCGGTCGAGTCAGCCGCTATCGGCGAGTCAGGTTCTGAGCAACGAATTCGTCCCGTGAGTCTGGATGTGTTGCTCAATACTGATCCAGAAAAGCGTGGCGGTATCCCGCAATTTTTGTGCGAGGCGGTTCAGGCACTATCGACGCTTGAGGGGCTGGATATCGATCTACTTACCGAGAGCGATGAAGATGGATGGACCGTGCCGATTACCGCGTTATCCGATGCGGAAGGTGAAATTGACATCCGACTGTTGATTTGCACCGAAAACTGACCCACTTAGCCGCATAATTTGCATCGAAAATTGACCCACGTTTAGCACACAATCCTACTTATCTTGATGAGTAGGGGGATCGGAGTGATCGACGTGGCATTACTAGGAATAATCA
>NZ_JANXMI010000187.1 GCF_025354735.1 Rugamonas sp.
CAAGTCTAGCGCCGGCGACACCGCGATCTAGACTTGGGGTCCGCTCGCGCCGGCGACACTTGGGGTCGGACCCCGATGGCCACGTCGCCGGCAGCCCACCCGCACGCTCTCCCACTTCGGCTATAGTGTCGGCGACCTCCACCGCCATCGACACCGAAGCCCCCCCATGACCTCACCCGCCTTCCCGCACCCGCGTTCGCGCCCGCTGACGCTGCCGCGCACCCTGCTCGCCGCCACCCTGTTGCTGGCCGCCTTCGCGCCATCGCACGCCGCCGCGCAGGCCGAAATCGGCCACACCACCATCGTCGACAACACCCCGGCGACGCCGCCGGCCATCCACACGGTCGAGGAGGAAACCCGCCACATCCGCAAGCACTCGCTCAAGCGCCTCAACGACAAGCTGACCGTCGAAGCGACGACGCTGGAGCTCGGCTGCAAATACGAGTCCGACATCGCCACCGCGCCACCGCCCATGCACGTGGCGCTGACCTTCGACGACGGCCCGTCGCCGCAAGGCACGGAGCTGATCCTCGGCCTGCTGAAAAAATATAATATTCCGGCCACCTTCTTCATGATCGGCGAAAAGGTCGAAAAATATCCCGAGTTGATGGCGCTGGTGCGCGCGTCCGGCCACCAGGTGATCGGCAACCATTCCTGGGATCATCCGAACTTCCACGACATCGGCGCCGTCGAACAGGGCGACGAAGTGCTGCGCGACGAAGCCGTGCTGGCGGCCGACGTGACGACCAAGCTGTTCCGCTACCCCTACGGCAATTCCTCGTGCGAGACCAACCAGCTGGTGCGCGCGCGCGGCTATAAAATCGTCGGCTGGCACATCGATTCCTGCGACTGGGCCTACGACAAGACCGGCAGCGTCGACGCCAGGGAAGCGATCTCCTGCGGCGTGCTGCCGCAATACCGCGACGACTACGTCGGCCACGTCGTGTCGGCGGCGCGGGCGCGCAAGGGCGGCATCATCCTGATGCATGAAATCCATCCGAACACGCTGAAAAAACTGGAACAGATCATCGTCGCCATGCAGGCGGACGGCTTCATCTTCGGCAGCATACTCGACGCCGATTTCCAGCCTTCCCTCAGATAAATAAGGCTTATCGGGCGCCGTCGCGGCCCCGATTCTGTCATGCTGGCAGGCCCGATGCGAATTACGTAAAGAGAGGCTAGCATGGCATACACCACCAAAAAATTCGGCTGGATACCCGACTTGCCGGACCAGCGCGACATCATCTATTCGGCCCGCAACGAGGCCATGGCGGCGCCGCCGGCGCTGGTCGATTTGCGCAGCCAGTGTCCGCCGGTCTACGACCAGGGCCAGCTGGGCAGCTGCACCGCCAACGGCATCGGCGGCGCCGTCCAGTTCGAGCGGCTGAAACAGAAGGCCGCGCCGGACTTCGTGCCGAGCCGGCTGTTCATCTACTACAACGAGCGCGTCATCGAGCACACCGTGCAGTCCGACGCCGGCGCGCAAATCCGCGACGGCATCAAGACCGTCGCCAAGCAGGGCGATTGCGCCGAAACGGAGTGGCCCTACGACGTCGCCAAGTTCGCCCACAAGCCCAGCGCCTCCTGCTATTCGGACGCGCTCAAATACAAGACCATCGGCTACCAGCGCCTGTCGCAAAACCTGAGCCAGATGAAGCAGTGCGTCGCGGCCGGCTATCCCTTCGTGTTCGGTTTCACCGCCTACGACAGTTTTGAAAGCGCCGACGTGGCCAAGACCGGCATCGTACCGATGCCGGGGGCCAGCGAAGAAGTGGTGGGCGGACACTGCATGCTGGTGGTCGGCTACGACGATGCGAAGCAAGCCTTCATCACCCGCAATTCCTGGGGCGCCGGCTGGGGCCAGGCCGGCTATTGCATGATGCCCTACGCCTACCTGCTCGACAACAACCTCGCCAGCGACTTCTGGACCATCCGGCTCGAATCGGCATGATGGGTCCATCGTCGACGAGGCCAAGCTTGGGGTTGACGCTGAGGCCGGTGCTTAGGTTTAGGCCTGGCCCTGGACCGATGCCGACACTGGCCGCCATCGTCCAGGCGCTGGGCCTGCTGGCGGCCTTGAGCGCGCCCGCGCGGGCCGACGAGCACAGCGCCTGCAAGGCGGCGGCGGGCAGCTACCTGAGCGGCGTCGTCATGACCCCGCCCGCGTTCGCGCACGGCCAGTTCCGCCACGGCGTCGAGCTGTCGCACACCCACGTGTCGCTGCGCGCCGACCAGGATGGCCGCGTCTACGACGTGGCCATGGACAACGTCTTCGCCACCGGCTTCCAGGCCGGTCGGACCGGCATCCCGCCGCCGCTGAACACCATTCGCGTCAACGACAGGCTGCAATTGTGCGGACAGCTGTACAGCAAGGGCGTCGGCATCCACTGGGTCCACACCAACTGCGGCGCCAAGCCGACGCCCGCGCATCCTGACGGCTGGGTCAAGCACGTGCACAGCGACGGCACGCTCAGCACTAACGGCGAAAGCAACACGCACTACTGTCCGCTGTTTTAAAGCCCGGCCGGGCGCCAATAATCGGTGCTAGCATACGGCGGTCCTCCTCACGCCGCGCCGCCATGACCGCTTCCGCACCGACCATCCTCATGCCCCTGCCCCACCGCGACTTCGACCCCAGCGAAGTGGCGCTGACGTGGCGGCTGCTGCGCGCCCACGGCTACGAAGTTCATTTCGCGACGCCGGACGGCCGGTGCGGCCACGGCGACCCGCTGATGTTGAGCGGACGCGGCCTCGACCTGTGGGGCGCCGTGCCGCTGCTGCGCCGCCTGAAGCTGATGGGGCTGATCCTGCGCGCCAACGGCGAAGCCCGCGCGGCCTACGCGGCGCTGGAACGCGACCCGCGCTTTCTACAGCCGCTGCGCTACGACGCGCTCGATGCGGCCGATTATGACGGCCTGATCCTGCCCGGCGGCCACTGGTCGCGCGGCATGCGGGCCTATCTGGAGGACGCCACGCTGCAACGCTGCGTGGCGCGCTGCTTCGCGCGCAACTTGCCGGTCGGCGCCATCTGCCACGGCGTGGTGCTGGCCGCGCGCAGCGTCACGGCCGACGGCGCCCACTCGGTCCTGCACGGCCGCCGGACCGTGGCGCTGACATGGGCGATGGAAAACAAGGCGTGGCAGCTGATGCGCTTCGGCGGCCGCTTCTGGGACGCCGCCTACTACCGCACCTACGAGGAACAGGCCGGCGAACCGGCCGGCTACCGCGGCGTGCAGGCCGAAGTGACGCGCGCGCTGGCGAGCCCGGCCGATTTCGTCGACGTGCCGGCGCGGGCCGCCCACCGCTTCCGCAAAACCAGCGGCCTGTTCCGCGACACCGCCGCCGACACGCGCGCCGCCTGGGTGGTCCGCGACGGCAATTATGTGTCGGCGCGCTGGCCCGGCGACGTCCACCTGTTCGCGCAAACCTTCATCGCCATCGTCGGCGCCGATCAGGCCGCTCGCTCAGCGCGGCCGCTCCGTCAAAACGATTCCCACTGATCGGTGCTCGCCAGCTGGGGACGCGCGGCGGCCGATACGCGCGGCGCGACGACGGCGCGGACCGGCGCCGCCCGCATGGCCTTGACCGCGTTAGTTGCGTTAGTTGCGTTAGTTGCGTTAATCGCCCTGGTCGCCGCCGGCGCGAGCGGGCTGGACTTGCTCAGCTTGAAGATGCGCACCACGTCCGCCAGCACGGCGGCCTGGTCCTGCAAGGACGCGGCGGCGGCGGCGGCCTGCTCGACCAGCGCGGCGTTCTGCTGCGTCACCTGATCCATCTCGGCGACGGCGTGGTTGACTTGCTCGATGCCGTCGCTCTGCTCAACGCTGGCGGTGCTGATCTCGCCCATGATATCGGTCACGCGCTGCACGCTGACGACGACCTCGTCCATCGTCGCGCCCGCCACCGAAACGAGCTTGCTGCCGGCGTCGACCTGGTCGACCGAGTCGCCGATCAACACCTTGATTTCCTTGGCGGCGGCGGCGCTGCGCTGGGCCAGGTTGCGCACCTCGGAAGCGACGACGGCGAAGCCGCGGCCCTGCTCGCCGGCCCGCGCCGCCTCGACCGCCGCGTTCAGCGCCAGGATGTTGGTCTGGAAGGCGATGCCGTCGATGACGCTGATGATGTCGACGATCTTGCGCGCCGACGCATTGATCGCGTCCATCGTATCGACCACTTGCGCGACGACGGCGCCGCCGCGCTGCGCCACGGCCGACGCCGCACCGGCCAGCTGGTTGGCCTGGCGCGCGTTGTCGGCGTTTTGGCGCACGGTCGCCGTCAGCTCCTCCATCGAGGAGGCGGTTTCTTCGAGCGAGCTGGCCTGCTGCTCGGTGCGGCTCGACAAGTCCAGGTTGCCGCTGGCGATTTCATGGGTCGCCGTCGCGATCAAATCCGTGCCCGAGCGCACGCGGCCGACGACACCGGCCAGGCTGTCGTTCATGTCCTTGAGCGCCTGCAACAGCTGGCCCGTTTCATCGGCCGAATCGACCTCGATCTCGCTGCTCAAGTCGCTGTCGGCGACGGTGCGGGCGATGCCGACCGCATGCTTGAGCGGCCGCGTGATGCCCACCGTCAGCCACCAGGCCGCCAGCGTGCCGAGCGCGAACACCACCACGCCGACGCTGATGAGGAAATTGCGGCTGGCCGAGTAAATACCGTCGATGTCCTCGGCGCGGCGGTCGATGCTGGCGCGCTGCATGTCTTGCAGCTGCTTGAGCGCGTCGACGTAGGCATTGCCGGCCGGGATGAATTTGGCTTGCAGCACCTGCTCGGCCTGCTCCAGCTGATTGTCTTTTTTCAGCGTCACGATATCGTCGCGCGACGTCAGGAAAGCTTTGCGGATAGGCTGCATGCTGTCGATCAGCGCCTGCTCCTGCGGCGACTCGACCAGCTCCAGCACTTTCTTTTGCAACTCGATGACGGACTTCGAGGACGTCGCCGAGTCGTCGGCGAAGAACGGTCCCAGCGACGGATCGCTGCTCTTGGAAATGGCCGTCGTGCGCCGCACGCTGGTGTGGATCAGGCGGTACCAGTCGCTAATCATGCGCTCCTTGGCCAGCGGTTGCTGCATCATCGCGTGGGTGGCCTGCGCCACCGTCTGCATGCGCCACAGGCCGATGGCCGTCATCAGCGCCATCGAAACGAGTACCAAACCGAAGCCCATTGCCAGGCGCGTCCCTATTTTTAAATTTTTCATGATGTCTCTCAGCCTGAAGGCACGGGTTTGCGGTGCTCCCGTCCCGGAAACCATGTCCAGGCAGGAAGGGCTAATGTACTCTTATGCCGACTGTTGCTCAACAGAAAAATACCATCTGTCGCTTTTACACAGATAGCTCTTACTTATGAGATATCTTGGCGGCGGCGGACCGCGTTCTGAGCGCGTCGATATCGTTGAAGCCGGTCGGGGAGCGGGCGGAGGCGGAGGCGGGGACGGGCCGGACGAGTGCCATCGTTGCCGCGTCCGGCCGCCGCGCCCACGCTGACCACTCGGCATAACGATACACTTTGAATATGACATCATCCGTTTTTTGTCGCCCAAGCTTATTAGGCCGGTGTATGACCGGATGGTCCGTGGCATTTTTCGTGAGCGTGGGCATGAAGATCAGGCCGACAGCGAACGAATTAATCGGGTGAAATAGTACTGGTAGGAATTTTTTTCGCTGCGCGCGGCGCCTGTCGGCGCGCCACCGCACAGCGGTGGCAATTGGGCGATTCGGAGAGGGCTGGGCGAGGTACGCCCAGCCCTTCGAATCCCCCGCGCAAGCCGCGCAGGCGGCTTGCTTCTCTCCGCCCGTCACAAAACAAAAAAGCCACCCGAGGGTGGCTTTTTGCTTTGTATCCGAGAGGGGAAGCCGAATCATTCCCTGAAACCCGCATGGATACTGTGTTTCATCTTTTCAATATAGCGCCATGGATGCACTCATGGATGAACAAGATATTCCTTCTGGCATCTTGGTCGAACCGCGTTCCCGCTTGCGTGTTTGGGAGCAAGGGCGCGGCAACTTTATTTTCTTCTGTTGGAGCGTGACAACAGGTGGAGCGACAACCAGCGCCAGCAAATAGGCTGGAGTTGTGCCGCCCTGTAAGGTTAGACGGCTGGCGCTTCAAAGTTGATGAACGCTAGCCCATCGCGGCAATGCTTATATTCTAGGACTTTCACTTTTGGCACCTGAATATTACTTACCCGAGCCGACCATCGCTTCCACCCTAAGGTCATTCACTGCGTCGTCAAATTTCGTGAGTGCATCATCGAAGTTGCGGTCGCCGGTCGCGCCGAGCGCGGTCATCCAGAATGCTAAGACTCGCTTAGCTTTCTGCTGCTGGTTTGCCTTAAAGAATGTGCTGAACAACCTTGCCTTGCCACCAACGTCAGCCTTTGCTTCCTTGACGCATTTCTGATATTCGCTTGGCTTCTTCGCGAAGTCCTGCTCAACATCCATTCTGAGCTTGTATTTTTCGCTTTCAGGAATCGTTCTGGAGCTTTGCGATAGCAAGTCCAAATATCGCCGACTGTATTCGTTGTCCAATCGAACAGAATCGGTCTTATAGGAAATATCGCACCCGACCAGCAGCTCCCGCATATCGTTAAAGGCCTTTTCTTGCTTTGCTGTTTGGTCGGCCAACGCAACGCTGCTGACAGCTAGAAATGCAATGGAGAGTAAAAGTCTGCGCATGCGTCAATTTCCTCATATTTTCGGTTTGGATTTGTTTGCCAATCAGTCACCGGTGACTTACTGGGCAAGGCGACAAGGTAAGCGGGTCGTTCCGCTTACCTTGTTGTCCTACCGGGTCGGTGTTACTGGATGATGTAGCAGTCGCCCTCGCCGCGACAGGTGGAAATGAGGATAGTCGGCTGGCCTTCGATGTGGCCGTGATGTGTGATGGTCGTGCCGTTGTCGATGGACTGGGCGATGGTCATAACTTCGAGTAGATCGGTTGCGTGTTCAGGTGATACGTGCTTCATGTTTCGTCTGTTCCTCGGTGGTTGGTCGGCTTGTCGAGCCGATAATCGATCTTACTGTTCATGCAATGCTGCCGTCAAGCAATGGTGGCGGAGCCGGTTAGGTGATGACGGGTTCTACCAGTGCGCAGCCCCAGGAATAGCCTAGCGCGGCTTGAGCATGATTCCGTCATTATTTAATAAAATACACTTTATAATCAATTACTTACAACGCAATACGAAATGAGTGTAAAAATACAGGCGTGCGAATCTATTTCGACCTATTGAGCTGCGCCGGTTCACGCAAAAACTAGAATGAGGGGGTGGCAAGGGGTTGCTTTTTGCCACCCCCTCAATTGGGCCTTGTGCCACCCCCTCGGGTCGCCTCTTTTTGCCACCCGGTCGGATAGTCGATTCTCCGGGCTTGGAAGTGAGTTTAGGGGGTGGCAGAGGACAATGTGGAACTACGTTCCACAAAATACAACTTTTCGACCTGAGTTCGGAGCTACCCACATAAAAAGTCATCTCCTTTGTTACGCAGCACGGCGTGCACTTTTTCAAGCTGTTTTGCTGCCGCCTGTCTCGTGATCAGTTCGCCGGTGAGCTGCATGTAGCGTGCTGCAATCATGGCCGCGCTTTCACCCTTGACCATGCGCGAGCAGCGCCATAGCGCATGACGGCGCGCAAGCGATGCCTGTGCGTCGGCCTCACTGAACGTGGGCGTCCGGTGGACCGTTTGCAGGTTGTCATGCAATGCCTGTCGCACCCGCTCGCTGAGGATGGCCATGGCCTCTGCCGCCCTCTTGATTGGAGTCGAGCGCAGGTATGCAGCCTCCCATTGCTGTCTATCTGTCATACTTATTGATTGAACAAGTTTCCATGCGGGTCGCTTGCCCCCATAAAAGGCGAACTCGGCTTCACGGAGAAAGACCGTCTCGCTGCCGGTCAGCAGTGCCTTGCCTCGCTGGTATCGAACGGCGCTCGCGTGTGCGGGGTGCTGGCGGCGCAGCCATGCCAGGTCGGAAAGCATGAGGTCGGCGCACTGGTTGATGGTGGCGCTGTCCAGCGCCAGCACCTCACGCCAGCAAAACGGAGGGATGCCGCGTTCGATCAGCTCGCCCGCCATGACGTAGGCGGTCAGGCGTTTGCCGTCCGCATATGCCGCCCGGTATCGCTGGATCAGGTCGGCCCTGTCTAGCTTTGCTACCCGCCGCCGCGCTTCGTCCAAGGTGTCAGGCGCGACGGAGTGCAGCAGCGACGAGAACGGCTCGTATGCGGGGGTGACGGCCTCCTCCTTCCACGCTGGACACTCGCCCGGATGGAAGACAAGCTCGGCCGCTGTCGGTGCCTCCTGTCGCATCAGGCGGCCGACACGGTGCCGGGGTAGGCCTTGAGGTCGGCCAGCAGCTCGTCAAGCTCGGCGTCTGCCGCCTCGGCCAGCGTCCGGTAGCCGGGCACGGCACGCTTGAGGCAATCCGGGATGCTCTCGGCGCTCCGGTCGCCAAGTTGCAGCCGTTCGGCAAGCGTGGCCCGCTCGGCGGTTCCTTCCGGGAACTGCTTCATGAACGCGGCTGCCTCCCAGATTTCGCCGATGTGGGTGGCGGCATCGGTGATGAGCGACGTGACAGTCTTGGCCTCGTCGGCAAGCCAAAAGACCATGCGCTTGCCGGTGGAGTCGAGGTCGGCGAAATTGATTTTTGGCACGGTAATTCCTTTCGTTATTGGCCGCCGTCAAACCAGATGCCGGACAGCTCGTCGGCCTTCTGATTGAGGTGTTCGGCGATGATGATAGGCGCGCCGTGTCGGGTGCCGTGATGCAGCGTAAAGCCGCCCATATCGATGGAATATTCCAAGCGCGATTCGGCCATCGTCTGCTTGCAGGTGTAGGCGTCAACGGCATGGAAATTCTCGACGGTGAGTGGGTTTGGCATAGGCTTCGTGCTCATTGAGCCACCTGCTTACGGCTGGCTTGAACGCGCGATTGAATCCACGCATCAACCGACGATGCGAGCCAACCAACAGCTCGCTCGCCCAGTTTGATAGGAGCGGGAAAAGTCCCGTTCTTCACCCCGGCGTAGATGCTGGCTCTACCAAATCCGGTGCGCTCTTTAACGCGAGGGAGGCGAAGAATGACCTCTCCCGTCACGGTGTTTACTGGGAGGGGGAGTGCGATTACGTTCGTCATGTCTGATACCTTTCGTAAATGTCTGGTTGCTGCCGGTAAGCAACAACAGACCGAACGATATAACGAGCAGGGCGCAACTGAATATTGCGCGGTCTGAGCGTGCCGGAGCGTGCCGGAGCGCGCCGCTACTTGCCGCTACGCGCCTCTCCTTGCCGCCGCAGTCTTCCTTTTAACATTGGAAAACTGAACATCGTAGTGATGCCCCCATTGCCGCGATATTCGACAAATAAGCCGTCATCAGTCATGCCTAGCAAAGGTGCGGCCCTATCTTCGCGCAGCGCCATTTCGACCAGCGCCGCCCAAACGCTATGAACATCCTCATGGTTCATAGCCAAACTCATCGCGGTTTCGATTGGTGCCGACATGGCGTCTCGACCGCCAGACAATCTATAGAGTTCTCCCGCTGGCGATTTCAAAACCGCCTTTCGGATTTCTCTGTTAATGCTTGCGCGGGCATCATCTATCTTCTCTTGCGCATCGCCATTTTCAATGGTCAGTTTGTGGGTTACTACGCCGGTGGCACTATCAATAAAGGTTTCCTCCGTTAGCCCCCATGTGCTGCCACAGATGCCGGAGGCAATTTCCGGTCTTGGCTCCGGTTCGGTGTTCTCAGTCGCCGTTCCAAATGCGCCCCACTGCTGATAACTTTTACCACTACTCATGCTGCCCTCCGTCCGAAGTTACCAGCCACCACTTTGCCACTGGCGACGCCATCAAGGTAATTTGCCCAGTCCTGCATCATCACGCGCCGCTCGGCCAGAAACTTCGCCCGGTCATAAGCTGCCTCCACCTTGTTCTTTTGTGCGTGGGCAAGCTGGCGGTCTACAACCTCATGCCGGTAGCCCAAGTGCTCCTTGATCGTCGACATTGCAAGGGCGCGGAAGCCGTGGCCGGTCATGCGGTTCTTGTAGCCCATGCGTTTCAATGCAGCGAGGATCGCACCGTTACTCATTGGTTTCTCGTGGTCGCGCTGGTTCGGGAACAGGTATTTTCCGCCACCAGTTAAGGTACGAAGCTCGTGGAGCAATTCCAGCGCCTGACGGGAGAGACAGACGTGGTGGGGGGTAGTGTCTGGGTTCACGGTCAGCTTGCCACGCTTCATACGCTGCCACGGGATGATCCACTCCCCGGCCTCAAGGTCGATTTCGCTCCACGGTGTTTCGATCAACTCCGACGTGCGCACGAAAACCAACATCATCAGGCGCAGCGCAATCCGGGTCGGCTTGAACAGACGGGCGTCGTTCTTGTCCATCGCGGCGAGGAAGGCGGGCAGTTCGTCAGCGGTGATGGCGGCGAAGTGGCCCGCTTTGACCGGCTTAAGCACGTCCTTCATGTCTGCCGCCGGGTTGCGGTTCTCGATGCCTTGCTGGCTGGCGTAGGTGAACACACGGGCGCAAGTGGCCTTGATGCGGTGGGCAATCTCATGTGCGCCCCGGCTCTCGATCTTGCGCAGGGCCGCAATCATGTGCTGGTGCTTGACGGCTCCGATTGGCATGGTGCCGATTTCTGGGAAGATGTCGATTTCCAGTCGCCGGATCGTGTCACGCGCCGTTGCAGGACTCCACGTCGGCAACTTGTTCGTGTGCCACTCACGGGCCAGCTTCTCAAAGGTGTTGGCGTTGGCTTCGCTCTGTTCGCGCTCGCGGTCTTTCTTGTCTTGTCCGGGGTCGATCCCTTGATCCAACAATTTGCGAGCCGCCAAGCGTCTGTCACGGGCCAATGCAAGCGTCACTTCGGGATACTTGCCGAAGGTCAGCCGGTTTGGTTTGCCATTCGCCTGCCGGTAAGCCAGTCGCCAGAATTTTGAGCCGTTCGGCGTGATCTCCAAATACATGCCGTCGCCGTCGCCCAGTGTGTATGTCTTGTCCTTGGGTTTGGCGTTTTTAACGGCGGTGTCTGTCAGTGGTGTGGCGAGTTTAGGCATTTTGCATCCATGCGGTTCGGGGTTTTGCATCCATGGATGAAAGTATGGATGCAAGGATGCTGGATGTAAATGGACGCCAAAAGTGCTTAGCCAACAAAAAACCCGCGTTCTCACTGGGAGAATCGCGGGCTTCTGGACGTTCTTGGACTTCCTACTACTTGTTCTTGGCGGAGAGAGGGGGATTCGAACCCCCGATAGGCTATGAACCTATACACGCTTTCCAGGCGTGCGACTTCAACCACTCATCCACCTCTCCTGCAACTTTCTCCCCTTTCGGGAAGCGCCAGATTATAGCAAGAATTCCAAGGACTACCAAACTTATTCGCCGCAAGCTCAGATCGCTTCTTTGAGCTGCTCCAGTATCGCCGGATTTTCCAGCGTCGACACGTCCTGCGTGATCGTCTCGCCCTTGGCCAGCACCCGCAGCAGGCGCCGCATGATCTTGCCCGAGCGCGTCTTCGGCAGGTTGTCGCCGAAGCGGATTTCCTTGGGCTTGGCGATCGGCCCGATTTCCTTGGCGACCCAGTTGCGCAACTCCGTCGCCAGCCGCTGGGCCTCGGCCCCCGTCGGCCGCGCCTGCTTCAGCACGACGAAGGCGCAGATCGATTCGCCCGTCGTCTCGTCGGGACGGCCCACCACGGCCGCTTCGGCCACCAGCGGATTGGCCACCAGCGCCGATTCGATTTCCATCGTGCCCATGCGGTGGCCCGACACGTTGAGCACGTCGTCGATGCGGCCGGTGATGGTGAAGTAGCCGGTCTCCTTGTTGCGGATCGCCCCGTCGCCGGCCAGATACATCTTGCCGCCGAGCTCGTCCGGGAAATAGCCGGCCTTGAAGCGCTCGGGATTGCCCCAGATGGTGCGTATCATCGACGGCCACGGCCGCTTGACGACGAGGATGCCGCCCTGCCCGTTCGGCACGTCCAGCCCCGCCTCGTCGACGATGGCGGCCATGATGCCGGGCAGCGGCAGGGTGCAGGACCCCGGCACCATCGGCGTCGCGCCCGGCAGCGGCGTGATCATGTGGCCGCCCGTCTCGGTCTGCCAGAAGGTGTCGACGATGGGGCAGCGCTCCTGCCCCACCTGGGTGTAATACCACATCCACGCTTCCGGATTGATCGGCTCGCCCACCGTGCCGAGCAGGCGCAGCGACGTCAGGTCGTAATGCTTTGGATGCACTTTCGGGTCGACGTCGGATGCCTTGATGAGCGAGCGGATCGCCGTCGGCGCCGTGTAGAAAATGCTCACCTTGTGCTTGGCGATGGTGCCCCAGAAGCGGCCCGCGTTGGGGTAGGTGGGGATGCCTTCGAACACCACCTGGGTGGCGCCGACGGCGGTCGGGCCGTAGGCGATGTAGCTGTGGCCGGTAACCCAGCCGATGTCGGCCGTGCACCAGTAGACGTCGTCGCGCTTGATGTCGAAACTCCACTTCATCGTCAGCGCGGCCCACAGCAGGTAGCCGCCGCTCGAATGCTGCACGCCTTTCGGGGTGCCGGTCGAGCCCGACGTGTAGAGGATGAACAGCGGGTGCTCGGCGCCGACCCACTCGGGCTCGCACACCGCCGCCTGCGATGCGACCAGCTCGTGCAGCCAGGTGTCGCGGCCCTCCTTCATGGCGATGGCGCCGCCGGTGCGCTGGTAGACGATGACGTCCCGGATGCTGTCGCAGCCGCCCAGCGCCAGCGCTTCGTCGACGATGGCTTTGAGCGGCAGGTGCTTGCCGCCGCGCAGCTGCTCGTCGCCCGTGATGACGGCCACGGCGCCGGCGTCGATGATGCGCTCCTGCAGCGACTTGGCCGAGAAGCCGCCGAACACCACCGAGTGGGTGGCGCCGATGCGCGCGCACGCCTGCATCGCCGCCACGCCCTGCACCGACATCGACATGTAGATGATGACGCGGTCGCCCTTTTTGATGCCGCGCGATTTGAGGCCGTTGGCGAATTTGCACACCTGGGCGTGCAGTTCCCGGTAGCTGACCCTGGTCACGGCGCCGTCGTCGGCCTCGAAGATGATGGCGGTCTTGTCGGCGTTGCCGTTCTCGAGGTTGCGGTCCAGGCAGTTGTAGGACACGTTCAGGTGGCCGTCTTCGAACCATTTGTAGAACGGCGCGTCGTCCTCGTTGAGGGTGCGGGTGAACGGTTTTTGCCAGACCAGGTTTTCGCGCGCGAGGCGGGCCCAGAAGCCTTCGTAATCGGCGGCGGCCTCGGCGCACAGCGCCTCGTAGGCGGCCATGCCGGACACGGTGGCCTGCGCCGCGAACGCCGGCGGCGGCGCGAAGATGCGCGATTCCTGCGGGCCCTGCTGCTCGGTGCCCTGGCCTTGCGATGGTGTGGTGCTCATGCTGGTCTCCATTATTTGATTTATTTGCCGCTACCATAACGACGGTCGCTTACTGCGCCCTTACAGGCGGCGCCGCCGGCCTGGTCCCCAATTCTACCCACATTCTTCCGGCAGGCGCGGACGGCGGCCACTATCGCGGTCCGATGCGGTTGCCCGGCCGCACGTGTAAAATGTCGGCAGTCCCGACTTTGCACGCCTCCAGGAGATCCGCCGCGATGACCCTACCGCAACGCCCGCCCGCCCCGGCCCGATTGCGCCCGCTGCCGGCCTTCATCTTCATGAGTCGCTGGCTGCAACTGCCGCTGTACCTGGGCCTGATCCTGGCGCAGTGCGTCTACGTGTTCCACTTCTGGGTCGAGCTGAAAGACCTGATCGCCGCCGCGCTCGGCAACGACGTCGCGCTGACCCACATCTTCGCCGCCGTCGCCGTCACCGGCGCGCCCGTGCCCGACAAGCTCAACGAGACCACCATCATGCTGGTCGTGCTGGGCCTGATCGACGTCGTCATGATTTCCAATCTGCTCATCATGGTCATCATCGGCGGCTACGAAACCTTCGTCTCGCGCATGCACCTGGACCGCCATCCGGACGAGCCGGAGTGGCTGTCCCACGTCAACGCCTCCGTGCTCAAGACCAAGCTGGCGATGGCCATCATCGGCATCTCGTCTATCCATTTATTGAAAACCTTCATCAACGCCCAAGCCTACGACGCCAAGGTGCTGATCGCCCAGAGCGCGATCCACACCGTGTTCCTGCTGTCGGCCCTGGCCATCGCCTACACCGACCGGCTGACCGTCGGCACCCACAACAAATCCCGAGTCCATTGATTTTCACCCCGAACACAACCACGCGAGACCACCATGACCATCATTAAGCAAGCAGACCTGATCGAATCCGTCGCCGCCGCGCTGCAATACATCAGCTACTACCACCCGGCCGACTACATCGAGCACCTGGCGCGCGCCTACGCCGCCGAGCAAAGCCCGGCCGCCAAGGACGCCATCGCCCAGATCCTGACCAACTCGCGCATGTGCGCCGAGGGCAAGCGCCCGATCTGCCAGGACACCGGCATCGTCAACGTGTTCCTGAAAATCGGCATGGGCGTGCGCTTCGAGGGCTTCAGCGGCACCGTCACCGACGCCGTCAACGAGGGCGTGCGCCGCGCCTACAATTTCGACGACAACAAGCTGCGCGCCTCCATCGTGGCCGACCCGCAGTTCGACCGCAAGAACACCAAGGACAACACGCCGGCCGTGGTCCACATGGAACTGGTCGAAGGCGACACCGTCGACGTGCGGGTGGCGGCGAAGGGCGGCGGTTCCGAGAACAAGTCGAAATTCGTCATGCTCAACCCGTCCGACTCGCTGGTCGACTGGGTCATGAAGACGGTGCCGACGATGGGCGCCGGCTGGTGCCCGCCGGGCATGCTGGGCATCGGCATCGGCGGCACCGCCGAAAAGGCGATGCTGATGGCCAAGGAAGTGCTGATGGACGACATCGACATGTACGACCTGAAGGCGCGCGGCCCGCAAAACAAACTGGAAGAACTGCGCATCGAGCTGTGCGACAAAGTCAACGCGCTCGGCATCGGCGCCCAGGGCCTGGGCGGCCTGACCACCGTGCTCGACGTCAAGATCATGATGCACCCTACTCACGCGGCCTCCAAGCCGGTGGCGATGATACCGAACTGCGCCGCCACCCGCCACGGCCACTTCGTGCTCGACGGCTCGGGCGCCGCCTACATCACGCCGCCGCCGCTGTCGACCTGGCCGGACGTCAGCTGGGCGCCGGACACGGAAAAATCCAAACGCGTCGACCTCAACACGCTGACCAAGGAAGAAGTGGCCTCGTGGACGCCGGGCCAGACCTTGCTGTTGAACGGCAAGATGCTGACCGGCCGCGACGCCGCCCACAAGCGCATCCAGGACATGCTGGCGCGCGGCGAAGCATTGCCGGTCGACTTCAAGGACCGCGTGATTTATTACGTCGGCCCGGTCGACCCGGTGCGCGACGAAGCGGTCGGCCCGGCCGGCCCGACGACGGCCACGCGCATGGACAAGTTCACCGACATGATGCTGGAAAAAACCGGCCTGATCGCGATGATCGGCAAGGCCGAGCGCGGCCCGGTCGCCATCGAGTCGATCCAGCGTCACAAGTCGGCCTATTTGATGGCCGTCGGCGGCGCCGCCTACCTGGTGTCGAAAGCGATCAAGAGCGCCAAGGTGCTCGGCTTCGCCGACATGGGCATGGAAGCGATCTACGAGTTCGACGTCGTCGACATGCCGGTGACGGTCGCCGTCGATTCGGCCGGCACCTCGGTCCACAACACCGGCCCGAAAGAATGGCAAGCCAAGATCGAAAAGATGAGCAGCGTCAGCGCGATCCCGGTCGTGACGGCCTAATCCATCCCGGTGATAAGGGCATAAACACCCCGGCCTGATTTCCGCCCGCAAACCCGAGCCCCAACCGGGGTCAAGACCGGGGGGGCAAGACCGGGACAAGACCGGGG
>NZ_JANXMI010000193.1 GCF_025354735.1 Rugamonas sp.
GTCAACCGGGTTGATGAATTCTTGCCTTGGAACTGCAACTTACCAGCAGCTCTCTGAGATTACGCCGCTTCCCAGCGGTGTGACGCCATCATCGATCAAATTACCAACCCACTCAAGACGTCACTGGGCAGACGCTTACGATGGACCTGGCGCCGCTGCAAACAATATTGGATCAACATCGCGGTACGATACTCGCCCGGCTCGCCGGACTGGCTGAGCCGCACGGAGATGAGGCGGTCCGCCGGCTGGCCGACTACTGTTACGAATTCCTCCCCTGGCCCATCCGCATGGCCGTCAAGAAACCGGTGTTCGTCGACTTCGTGCTGACCCACCGCGAACCGGTGTTTGCCCGGCTGAATCGGCAGCTAAATGTGACGTAATGCAATTTGCCCACACTATTACTGGGCAGGCATGGGATTGGGTTGTATCATTAATCAGTGTTCAATCCAACTGAGGTATCCCATGTCAGAAGCAAAAAAATATCGTCTTGTAACGCGCAGCGACTTCGATGGACTGGTCTGCGCCGTTCTGCTGAAGCACCTGGACATGATCGATGACATCTTGTTTGTGCATCCGAAGGACATGCAAGACGGCAAGATTGCGATCACCGACAACGACATCACCACCAATTTGCCGTTCGTCGCCGGCGCCCACATCGCCTTCGACCACCACCTGTCCGAAACGATACGCAACACCGGCGAGCGCAGCAACCACGTCATCGATCCCGAGGCACCCTCGGCCGCGCGCGTGGTCTACGATTACTATGGCGGCACGGACTCTTTCCCGGCCTCCTGGGGCGAGATGATGGCCGCCGTCGACAAGGGCGACGCCGCCCGCTTCAACGAGCAGGAAGTGCTCAATCCTGAAGGCTGGGACTTGCTGAACTTCCTGATGGATGCGCGCACCGGCCTGGGCCGTTTCCGCGAATTCCGCATCTCGAACTACAATCAGATGATGGACTTGATCGACGCCTGCAAAAACCACACGATCGCGCAGATCATGGACATGCCGGACGTGAAGGAGCGCAAGGACCTGTATTTCGAGCACAGTGAAAAGTGCAAGGACCAGATCCGCCGCTGCGCCACCGTCCACAAGAACCTGGTCGTGCTCGACCTGCGCAACGAAGAGACTATCTTCGCCGGCAACCGTTTCATCATCTACGCCATGTATCCCGAAACGAATATCTCGATCCACGTGCTGTGGGGCTTGAAGAACCAGAACACCGTCTTCGCCACCGGCAAGTCTATCCTGAACCGCACGTCGAAAACCAATATCGGCGCGCTGATGCTGGAATACGGCGGCGGCGGCCATGAGAATGCGGGTACCTGCCAGGTCGACAATGAACGCGCCGAAGAAGTGCAGGCCGCCCTGATCGCGCGCATCAACAACGAAGGCTGAGCGCCGGCTCCCAAATAAAAAAGGCACGGTCTGCATAGACCGTGCCTTTTTTTATCGCCCGCCGCGCTCAGAGTTCTTTTTCGGGCAGGGCGATGTCGTTGTTGACGCTGAACTGGTAATCCTTGAACACGTGCTCGGCGCTCAGCAGCTGGTAGTCACCGTTCGCCAGCTTGTGCGTGGTGTCCTTCAGGCGGTAGGTGTAGTGGCCGCAAGTCCAGCAATTGAAGTTGCGCATGTGGGTGCACAAGCAGGTCTTGTCCATCACCACGATGTTTTTCTCGTTCGGATGGGCCGCCACTTCGCGGTTATAGGAATTGATGTAGGCGCAGTTGCCGGTCGCGTCGAGCAGGTAGCCATAGGACTCGCAGCCGGGACGGATGCCGGCGCCAATGGCCGGCGTGTTCTTGAGCATGCGCATCGGATAGCCGGTCGGCGAGACGCCGTTGACGATGATGTCGTCTTCGCTGGCCTTGACGTATTCCTGCTTGACCTTGGCCGGTAAGCCGCACTCATGGGTGATGGTGAAGCGCGTCGCCACCTGCACGCCGGCCGCGCCCGCTTCAAGGAAGCTGACGGCGTCGCTGCCGGTGAACACGCCGCCGGCCGCGATCAGCGGTATAGCCAGCTGCTCGGCCGCCAGATAGGCCAGCACTTCCTTGGTGATGGTCATCAGGTCGTAGTCGGCCCAGTCCATGCCGAAACCGAGGTGGCCGCCGGCCAACGGGCCTTCGACGATGATGAAGTCGGGCAGCCGGTCCAGCTTGGCGTTCTTGCGCAGGAAGATCTGCAGCGCGCGCACCGACGAAACGATGATGCCGAGCTTGGCGTCGCGGAAGCGCGGGTGGTCGGCCATCAGCGCGAACGAGCCGAAGTGCAGGCCGGCCGACAGGGTGATGCCGTCGATGCCGGCGTCGAGCGCCGCGTTCAGGCGCACGCGCAGCGTTTCGCGCGGGCCGTTCATGGTCAGCTTCTCCATGCAGTTGACGAAGATCAGGCCATCGCCCTTTTTCGCCTCCATGGTCTTGCCGATGTGCAGGCGCTGCGCTTCGGCCAGGCGGCCCAGATCGAACTGGACCACGGCCTTGTCGGTATTGTTGATGTTGAATTTGTACAGTTTCGTCTTGTCTTTGACGAAAGTGGTGTCGAAGCGGCGGTCGGAAACATCCTCCACCATCGCGTCCGAGATATGCCCGATGCCGTTCAGCCGGGCCGCTTCCAGCGCCAGCTCCGAGGTCGAAATATCGACGCCCATTCCGCCTATCATGATGGGCACGTATTCTTTTTTGCCGAACTTCAGGCGGAAATCATCAACACGTTTCATTGCTATCCTTAGACTACCGTGGTTTATCACTGAGCCAGATGTGCGCCGGCGCCTTGGCGGCTGAACCGCGGCGGCGCCGCGCGCGCTTCGCACAGTCTCAATTCTACCCTATGCGGGCAAGGGGCCCTCCGGCGCCGCCGCTGCGGACGGCGCCGAAGGGACGCCGCTTCAGTCGCGGAAGTTGTTGAATTCCAGCGGCATGTCGACATCCTTGCGCAGCATCGCCATGGCCGCCTGCAGGTCGTCGCGCTTGGCGCCGGTGATGCGCACCGATTCGCCCTGGATGCTGGCCTGCACCTTCAACTTGCTGTCCTTGACGATGCGCGTGATCTTCTTCGCGTCCTCGGTCTCGATGCCGTTCTTGATCTTGATGATTTGCTTGATCTTGTCGCCGCCGATTTTCTTGATGTCGCCATCGTCGAAGAAGCGCACGTCGACCTTGCGCTTGGTCAGCTTGTTGGTCAGCACGTCGCGCACCTGGGTGAGCTGGAATTCGGAGTCGGCGAAGGCCGTCAGCTCATTCTCCTTCTGCTCGACGCGGGCGTCGCTGCCCTTGAAGTCGAAGCGGGTCGAGATTTCCTTGTTGGCTTGCTCGATCGCGTTCTTCACTTCGATCATATCGGCTTCGCAGACTACATCAAATGAGGGCATGGTCCATTCCTTTTCATTGTGGCGGGCGCGCAGTTGCGGCGCGCGGGGCGGCGGGCAACTCCTGCGAGTGGCGCGGCCGCGTTAAAGATGCGACATTTTAACGGACAACGGTGGCGCCGCCCCCGTGCGGCGCTGGTTTTTTGTGGGTTTCGCACTATAATCGAGCAAAATATTTGGTATCCCATGCACCCAGACCTCGCCATCGAATACAATTTCCCGCTCAAGACCCTGAACAGCTTCGGCATTGATGCTCGTGCGCAATGTTATGCGCGCATCGAGTCGCTCGCCCAGTTGCGCGCCGTGCTGGCCGAGCCGGCGCTGGCGGCGCTGCCGCGCCTGGTGCTGGGCGGCGGCAGCAATATCGTCCTCGGCGGCGACTACGCCGGCCTGGTGCTGCACATGGCCTTGCCGGGCATGGAGCTGGTCGGCGCCGACGCGCACGCCCACTACGTGCGCGCCGGCGCCGGCGTCAACTGGCACGCCTTTGTGCAATGGACGCTGGCGCGCGGCCTGGGCGGCCTGGAAAACCTGTCGCTGATACCGGGCACCGTCGGCGCGGCGCCGATCCAGAACATCGGCGCCTATGGGGTCGAGATCAAGGACGTTTTCCATAGCCTGACCGTGTTCGACAGCGCCAGCGGCGCGACGTTCGCGCTGGACCGGGAGGCTTGCCGCTTCGGCTACCGCGACAGCGTCTTCAAGCACGCCGAGGGCCGCGACTGGCTGATCGTCGACGTGACGTTCGCGCTGCCGACCTCGTGGCAGGCCAATCTGCGCTACGCCGAACTGGCGCAGGCGCTGGCCGAGCGGGGCGTGGACGCGCCGACGGCGCGCCAGGTGGCCGACACCGTCATCGCGATCCGCCAGCGCAAGCTGCCCGATCCCGCGCTGATCGGCAACGCCGGCAGCTTCTTCAAGAATCCCGTGGTGACGCGCGCGGAGTGCCTGGCCCTGCTGGAGCGCTATCCGGCGCTGGTGCACCACAGCCAGGCCGACGGCGGCGAAAAGCTGGCGGCCGGCTGGTTGATCGACCAGTGCGGCTGGAAGGGCAGGAATCTGGGCCCGGCCGGCGTGTATCCGAAGCAGGCGCTGGTGCTGGTGAATAACGGCGGCGCCAGCGGCGCCGACATCCTGCGGCTGGCGCAGGCGATCCAGCGCGATGTGCAGGCGCGCTATGGCGTGCTGCTGGCGCCGGAACCTGTGTTCGTGTAACTCCGCCGGGCGCGCGCGCCACGGCGGCGCCGCTTTCTTAAGCGAAGTGGCAGACGTAGTCCAGCGTTTCCACGGTCTCGATGTCGAAGTGGCTGTTGCCCGGCACCTCGAAGCGCTGGCCGCCCTGGTACTCTTGCCAGTCCGTGGCGCCGGCCAGGCGCACCTTGCATTTGCCCGCCACCACTTCCATGATTTCCGGCGCGCCCGTGTTGAAGGTCAGCGCCGAAGGGAAGATCACCCCGACGGTCTTCTTGCTGCCGTCCGCGAACAGGACGGTGTGCGAGACGCATTTGCCGTCGAAATACAGATTGGATTTCTTGACGACGCTGACATTGTCCAGTTGTGTGCTCATGTTGCGCTTTCCTTAGGGGTGAATGGATTCGGTGCCGCGGTCCCGCCTGTCATGCCGTCTTGCCGCCCACCTTGGCGCGCAGGGCGGCGCCGATCTGTTCCAGCGGCAGGATCTGTTGCGCCGCGCCCAGCTCGGCCGCCGCGCGCGGCATGCCGTAGACGGCGCTGCTGGCCTGGTCCTGCGCGATGGTGGCGTGGCCGGCGCGGCGCATCGCCAGCAGGCCGTCGGCGCCGTCGCGGCCCATGCCGGTGAGCAGCACGCCGAGCGCC
>NZ_JANXMI010000197.1 GCF_025354735.1 Rugamonas sp.
GGGCCTGACCGGCAAGGACGGCGGCTTGATCCGCGCCAAAAAAATGGCCAGGCCGGACAAGGAAAACCCGGGCCAGGTCCTCGACATCGGCTTCGTCGGCGAGATCGACGCCATCAATCCGGCCGTCGTCAAGGCGCTGCAGGACGATGCCTTCATCCCCATCATTTCGCCGATCGGCTTCGGCCAGGACGGCCAGGCCTACAACATCAACGCCGACGTCGTCGCCGGCAAGATCGCCGAAATCCTGAAGGCCGAAAAGCTCATCATGATGACCAACATCGCCGGCGTGCAGGACAAGCAGGGCAACCTGGTGACCGACTTGTCGGCGCGCGAGATCGACGAGATGTTCGCCGACGGGACGATTTCGGGCGGCATGCTGCCTAAAATTTCATCGGCGCTGGACGCGGCCAAATCGGGCGTGAACACGGTGCACATCATCGACGGCCGCATCGAGCACTCTTTATTGCTCGAAGTGTTGACCGAACAAGCTTTTGGCACTATGATCCGTTCGCACTGAAAAAACGGCGACGCGGGTTTTATCCCACGCTGCTCGTTTTGGCGGCGCGTCGCCACACCGGTTTGCCCTTTTAGCTCAGTGGTAGAGCACTCCCTTGGTAAGGGAGAGGCCACGTGTTCAATCCACGTAAAGGGCACCATCTCCCGTTCCACCCTCCCCCGCTTTCATCGATACGCTTCAATAAATCCGCTCGACGGCCAGCCCGCGTTTGCGCAGCCATTCCGGCACGCTGCCCACGCCGACCAGATGCAGCACGCCGATGGCGGCGACGCTGTTGTTTTCCCGCGCCAGTAATTTCGCGATATTCTCGGCCAGGCCGGGGTTGCGCCCGTCGAGCAGGATTTTTTGCACAAACCGGCCGGAAAAGGTATCGTCGTCGGCCGCCTTTTGCGCCAGCGCGTCGAGCGCCGCGATGTCGGCGTCGCGCCAGGCCTGGGCGATCTGGCGCGCCTGGTCGGCCTGTTCGTGGTCGTCGATGGAGTCTATGCTCTCCTTCAAAAACAACAGCTGCTCGTCGGCGCTCAGGTGGCTGAACAGCGCCATCTGGGCGGCCACCGATTCCAGTTCCAGCACCCGCTGGTGGCGCGCGTGCGCCTGCTTGGCCAGCCACGCGTCGACCGCCTGCGCGGTGTCGTAACCCTGGGCGGAAAATTCGCTGACCGTCAGCACGCTGGCCAGCATCCACGGTTGCAGCGCGGCCGCCGTCTCCGGCGGGATCGCGAATTTGCGCAGCAGCGCGTCGAGCTGGGCGCGGTAGGCCGGCGGCAGCTGGGCCGGGGTGGGATCGCCATGGTGCGCCATGCCATACTGCTGCATCGCGCGCGCCATCTTGTTGGCGTCGCCCAGCGGATCGATCTCCAGCGCCAGCACGGTGGCCTTTTTCAGCGCGGCCGACAGGCGCGGTTCGAGCGGATAAAAATCGGCGGCGCCGACGTGGATGGTGCCGAACAGGTACAGTGTGTGGGCGCTGCCGTCCTGCGTGATCTTGAACAGGGCGCCGTGATTCGGTATCGCCGCGGCGACGGCGGGCACGGAAACCGGCAGGGGCGGCTCGGCGGCGCGGGCGGGATCGAACGCGAGGCAGAATAAACCGCAGAACATCACTATAATCTGGCGTCGCATGGCATCCTTGAAAATCAGGCTGAAAACTTCGTGAAAAATAAACGCTCAACGCCGGTCTGGCTGTTCGATCTCGATAACACGCTGCACCACGCCTCGCACGCGATCTTCCCGGCCATCGTGGCCAAGATGAACCACTACATCGCCCGCGTGCTCGGCGACGGCGTCACGCCGGCCGACGAGGCGACCGTGACCGCCGCGCGCACGCGCTGGTGGCAGCGCTACGGCGCCACCATGATGGGCCTGGTCAATCACCACGACGTCAAGCCGGCGCATTTTCTCGGCGAGACCCACGACTTCCCCGACCTGGCGCAAATGATACGCGCCGAACGGGGACTGGGCCAGCTATTGCGCCGCCTGCCCGGCCGCAAAATCCTGCTGACGAACGCGCCGCGCCATTATTCGCGCGCGGTGCTGCGCCACCTGCGCTTGCAGCGCCACTTCACGCAGCACATCGCCGTCGAGGCGATGCGGGTGCACGGCCAGCTGCGGCCCAAGCCGTCGAAGCTGATGCTGCGCGCGCTGATGCGGCGCCACCGGCTCACGCCGGGCCGCTGCATCCTGGTCGAAGACACGCTGGCCAACCTGCGCAGCGCCAAGGCGCTCGGCATGCGCACGGCGTGGATCACGCAATACCTGAGGGCGACCGGGAGCGGGCCGGCGCACACGCATGCGCCGGCGCGGCTGATACGCCCCGCTTACGTCGATGTCAAAGTAAAATCCGTCAGGCAGCTGCCGGGCCGCTTGCACCGCCTGCGCTGAAACGCCCCCGTTCACTCACCGATAGAGACACTATGGCAAGCACACCGCCGGGCCAGCGCCGGCTGCAAATCCTCCAGGCCCTGGCCGCGATGCTGGAGCAGCCGAAGGGCGACAAGATCACCACCGCCGCGCTGGCGCGCAAGCTGGAGTTTTCCGAGGCGGCGCTGTACCGCCACTTCGCCAGCAAGGCGCAGATGTTCGAGGGGCTGATCGAGTTTATCGAGACCACCGTGTTCGGCTTCATCAACCAGATCGGCGAGCAGCACGACGACGACGGCCTGGCGCAGGCGCGCGCCATCGTCGCCATGCTGCTGCAATTCGCCAGCGCCAATCCGGGCATGACGCGGGTGCTGATCGGCGACGCGCTGGTCAACGAGGACGAGCGCCTGCAACAGCGCATGAACCAGTTTTACGACCGCGTCGAACTGGCGCTGAAAAACGCCCTGCGCATGGCCGCCGCCGCCGGCCAGCTGCCCGAGGCCGACAGCGCCGCCCGCGCCGCGCTGCTGGTGAGCTTTGTGGCGGGACGCTGGCACCGCTACGCCAAGAGCGGCTTCAAACACAATCCGGCGCAGGACGCGGCGCTGCACATCGCGCTGCTGCTGGGATGATGACGACCGATATGCCGATGACGAGCACCGAAGTCTACGCGCTGCTGGACGACGCCAGCCCCGCCGGCCCCGATGATGGCGGCGGCGCGCAATCAGCATCGCCATCGCGCCTGTACACGGGCCACGCGGCGACGCTGGTGTGCCACGATGGCGCGCAGTGGCCGCGGCTGCTGGACGACATGCAGCAGGCGCTGGCGCGCGGCCAGTATGCGGTGACGGTGTGCAGCTATGAACTGGGCGCGCATCTGCAGGGGATGGCGGCGCGTCCCGACACGGGCGCGAGCGGCCCCGCCGTGCCGCTGGCGCGGGTGCTGCTGTTCGAGCGCTGCCAGTTGCTGTCGGCGGCGGCGGTGGGCGAATGGCTGGCGGCGCGTTCCTTCCCGATCGAGCGGCCGGCCGGCATCGCGCAGATCCGCGCCGACGTCGACCAGCACGCGTTCACGGCGGCGCTGGCGCGCATCCACGATTACATCGAAGCCGGCGACACCTACCAGGTCAATTACACCTACCGCTTGCGCTTCGACGCCTTCGGCACGCTGCCGGCGCTGTATGCGCGGCTGCGCGCGCGCCAGCCGGTGCCCTACGGCGCGCTGATCGCGTTCGACGACGGCGGCGCCGTGCTGTCGCTGTCGCCGGAGCTGTTCGCGCGCCACGCGCGGGGCGAGCTGACGGCGCGGCCGATGAAGGGCACGGCGCCGGCCGCGCCGTCGCGGCAGCGCGAAGAAAACCAGCGCCGCGCCGCCGCGCTGGCGGCCGATCCGAAGAACCGCGCCGAAAATCTGATGATCGTCGATTTGCTGCGCAACGATATCGGCCGCATCGCCGTCACCGGCACGGTCGCGGTGCCGGCGCTGTTCGAGGTGCGGTGCTACAGCAGCGTGTTGCAAATGACGTCGACGGTGACGGCGCTGCTGCGGCCCGATGCGACGCTGGCCGAGATTTTTTCGGCGCTCTATCCCTGCGGCTCGATCACCGGCGCGCCCAAGCGGCGCAGCATGGAAATCATCGCCGAACTGGAAGCGGCGCCGCGCGGCGTCTACACCGGCGCGATAGGATGGTTCGATCCGCCGGCCGCCGATGCCGGGTCGTTTACCGTCGGCGGCGTCGGCGGCGTCGGCGGCGTCGGCGATTTTTGCCTGTCGGTGCCGATCCGCACGCTGACGCTGCAAGCGGCCAGCGAGGGCGCGGCCGGCGTACGCAAGGGAGAAATGGGCGTCGGCGCCGGCATCGTCTTCGACAGCGACGCGCTCGACGAATTCGCCGAGTGCCGCCTGAAGGCGCGGTTTTTAACCGGTCTGTCCCACGAGTTCGAGCTGTTTGAAACCATGCACGCCAGCGCCGCCGGCGTGCGCCACGCGGAGCGGCATTTGCGGCGGCTGGCGGCATCGGCCGCGTACTTCGGCTTCGCTTATGATGGTGCGGCGGCGCAGGCGTATATCGACGCGGCCTGCGCGGCGCTGGGCGGCGGCGCGCATCGACTGCGGCTGGCGTTGAGCCAGTCGGGTGCCTACTCGGTGCAGCACGCGCCGCTGCACCCGGTGGCGCAGCCGGTGCGGCTGCTGCTGGCGCCCGATGCCAGCTGCGCCGGCGACGTTTTCCTGCGCCACAAGACGACTATCCGCGCGCGCTACGATGCGGCCTGGCGCGACGCCGAAGCGCAGGGCGCCTTCGATATGCTGTTCTTCAATGAGCGCGGCGAGTTGACCGAGGGTGGCCGCAGCAATGTGCTGGTGCGGATAGACGGCCGCTGGTACACGCCGCCGCTGGCATGCGGCCTGCTGCCGGGCGTGATGCGCGGCGTGCTGCTCGACGACGCGGCGTGGGCGGTGGAGGAGCGCGTCATCACGCGGCCGATGCTGATGGCGGCGCGGGAGGTGGTTGTCTGCAACGCGTTGCGCGGTGTGTTGACAGCGACGCTGGCGGTATAGAGGACGGCCCTACGCTGCCGCCTGCCGGTAGGCGGACATTTGCCGCCTACCGGCCAGCCTCCCTACTGCCTGATTACATCGCCAGCGCCTTTTCGACGGCGCCGACGAACTGCTTGTCGGCCGGCGTGACTTTGCTCGGGAAGCTGTCGATGACTTTGCCGTTGCGGTCGATCAGATATTTGTGGAAGTTCCAGGCCGGCGTCTTGCCGGTGATTTTAATCAGGTTGACGTAGAGCGGATTGGGCGCCGAGCCGGACACCGACGACTTGGCGAACATCGGGAATTTCACGCCATAGGTGTTGTAGCAAAAATCGGCGATCTCCTTGCTGTTGCCCGGCTCTTGCTGGCCGAAATCGTTGGACGGGAAGCCCAGCACCACCAGGCCCTGGCTGCCGTATTTGGCATACATCTCTTCCAGTCCCTGATACTGGCTGGTGAAGCCGCAATAGCTGGCCGTGTTCACCACCAGCACCACCTTGCCGGCGTACTGGCACAAGTCCTGCGGCGCTTCGTCCTGCAAACGCTTGAAGGTCTGCTTCAGGATCGCCGGGCAGCTGACGGCGGGCGCCGCCGGGGCCGCCGCTACCGGCGCGGCCGGCTGCTGCGCGTACGCCGGCGCGGCGGCGAAGCCGGCCAAAGAGAGCGCGGTAAAGAAAGTGGCAAGGGTCTTGGTCATGTTGATGGCTCGGTGATGGAATAAGGGAAAAAGCCATTCTAAACCTAAGCATCGTACCGCGTTGACAACAAACGCCGCCGACGCCGATTGATCTACATCAATGCTCCATGCAAACGAAAACCGCCATCCGTCCAGCCTCGCTATGCTGGCGGATTGGACTCGTCCCTCACCGCGAAAGCCGATCATGCCGCGCCACTCATTTTCTCCCTACGCCCGCCTGCTGCCCGCCCTGCTCGGCTTGTTCATCGCTGCCACGGCGGCGGCGGCCCAGGCGCCGGAACTGGGCGGCTATCAGGCCGACCCCGGCCAGACCACGGTGTCGGGCCTGTCCTCGGGCGGCTACATGGCCGGGCAATTCGCGGTCGCGTATTCGGCCACCATCAAGGGTGTGGCGCTGATCGGCACCGGCCCGTATGGCTGCTCGACCGAGCCCGGCGTGCCGCCCTACATCCCCTATCTGGTCAACGCGATGACGGTGTGCGGCAACCCGGCGTCGGCCGGCGTCGATCCGCCCGACGCGGCGGCGCTGTGGCGGTGGGCGCAGCTGGTGGCGCAGCGCGGCGTGATCGACGACACGGCCCACCTGCAAAATCAAAAAGTGTATATTTTCAGCGGCCGCAACGACCAGACCGTGACGCGCGCGGTGGTGGACCAGACGGCGCGGTTTTATCAGCTGGCCGGCGTGCCGGCGGCGAACCTGCGCTACCTCAGCAATGTCGACGCCGGCCACGCCATCATCACCAGCCAGAGCGGCGATGTCGCCTGCGGGCAGACGGCGTCGCCGTTCATCAACAACTGCGGCTTCGTGCAGTCGCAGGACATGCTCAATTTTTTGTACGCGGGACTCAATCCGCCGGCCGCGACCCTGAGCGGCAAGATCGTCGCGTTCAACCAGCGCAGTTTCATCAAGGGGCCGTATTCGAGCATGAACCAGACCGCCTACGCCTACGTGCCGGCGGCGTGCAACACGCAAAGCTGCCGCATCCACGTCGCCTTCCACGGCTGCCTGCAAGACGTCAGCGCGATCGGCAACCGCTTTTACGCGCACACGGGCTACAACGAACTGGCCGACAGCAACCGCATCATCATGCTGTATCCGCAGGCGGCGGTGAGCCGGGTCTATCCCTACAATCCGAACGGCTGCTGGGATTTCTGGGGCTACTCCGACGTCGATCCCTTCCTGCCCGATTTTTACGCGCGCTCCGGCATCCAGATGACGGCGGTGAAGGCCATGATCGACCGCCTCGCCGCGCCGCGCGGCAGCCACTGAGCCATGCCGCCCCTCAGATGCCGCCCATGCAGATGTATTTGATGACGAGGTAGTCGTCGATGCCGTGGGTCGAGCCTTCGCGGCCCAGGCCCGATTGCTTGACGCCGCCGAAGGGCGCCACTTCGCTCGAGATCAAGCCGGTGTTGACGCCGACCATGCCGCTCTCCAGGCCTTCGGCGACGCGCCACACGCGGCCGATGTCGCGCGTATAAAAATAGGCGGCCAGGCCGAACTCGCTGCTGTTGGCCAGCGCCACGGCCTCGTCGTCGGTGTGGAAGCGGAACAGCGGCGCCAGCGGGCCGAAGGTTTCTTCGCGCGCGACGATCATGTCGGCCGTGACGTCGGCGATGATGGTGGGCTCGAAAAAGCTGTGGCCGAGCGCGTGGCGCCGGCCGCCGGCCAGCAGGCGGCCGCCCTTGGCCAGCGCGTCGGCGACGTGCAGCTCGACCTTTTGCACGGCCTTCTCGTCGATCAACGGCCCCTGCGTGACGCCGGCCTCGACGCCGTTGCCGACCTTGAGCCCGGCGACCGCCACCACCAGCTTGCGGGCGACCTGTTCGTAGACGCCGTCCTGCACGTAGATGCGGTTGGCGCAGACGCAGGTCTGGCCGGCGTTGCGGTATTTCGAGGCGATGGCGCCGTCGACGGCCGCGTCGAGGTCGGCGTCGTCGAAGACGATGAAGGGCGCGTTGCCGCCCAGTTCCAGCGACAGTTTCTTGATCGTCGGCGCGCACTGTTCCATCAGCAGGCGGCCGACGGCGGTCGAGCCGGTGAAGCTCAGCTTGCGCACCGTGGGGTTGGCCGTCATTTCGGCGCCGATGTCCCGGGGATCACCGGTGACGACGCTGAACACACCGGCCGGCACGCCGGCCCGTTCGGCCAGCACGGCCAGCGCCAGCGCGGAAAACGGGGTCGACTCGGCCGGCTTCAAGACCATGGTGCAGCCGGCCGCCAGCGCCGGGCCGACCTTGCGGGTAATCATCGCGATCGGGAAATTCCACGGCGTGATGGCGGCGCACACGCCGATGGGCTCGCGCGTGACGACCATGCGCCGGTCCGGCCACGGCGAGGCCAGCGTCTCGCCGGCGACGCGCTTGCCCTCTTCGGCGAACCATTCGATGAAGGAGGCGCCGTAGGCCACTTCGCCGCGCGATTCTTCCAGCGGCTTGCCCTGCTCGGTGGTCATCAGCAGCGCCAGGTCGGCGGCGTTGGCCATGATGAGCTCGTACCATGCGCGCAAGATGGCGGCGCGCTCCTTGGCCGTCTTCCTGCGCCAGGCCGGCCAGGCCGCGTTGGCGGCGGCGATGGCGCGCGCCGTCTCGGCCCGGCCCATCTTCGGCACCGTGCCGATCTGTTCGCCGGTGGCGGGGTTGGCGACGGCCAGCGTGGCGCCGCCGTCGGCGTGCTGCCAGGCGCCGGCCAGATAGGCTTGCTGGCGCAGCAGGGTGGGGTCGTTCAATTGCATGGGGTGCTCCGTTGCTGGGTTGTGATGGGCGCCGCCAGTACGCCAGGACGATGCCGCGGCGGTGCCTATTCGATGATGGTCTTGGCCAGCTTGGGATCGGACTCGGGGAAGTCGAGCTTCATCTGTTCGAGCGTGGCGAGCAGGATGGAAGCGACCGCCAGGTCGCGCTTCGGCTTGGCATTGGCCGGCACCACATACCATGGCGCGTGGTCGGCGTCGGTCGCCGTCAGCGCCTGTTCGTAGGCGCGCTGGTAATCATCCCATTTCTTGCGCTGGACCACGTCGTTGGGATCGAACTTCCACTGTTTTTCCGGATCGTCGAGGCGCGCTTGCAGGCGCTCGCGCTGTTCGTCCTTGGAAATGTGCAGGAAGATCTTGACGATGGTGGTGCCCGTTTCGCTGAGCATGCGCTCGAAGTCGGCGATCTGTGCGTAGCGCCGCTTGGCTTCGTCGGCGTCTATCATTTCCTGCACCAGCGTGATGAGCACGTCCTCGTAGTGGCTGCGGTTGAAGACGACGATCTCGCCCTTGACCGGCACTTGCTGGTGGATGCGCCACAGGTAGTCGTGCGCCAGTTCGATGTCGGTCGGCTGCTTGAAGCCGACGGCGCGCAAGCCCATGGGACTGATCTGGCTGAACAGCGCGCGCACGGTGCCGTCCTTGCCGGACGTGTCCATGCCCTGCAACACCAGCAGCACCTTGCGCTGGCGCTGCGCGTAGAGCTTGGTTTGCAAGGTGTCGATCTGGGCGATCAGGCGCGCCATCTGTTCGCGGTCCAGCGCCTTGGCGTCGGACTTGCTCAAATCGGGATCGGCGGCGCGGCTGGACAGGCCGGCGTCGTCGGCGTCCTGCTCGCGCAGCTTGAATTTTTTCGGCAGGCGGAAGCGGTCGAGAGCGCTCATGGCGCGACTCCGGCGGCGGCGCCCATGGCCAGCGCGGCGGCGCCATCCGCGTCGCGCTGATGACGCAGGCGCCGGTGTTCTATCATCAGACAGGCATTCATGACCACCTCCAGCCCGGCGGCGCGCGCGCTGGCGGCCGCTTCCTCGTTGACGATATCGAGCTGCATCCACAGGCAGCGGGCGCCGATGGCGATGGCGTCGCGGGCGATGGCCGGGATCTGGTCCGGCTGGCGGAAGCAGGCCACGATGTCGATGCGGGCCTGGGCCAGCGCGTCGGCCGCCTCGGCCAGCGAGGCGCAGCAGCGCTGGCCGAGGATGGCCTGGCCGGCGTACACCGGATTGACCGGCACGATGCGGTAGCCGTGCGTCTGCAGATAGGCGGCCACCTGGTGGCTGTAGCGCTCGGGATTCACCGACAGGCCGACGACGGCGACGATGCGGCTGCTGGTGAGGATGCGGTCGATCAGGTCCATAGGGGCGCTCATTGCAGTGTACAAGCGCCCAGCGTAGCAGATCGGGACGCTGCCTGTCGCCCGCGAGCGGCCGGGGCTTTCTATGGCAGCACGATCTTGAGCACGCTGTTGCCTGAGTTGACGAGCAAGGTATGCATGTCCAGCACCTTGATGGCGGTGGGCTGGTACAGGCCGCCCGGCAGCGCGCCGGTCCGCGTGCCCGACTGGCCGCGCGTCCCGGCCACCGTCGTGACCACGCCGGCCGGCGTGATCTTGCGGATCAGGTGGTTCGTGGTGTCGGCCACGTAGACGTTGCCGGCCGGGTCGACGGCCAGCGAGCGCGGCCCGTTCAGGGCGGCCGTGCCGAGGGTGCCGTCGGCGTCGCCGCTCGTCGGCCAGGCGACATTGCCCAGCGCCTGGAATTGCTTGGCGCCCGGCGCGGCGAGCCAGACCAGGTTGTTGGCGGCATCGATGGCGTAGAGCGTGCCGCCTGGCGCAAACGCCAGGTCGGTCAAATAAGGGAAGCCATAGCCGGTGACATCGCCGAGCGAAAAGCCGTCCGTGCCCAGATTGACCACCCGGTTGTTGACGGCGTCGGCCACGAAGACCTGGCCGCCGGCGCCGAGCGCGATGCCGTCGGGCTCGGTCAATTCCTTCACGCCGATGCTTGGGTAGGAGCCGCCGCCATAGTAAGCGACGGCGCCGTCCGCCGTGATCTTGCGCACGCGCTCCATCATCAGGTCGCTGACATAGATATCGCCGGCGGCATCGGCGGCGATACCGCTGAGCTGGCCGAAGCGGGCGCTGGCGGCCGGGCCGTCGACCGCGCCGCTCACCGCGCAGGAACCGGCCACCGTGCTGACCTGGTTGGCCGTCGAAATCGCGCGCACGCAAGAAGCATCGGCCACCAGCACCCGGCCCTGGCCGTCGACGGCCAGGCCGTGCACGGCCTGGAAGCGCGCCCGCATGCCGCTGCCGTCCGCGCTGACCGTGGCCGGGGCCTTGCCGGCGACGGTGCTCACCTGCCCGGCCGCGCTCAGCAGGCGGATCACATTGTTGCCGGTGTCGGCGATATACACATCATGGGCGGCATCGATGACCAGTCCGTTCGGCTGGCGGAAGGTCGCCGCCGCCAGCGGACCATCGGCCGTGCCCGCTTGGGCCGTGCCGGCCAGCGTGCTGACGTCGCCGGCTGGGCTGAGCTTGCGTATCCGGTTGAAGTTGACGAAGTACAGATTGCCGTCCGTATCGAATTGCATGGCCGTCGGCGCGGCCAGCCTGGCCGCCGTGCCATGGCCGTCGACGGTATTGCTGACACCGGCCTTGCCGGCCACCACGGTCCAGCCGCCCGTGGGCGCGACCCGGTACAGCAGGCCGGCGCCGGCATCGCTGACATAGACATTGCCCACGCCGTCGAGCGCCAGCCCCGTGTAGTGGTGGTAATACTGGTCTTGCGGCGCCGCTTGCAGGCTGATCTTGCGGGCCGTGTCGATCTTCGCCAGGCCGATGTCGGTCAGCACGTACAGCACGCCGTTCGCGTCCGACAGGATCGCTTGCGCCGCGTACGGCAGCACCGGATAGGCCGGATCGCAGGCGCTGGTGGAAAGAGGGAAAGGCGAGGCGGGCGGAGCGAAGCAGCCGGCATAGCTGCTCACCACGCCGGCCGGCGTCAGCTTGCGGATCAGGGTGCCGCTGCGGTCGAGCACATACATAGTGCCGAGGCCGTCGGTGGTGATGCTGGTCGGCGCGGCGAAGCGCGCGTCGCCGCCCGTGCCGTCGACGATGGCCGGCACGTTCGAGCCGCCGGCGAAGGTGGTGACCTGGCCTTGCGGCGTGATGCGACGGATGCGGTTGCCGTTGCTGTCGGCCGTGTAGAGGTTGCCGGCGGCGTCCATCGTCAAACCGTTGGGCGCGTCGAAGCGGGCCTGGCCGGCGCCGCCGTCGCTGTCGCCGCCGCTGAGGCCGTCGCCGGCCACCAGGTAGACGCCGGCTTGGAGCTTGGGCATGTAGGCGACGCCGTTGGCGACCGCGGCCGCGACCTGGGCCTGGTTTTCCGGGCTGTCGCTGAAATAGTTCAGCGCCTGGGCCGGTGTGGTGCCGGTGGCCATCGCGGCCATCCAGAACTGGAAGCCGGCCGGCTCCGGCGCGCGGTGCAGGACGTTGGCGTAGAGCCCGGTTATCAGTTGCTCCGGCGTGGGATTGGCGCCGTACAGGTCGCTAAATTCCTTGCTCATCATGAAGCCGGCCGCCACGTCGACCATGCCGGCGCCGCCGTCGACGTAATCGATCCAAAAGCCCAGCCCCGGCAAATCGGGCTGGCGGTTGAACGCGGCCTGATACAGGCGGTAGGTGCGGGCGGCGGGACCGTCGGTGTCCAGTTCCACCGTCTGGTCCGCAAACACCAGGCGGGTGCCGCTGGCGTAAGTCTGTGCGCCGCCCGTGCCGATGTGATCGGTGACGGTGTAGGTGGTGTCGCCGTTGGCGCCGATAGTGTAATCGGTGTAGGGCGCGGCGATGGCCACGCTGGTCGTCGCGGCCGGGGCCGCCGCGCTCAGGCGCTGCGCCTGCGCTTGCAGCGTGGACGCACCGTCGCCGGAGCGGCCGCCGCCGCAGCCATTGAGCAGCAGCGCGGCCGCCAGTGTCGCGGCCAGTGTCAGGCGCGCGCTCGTGACGACGGCGCGATAGGGAGTCGAATGCATGGATTTCCTGTTGTTGCGTAGAGATGACAAGGGCCGCAGCGTGACGCCCACCGGGGTGGCTGTGTAAGGTCCGGTAGCGGCGGTGCGACGTCGGATAGTGACGATAGTGACGACGGTGACGACGGTGACGACCGATGGCGGTGGCGGCGATCGCGATGGCGACACGGCGCGCGCAAGCGGCCGCTATGGCCGCTGATGCGCTAGTGCGGCGGCGTCTGCTGCGCCAGCAGCTCGGCGTCCTTGGCGGCGGCGCGCTGGGCGGCCGGGCGACTGCCGACGCGTTCCATATAGTCCATGATGACCGGCGTCTTCGGCACCAGCTCGAAGGCGGTGACCCAGCGTAGCGCCGTGCCCCACAAGACGTCGGCGGCGCTGAAGGTGTCGCCCAGCAGATAAGGGCCCTGGGCCAGCTGGGTCGAGACGGTTTGCAGCATGGTGTCGTAATCGCCGTAGGGACACATGGCGGTTTGCGCCGGCGCCCGTTTCATGGCCAGGTCGACGATGGCCGGCTCGAAGCAGGAACCGTAGAAGGCGATCCAGCGCAGATAGGGGCCGCGCAGGGGATCGTCGAGCGCCGGCGCCAGTTTGGCGTCCTGGTACAGGTCGCCCAGATACAGGTAGACGGCGACCTGCTCGGTGACGAGGGCGCCGCCGTGCAAAATCGCCGGCACCTTGCCCATGGGGTTGACGGCCAGGTAATCGCTCTGGCGCTGTTCGCCGACGCTCATGTTCAGCACGTGCAATTCATAGTCGGCGCCCAGTTCTTCGAGCAAGACCAGGGCGCCGGTCGAACGGGTGCGCGGCGAGTGAAACAGGGTAACGTGGCGGTCCATTTGACGGTATCCTAACGCTGATCGTCACCATGACGAAACCATTACAATAACGCTAACTGGTGGTACCGTCTTCTAAAAAAATAACATGTCACAAAAAACAACACTTTGGCCGTCCGCGGCAAGCCGAACGGGACGGTCCCGTGGATAAGCTGGCCGCCGCCCCGGCGCTGGGCTTCGCCTTGCCGACGCCGGCCTACCTGGTCGGCGCCCTGCTGGTCGGCGCCCTGCTGTTCGGCCTGATCGGCCTGGCGGCCTACCGCTACGGCGGCAAGGTGGGCCAAGCGCAGACCAAATGGCTGGGCCTGGCGCTGATGTTGTATCCCTACGCGATCTCGGCCACCTGGTGGCTGTAACGCTCGGGGTCGACCGACAGGCCGACGACGGCGACGATGCGGCTGCTGGTGAGGATGCGGTCGATCGGGGTCATGGAGTCCTCTGGGCGGTGTACAAGGGGCCAGCGTAGCAGATCGGCTCCCGGTCTGTCGCCGCCGAGGCGGCCGTTATGGCAGCACGATCTTCAGCACGCTGTTGCCGGACGAGACGATCAGCGTTTTCCGGTCCAGCACCTTGATCGCGCTCGGCTGGTATAGGCCGCCCGGCAGCGCACCGAGGCGGGTGCCCGACTGCTCGCGCGTGCCGGCCACCGTCGTCACCACGCCGGCCGGCGTGACCTTGCGGATCAGGTGGTTCATCGTGTCGGCCACATAGATGTTGCCGTCCGGGTCCACGGCCAGCGCGGTCGGGCTGTTGAAGGCGGCCGTCTCGATGCTGCCGTCGGCATCGCCGGCATCGCCAACCACGCCGCCGACGGAGTTCAGCACTTGAAAGCGCTGGGCGTCGTGCGCGCCGACCAGCAAACGGCTGTTACCGAAATCGGTGGCATACAAGCTGCCGTTCGGCGCGAACGCCACGTCGGTCAAATAGGACCCGACGAGGCCCTTGATATCGCCGAGGCGTCGCCCGTTGGCGCCGAGATTACGCACCAGCGACGCGTCGAGCATATCCCCCGCATCGGCATCGGCCACGAACACTTGGCCCTGGTTGTCGACGGCGATGCCGCTAGGCCAGCTTAGTGCCGCCACACCGGTGCCCGGGTTGCCCTCGCCACCGAAATAGCCGACGGTGCCGGCCGCCGCAATCTTGCACACGCCTACGTGCTGATCGCTGACATAGATGGTGCCGGCGGCATCGACGGCGATGCCGCCCAAGCCGCCGAACCGGGCGGTGGCGGCCGGGCCATCGCTCATGCCGCTCACGGCGCACGAGCCGGCCACGGTGCTGACCTGGCTGGCGGCCGAAATGGCGCGCACGCAAGAATAGTCGGCGACCAGCACCCGGCCAGCGCCGTCGATGGCCAGACCGCCGATGGCCTGGAAGCGGGCCTGCGCGCCGCTGCCGTCGGTGCTGCGGGCCAGCGGCGCGGTGCCGGCGAGGGTGCGCACCTGGCCGGCCGCGCTCAGCACGCGGATCACATTGTTGCCGGTATCGGCGAGATACACATTATGCGCGGCATCGATGACGAGTCCGTTCGGCCGGCGGAAGCCGGCGCTCTGCACGGGACCGTCCAGGCCGCCCCACAGCGCGCCCGCCACCGTGCTGACGTCGCCGGCCGGGCTGAACTTGCGGATCTGGCTCGCATCGACAAAGTACAGACTGCCGTCGGTGTCGAACTGCATGGCCGTCGGCGCCGACAGGCTGGCCGTCGTGCCGTTGCCGTCCACGGTGCCGGTCACGCCGGGCTGGCCCGCCACCACGGTCCAGATGTTCGCCGGCGTGACCCGGTACAACACGCCGGCGTAGCCGTCGCTGACATAGATATTGCCCGAGCCGTCGAGCGCCAGGCTGGTATAGCGATGGCCGTACTCGTCGTATGGCGGGGTCAGCTGGCTGATCTTGCCGGCCGTGTCGATCTTGGCGATGCCCGTTTGCGTCGCAAGGTAGAGCACGCCGCTCCGGTCGGCCACGACGGCATTCGCTGCGGACGGCAGTACCGCATAGGTGGTCACGACGCCGGCCGGGGTCAGCTTGCGGATCCGGGCGCCATCCAGCACGTACATCACGCCGGCGCCGTCGGTGGTGATGCTCCTCGGCGACATGAAACGCGCGGCGCTGCCCGTGCCGTCGACGCTGGCGGACAAATTCGCGCCGCCGGCCAAGGTGGTGACCTGGCCCTGCGGCGTGATGCGGCGGATGCGGTTGCTGTTGCTGTCGGCCGTGTACAAGTTGCCGGAGCTGTCCATCGTCAGGCCATTCGGCGCGTCGAAACGGGCCTGGGCAGCGCTGCCGTCGGTGTTACCGCCACTGATACCATCACCGGCCAGCAGGTAGACGCCGGGCACCCGCAGCGGCACGTAGGCCACGCCGTTCGCGACTTGGGCCGCGACCTGAGCCCGGTTCTCCGGGCTATCGCTAAAATAATCGAGCGCCTGCGCCGGCGTGGTGCCGTTGGCCATGGCAGTGAGCCAGAACTGGTAACCGGCCGGTTCCGGCGCGCGGTGCAGGACATTGGCATAGAGCTTGACGATCAGCTGATCCGGCGTCGGGTTATTACCGTAGAGGTCGTGAAACTCCTTGCTCATCATAAAACCGGCGGCGGCATCGACCATGCTGGCGCCGCCGTCGGTGTAGTTGAGCCAAAAACCCAGTCCCGGTAAATCGGGCTGGCGGTTAAACGCCGCCTGGTACAGACGATAGACGCGGGCAGCCGGGCCGTCGTTGTCGAGTTCAACCGTCAGGTCGGTGAAGGCCAGGCGGGTGCCGCTGGGGTAGGTCTGCACGCCGCCGCTGCCGGCTTGATCGGTGACCGTGTAGCCGCCGCCGGCATCGGCGCTGATGGTGTAATTGGCATAGGGTGCAGGAATGACGGTGGGCGATATGACTGGCGCAGTGGCAAGGCGTTGCGCCTGCGCGGACGCTGGCGGCGCGGCATTGTCGGTCCGCCCGGCGTCGCCGCCGCAGCCGTTCAACAGCATCAACGCCACCAGCGCCACGCCCCAGGTTGGACAAATCGTTGCCAAAGAGGTCAAGCGCGGTACGAAGTCAGGCATATATGTCCTTGTTGAAGATGATGATCCAGTGGGCAGTCGCATGGTCGCCGCTGCGCCGGCCGCACGCGGGCGGCGTGTGCAACAGGGGAACGCGGCGGTCCATTTGACGGTATCCTTGTGGCTGGGTCGAAAACTGTTACCTTAACCTCAACTGTCACGGCAATGTTGTAAAAAATTATGCTAAGAAAAAAATTATCCCGATTAGCCTGTGGCGGCCGGCCGCATGGGAAAGGCCGTCGCCTTGAATAGCATCGACGCCACCCAGCCACTGGGATTCGCGCTACCGACGCCGGCCTACCTGGTCGGCGCCCTGCTGTTCGGCCTGATCGGCCTGGCGGCCTACCGCTACGGCGGCAAGGTGGGCCAGTCGCAGACCCGCTGGATAGGCCTGGCGCTGATGTTGTATCCCTACGCGATCTCGGCCACCTGGCTGATGTACCTGATTGGCGCCGCCCTGTGCGGCGCGCTGTACTGGTTCCGCGACTAGCGCCGGCGCGCGGCGCGCCAGAACGAAACGCTAAATTCCCGCATCGTCTCTTGCATGGCCGCCTTGCTATTGCTCACGCGCCGGCGGCGGCGCCGCGCGGTCGCGCACGCGGCGCAGCACACGGTGCAGCCGCCGCAGCGCCGCGGTCTTGTCGCGCCGGCGCCGGCGCACAAATCGCACCACCCAGTCGACGTCGCTCGACAGCGCGACAATCCAGAACAAGCACAGCGCCCAGAAACCGAGCAGATGTATCAGCATCCAGCTGACGCCGGCCACCGCACCCGCCGTCAGCAGCAGCGTCAGGCGATCCCATACCCGCCTCATCGATGTGGGCGCGCCGCGTAGCGGTACATCTTGCGCGTGCCTATTTGGGGGTTGACGAAGCCCGGATAGCGCTGCAGCATCGCCGGCAGCCATGGGGTGTTGATATGGCTCTGGCGCGCGATTGACAGTACCTCGGCGATCGAGGTGCCACCGGCCAGCGTGCGACCGGTCGCCACGGCCAGGCTGCCGATGACGGCGCCGGTATAAAACGCCACGCCGCCGGTGGCGTAGAGCCCCAGTTTTTCCAGTCTGGTGCCGGCGCCGACCAGGTCGCGTACCAGCGTGCGCGGCCCATATTTCTCGACGTATTCGATCAGCGTCTTGACCGTCTGGACCGCCAGCGCTTGTGTGGCGAACAAGGACTCAGGACAGGGCAGACCGAGCCCGTCCATGTTCTCTTTAAAATATTCGAAGAATTTCGACATACCTGTCTCCATGCTGTTGGACCGCGCATCGCGCCGGGCGTGTGCCACTACCGCACGGCTGGGCGGTTCAGTCGTAAGCGTCTGCCCAGTGACGTCTTGAGTGGGTTGGTAATTTGATCGATGATGGCGTCACACCGCTGGGAAGCGGCGTAATCTCAGAGAGCTGCTGGTAAGTTGCAGTTCCAAGGCAAGAATTCATCAACCCGGTTGAC
>NZ_JANXMI010000206.1 GCF_025354735.1 Rugamonas sp.
CTCGCCCGCGCTACGGGCGACCTGCACCGGCAACAGCGTCGGCGCTGGCGCGGTGCTGGGCATCGCCGGCGTCGACAGCCGATGCACCCAATAGCTCAATTGGTGCAGACGGTAGCCATCTTGTAGGGCAAACGCCCGCATCGGCAAGCCGCTCTCGCGCCACCGCGCCACACGCACCCGCCATTGCTCCTCTCGCTCCCTGTTCCCCATCACCATCTCCATTCAAAAGTCGGAGTCTGGGCAAACCGATTAAGGTTTTGAAGATGGGCGGGCTGGACGCTTACAGACCTGCAAATTCAGACGAAGTTTTAAAGAAAGCAGAAAAAAGCAGAAGGAAATAGAAGAAAATAGAAGGCGGAATAGAAGGTTTTCCACATGGGCGCGCAGGGCCCCACCCACCACCCCGGGCGGCCATGCCGAGCCCGTTTCGCTCAGATCCGTGAAAAAGCTTTTTTTTGCGGCCGCTGCGACAGCAGCGACTGCGGTCCAGCGCCAAGTCGCGCTAAAATGCGCCATGACTTCCACCATCCTCGCCTGGCTCAAATATTTGAGCCGCATCTGCGGCTTTGAAACGGCCGACTCGTTCCCGCCCGGCCATCCCTACGAGCGCACGCGCTGGAACGGCGCCTATTTCGACATCGCCTCCGACGTCAAGCCGGACCAGATCGAAAGCCGGCTGTGCGAGGCCATCGCCAACACGCCGCTGGTGTTCGGCTACATCATCAACCCGACGCCACGCATGCAGCGCGCGCTGCTGGCGGTGCAGGAGCAACGCATGCGCAATAACCGGGGCCGCGCCACCGAACTGGCCGAGCTGCTGATCGCCGCCTACCGCAGCCCGAACACGGTCGAAGTGCTGCCCGGCCTGCGCGCCGCCATCGAAGGCTCGCGCCATGACGAAATGCCGGAACGTGCCCGCAGCCTGATGGCCTTCCTCGGCACGATGCCGTCGGCCTTCGACGTCATCGACATGCCGCGCTGAGATTAAAGTTCAGGGATCAGAGGTCAAAGTTCGCGGTTCACGGCTAGCGGCTCAGGCTCAGGCGACGGCCCAGCGCTTGCCCGGCGCCGCATAATTGTGCGGCACGTAGCGGTCGCGCAGCTTCATGAACGGCGTCTCGATGAAGCGGAACATCAGCCAGCCGGCCAGCAGCGTGGCCGCGCTCATGATGGCGACCGCCGCCCACGTCGTCGGCTGTATGCCGAACTGCTTCAGCTGGGCGCTGAGCAGCACGCACAACTCCTTGTGCGACAAATAAATCGCGTAGGACCACAGCGCCAGACTGGCCGCTCCCGGCACGCGCACGCGTTGCAGCAGCGAGCCGGGACTGAGCGCGGCGATCAGCAGCAGCGCGACCGCGACACCGAGCATTGGATAGCCGAACACGGTGACCGCATAGCCGTAGCGGTCCTGGTAGAACAGGTAGAACATCGTACCCAGCGTGGCGACACCGGCGGCCAGCGCGGCGTCGCCGCGCGAGGTGATGCGGGTCCACGCGGCGGGATGGAAGTTCTTCAGCAGCGCCAGCGCCACGCCGGCCATCAGTTCATCGTAGCGGCACAGCGAGGAATAATAAATCAGCGTGTAGTAATGATTACCGGGATCGCCCTCGCCCACGTAGGTGGTCCAGACGTAGGAGCGCGTCAGCATGCCGGCGATGATGCAGGCGGCGATGGCGAGCCAGGCCCACAGCAGCGACTTGCGGCACGCCGCGATCAGCAGCGCGGCGGCCGGCAGCAGCATGTAGAACTGTTCTTCGACGCATAGCGACCACGCGTGTGAAAACGCGGTGCCGGGGGTGAGCAGGATGTTCTGCGTGAAGCTGAGGAACTGCCACAGCGGCGGCAGCACCCTGGCCCCGCGCACGTAGGGGAACAGCGCGTACAGCGCCAGCATGAAGTAGAAGTTCGGCACGGTGCGCAGCAGGCGGCGCGCGTAAAAATTCTTCAGCGAGAAGCCCTGCTCGCTGCGGATCGAGGCCATGATCTGGTTGCCGATCAGGTAGCCGCTCAGCGCGAAGAACAGGTCGACGCCGGTCCAGCCCAACACGCCGATCGGGCCGAAGGTGGGCTCGCCGCTGACGAACAGCATATAGTGGTTCATGAATACGAGCACGATAGCCAGCGCGCGCAAGGTGTCCAGTCCGTGGACGCGGACGGTGGGGAAATTGGTCATATTAGTGGGGGTAGGTCGGGCCGCAACCGCGGACGATGATGATGCCAGATTTTCAAGCCGCATAGCCGGAATATTCGATAAAAATTTCCATCCGCGGCTAGAATATCGGCAGTCCGCGCCGGCGTTTTTTTCCTGCGCGCCGCGACGTCATCGAAACCGGGATCGCGCATGAATTCGGCACAACTCGCAGCACAACAATCAGCCCAACAATCAGCACCGCAGCTGCACTTCAAGTCCGTCGACTACAGCGGCCAGGGCGCCGGTCCGCGCCTCATCGTCATGGGCGCCGTCCACGGCAACGAGACCTGCGGCACGCAGGCCATCATGCGCGTGATGGCGGAGCTGGACGCCGGCGCGCTGCGCCTCGCCGGCGGCGCCGTGACCTTCGTCGCCGTCGCCAATCCGCTGGCCTACGCCCAGGGCACGCGCGCCGGCGAGCGCAATTTGAACCGCAATCTGTATCCGAACGAGGCGCCGAAGGATTTCGAGGATCGCGTCGCCAACTGGCTCTGTCCTCTGCTGGCGCGGCATGACGTGCTGCTCGACCTGCATTCCTTCGGCGCGCCGGGCGAACCGTTCGTGATGGTCGGCCCGCGCGACAACGACGGTCCGCTGGAGCCGTTCCGCCACGAGGCGGCCGAGCGCGCGCTGGCGCGGCGGCTCGGCGTGCGCCGCTTCGTCGACGGCTGGCTGCGCACTTACGGCGCCGGCGTGCAGCGCCGCCTGCGCGGCAGCGGCGAACTGGCGACGGTGCTGCGCTACGGCGTCGGCACCACCGAGTATATGCGCTCGACCGGCGGCTACGCGCTGACGCTGGAGTGCGGCCAGCACGACGATCCGCAGGCGCCGCTGGTGGCATACCGCGCCATCGTCAACACCCTCGCCTTCCTCGGCGTGATCGATGCGCCGGCGCCGCAGCCGGTGGCGGCGGCGCAGATGGAAGCGTTGAGCATGACCGAAGTCCACGACAAGCACGATGCCGGCGACCGTTTCAGCCGCCGCTGGTCGAGCTTCGACCGGGTCCGCGCCGGCGAGGAAATCGGCCGCCGCATCGACGGCACGCCGGTGCTGGCCGGCTTCGATGGCATGATCCTGTTCCCCGACAGCGACGCCGGCGCCAATGGCGAATGGTTTTATCTGGCCCGCGCGCAGGCCGATTTTTAGCGCCGGCATCCGGGCCGGCCTGCCGCCCGAGTCGGCGCATCGTTTAGCTTTGCTGACGCATGTATTCATGGCGCGTGCGTTGACCGTCGGCGTGACGACCCCTACACTGTGTTCATCGGCAGTCGGTTCAAGGCAGCCGTGATCGCAGCAAGGCTGTCGTCGCACCGCATGCACTTTTCAAGCGCAGCAATCGTATTAACCGTTTATACCTTTTATATTGTTTATCCCTTTTCAGGAGCACACCATGTCCCAAGCCATACGCGTCGCCGTCGTCTACCACAGCGGCTACGGCCACACCGCCAAACAGGCGGAAGCCGTCGCCAAGGGCGCCGCTGCCGCACCGGACACCGAGGCGCTGCTCATTAGCGTCGATGCCATCGACCAGCACTGGGACGCGCTCGAAAGCGTGGACGCCATCATCTTCGGCTCGCCGACGTATATGGGCAGCGCCTCGGCCCAGTTCAAGACCTTCATGGACGCCACTTCGCACAAAGTGTTCGGCAAGGGCGGCGTCTGGAAGAACAAGATCGCGGCCGGCTTCACGAACTCGGCGTCGCGCTCGGGCGACAAGCTCAACACCTTGCAGCAGTTGTCCATCTTCGCCGCGCAGCATGGCATGCACTGGGTGAACCTGGGCCTGGGCCCCGGCCACAACGCGTCGACCACGACAGAAGATGCGCTCAACCGTCACAGCTACTTCATCGGCCACGGCGCGCAGTCCGACGCCGACCAGCCGGCCGACAAGGGCGCCACCGAGTCCGACCTGAAGACCGCTGAACACCTCGGCGCCCGCGTGGCCGGCGTGGCCCGCGAACTGGCCGCCGGCCGCCGCGCGCTGGCGCAGGCATAAAAAGTCAATCAGCACGGTAGTCCGGGCAGCGCCGGCCGCGTCATCGCGGCGGCGCTGTTTTTGCGTTGTGGAGGTCGGCGGCGTCAGGCCGTGGCCAGCTTGAGGCCGACGATGCCGCCGGCGATCAGGGCGATGCACAGCAGCCGCGCGCCGCTGGCAGGCTCGTGGAGCACGGCGATGCCGAAGATGGCGGTGCCGATGGTGCCGATGCCGGTCCAGACCGCGTAGGCCGTACCCAGCGGTAGCTGGCGCAAGGCCAGTCCCAGCAGGCCGACGCTGCCGGCCATGGCGGCCAGGGTCAGCAGCGATGGCAGCCAGCGCGTGAATCCCTCCGTATATTTCAGGCCGACCGCCCACACCACTTCCAGCAGGCCGGCCAGGATAAGGAATAACCACGTCATGATGCGCTCCGGTACATGGCAAGGTCGTCCCCGCCCGGCTCCGTCGTGACGCGGGGTCGTCCCCGCTGGAGCAAACGAGGCCGCAGTATACCATCGGCGTCGCCAGCCTTCCGGCAGCGCGACGGCAACGATGGGCAACGATAGGGCAACGATGGAACAACAACACGGCGGCAACAACATGGCGACAATCGCAACACCTGCGGCGCGGCCTGGGCGATAATCATTGATCGTTCCCCACAGGAGTTTCCGATGCTGTTGCTGGCCCAGATCGTCACCGGCGTGGTCTTGCTGATCCACGTGTATATCGTCCTGCTGGAAACCGTGCTGTTCAACTCGCGCGGGCGCCGCGTCTTCGGACTAAGCAAGGAGCACGCCGCCATCGTGCGGCCGGCCATGTCGAATCAGGGTTGTTACAACGGCTTTCTGGTGGCGGCGCTGGCGGTCGGCTTTTTGCATGCCGACCCGGCCGTCGGCCGCGCGTTCACCGTGTTCGGGCTGGCCTGCGTGGCCGTGGCCGGACTGTGGGGCGGCTTCACCGTCAAGCGCACCATCTTGCTCATCCAGACGTTGCCGGCCGTGATCGCGCTGGCGCTGACGCTCGCGGCCTGAGCGTAGAACGTCGAGCGTCGAGCGTCGAGCGTCGAGCGTCGACCGCATATTTCCACCGCCATCGCTGGCCTTTTCCACGTCCAACAGAAAGCCGTTCATGAAATTTTTCGCCTTGCTTCCCCTCGCCGCCGCCGCGCTGATGATGACGTCATCCGCCCACGCCGACAATGCCGCCGCCGTCAGCGACCAGATCAAGGGCATGTATCCGCAACTGTCGACCTTCTACCAGGATTTGCACGCCCATCCGGAAATCGCGTTCCAGGAAGTGCGCACGGCCGCCAAGCTGGCCGCCGAGATGCGCGCCATCGGCTTCGAGGTGACGGAAAAGGTCGGCAAGACCGGCGTCGTCGCCGTGTATAAAAACGGCGCCGGCCCGACGGTGCTGGTGCGCACCGAGCTCGACGGCCTGCCGATGGAGGAAAAATCCGGCGTCGCCTACGCCAGCAAGGCCCACGCCCTGCTCGACGGCAAGGACACCATGGTGGCCCACAGCTGCGGCCACGACATCCACATGACCAGCTGGGTCGGCACCGCCCGCACGCTGGTGGCGCTGAAGGCGCAGTGGAAGGGCACGCTGCTCTTCATCGCCCAGCCGGCCGAGGAAATCGGCGGCGGCGCGCGCGCCATGCTGGACGACGGCCTGTTCCGCCGCTTCCCCAAGCCGGACTATGCGTTCGCCCTGCACAGCTGGCCGGCGCCCTACGGCACCATCGGCTACAACAGCGGCATCGTGTCCTCGAACGCCGACGCGATTGAAATCACCTTCAAGGGCCGCGGCGGCCACGGCTCGGCGCCCGACAAGGCGCTCGACCCGATCGCCATCGCTGCCCGCTTCGTGGTCGACGTGCAGACCCTCATCAGCCGCGAAAAAGATCCGCGCGAATTCGGCGTCGTCACCATCGGCGCCATCAACGGCGGCACGGTCGGCAACATCATCCCGGACACGGTGCGGGTGCGCGGCACGATACGCTCGTTCAGCCCGGAAGTGCGGGCCAAGCTGATCGAAGGCGTCAGCCGCGTCGCCAACGCCTCGGCCGCGATGGCGGCCGCGCCGGCGCCGGACATCGCCATCACCCTGCTCGGCCGCGCCGTCGACAACGACGACGCGCTGGTGCAACGCACCGCGCCCGTGCTCAAGCAGGCGCTCGGCGACAAGAATGTCTACCTGATGCCGGCCATGACGGCCAGCGAGGATTACTCGGAATTCGTCAACGAGGGCGTGCCGTCGATGTACTTCTTCACCGGCGTCTACGAGGCCAAGGCGGTGGAGGAAGCGGCCAGGCCGGGCGGCAAGCCGCTGGCCTTCAACCACTCGCCGTACTACGCGCCGGTGCCGGAGCCGACCATCAAGACCGCCATCGAAGCGATGAGCGTGGCCGTGATGAACGTGATGGCGCGCTGACCGGTCCGACGGTCCGCCCCCCTCTCATCGCGCGCGCGGGCGCCGCGGCGACGCAGTGTCAACGCGTTTTCCATTTATATCGTAGAATAACGATATTGGCATCGTCAAACGGCGATGCAACATCGTCAAAGTACGAAAAACATGGACATCGACGCAATCCACAAGGCGCTGGCCAACCCGGTGCGGCGCCAGATACTGGCCTGGCTCAAGGAGCCGGAGCGCTATTTCGCCGAGCAGGAGCACCTGCTCAGCCTCGGCGTCTGCGCCGGCATGCTGGACCGCCGCTGCGCGCTGTCGCAGTCGACCGTGTCGGCCCACCTGGCGAGCTTGCAGAAAGCCGGCCTGATCTCCGCGCGCAAGGTCGGCCAGTGGAATTATTTCAAACGCAATGAAGCCACCATCGCGGCCTTTGTCGGCCACATGAATTCGGACCTGTAAGCCCATCCGTCACTTTAAGAGGACCATCCCATGACCACACTGTTCGACCCCGTCACCATCGGCGACCTGACCCTGAAAAACCGCATCGTCATGGCCCCGCTGACGCGTTCGCGCGCCATCGGCGGCGGCCGCGTGCCGAACGCCCTGATGGCCAAGTATTATGAGCAACGCGCCACGGCCGGCCTCATCATCAGCGAGGCGACCTCCGTCACCGCCCAGGGCGTCGGCTACGAAAACACGCCGGGCCTGTGGTCCGACGAGCAAGTCGAAGGCTGGAAGCTGGTCACGGGCGCCGTGCACGCGGCGGGCGGGCGCATCTTCGCCCAGATGTGGCACGTGGGCCGCGTGTCCGACCCGTCGCTGCTGAACGGCGACGCGCCGGTCGCCCCCAGCGCCATCGCCGCCAAGGGCCACGTCAGCCTGCTGCGCCCCGAGCGCCCTTACCCGCTGCCGCGCGCGCTCGACACCGGGGAAATCGCCGGCGTCGTCGCGGCCTACCGCCTGGGCGCGGAAAACGCCAAGAAGGCCGGCTTCGACGGCGTGGAAATCCACGGCGCCAACGGCTACCTGCTCGACCAGTTCCTGCAAGACGGCAGCAACGCGCGCAGCGACAACTACGGCGGCTCCATCGAAAACCGCGCCCGTCTGATGCTGGAAGTGACGGATGCCTGCATCGCCGTCTGGGGCGCCGGCCGCGTGGCCATGCACCTGGCGCCGCGCCGCGACGCGCACGACATGGGCGACTCGACGCCGGCCGCGACCTTCGGCTACGTCGCCCGCGAACTGGGCAAGCGCAAGATCGGCTTCATCTGCTCGCGCGAAGCGCTGGGCGCGGACAGCCTGGGCCCGCTGTTGAAGCGGGAATTCGGCGGCGTCTACATCGCCAACGAAAAAATGGACAAGGCCACCGCGCAACAGGTGCTGACCGCCGGCACGGCCGACGCCATCGCCTTCGGCAAGGCCTACATCTCCAACCCGGATCTGGTGCGCCGTTTGGAACTGGACGCGCCGCTCAACGCCTGGGTGCCGGAAACGTTCTACCATCCGGACGCCACCGGCTACACCGACTATCCGGCGCTGAACGCGGCCTAAGCCGACAGGCATCGCCGTGCCGCGACCGCGCGACGGCAGGATAGTAAGACAGCACGACGCAAACAGCACGCCCAGGCGTGCTGTTTGCCGTGCGCCGTCCGCTTAAAACGTCAGCGGCAGGCGCACCGACAGCGTGACGTCGGGCGTGTCGCGGGTCAGGCCGGCGCCGATGGACACGTTGATGGTGCGCTGCGCGCTGTAGCGGTAGGAAAATCCCATCAGCAAGGTGCCGAGCTGGGTGCGCACCGAACCGGGCACCGTGACGTGGTTTTGCTGCATGCGGGCGATCGAACTGTGGTCGTAGCCGAGGCTGAGCGCGGCCTTGTCGTTGAGCGACAAGCCCATGCCGAAATTAAAACCGATGACATCGCCCGGCGTGATCGTGCCCAGCGGTTCGCGCGCGCCGTCCATCACCAGCCGCGACACGTTGTGGCGGGTGAAGTTGTGCAGATAGCTGACGCTGCCGAACAGCACCGCCGGGTCCGACGGATACAGCCATGTCAGACTGGGTTGCAAACCGTAAAAGCCCGAGCCGGTCGGCAGTTGCAGCGGCAAGCCGGTGCCGGTGGCGTCCGGTCCGACGCAGCGCACCATGCAATCGGTGACGACGTCGAACGGGTCCTTGCCGTTGCGCGCCTTGAAGCGCAGGCCGCCCACATAGTAGGGCAGATCGACGCCGCCCGCGTTGAGCTGGTGGCGCAGCGACACTTCGATGTCGCCCATGCCCTTGCCGCTGGTGTCGAACACCTGGTCGGTGGCCGTGCCGGTGAAGATTTCGCGGCTGACATCGGCGTCCGAGCGGTAGACGTAGGGCAGTTTCACTTCGATTTCGGTGCGGTTGCTGATGCCGTAGCGGCCGGTCAGCGTGGCGGTCGACGTGTTGCGCTTGACTTCACGCACGTCGACCAGGCCGATCAGCAAGGCCGGGATGATGGTGTAGCCGACCAGCGCGACCCGGTCGCTCGACGAGTAGCCGAACTGGAAGGACGGCTCCAGCACGGCCTTGCCGCGCGGCGTGAGCACGCCGGGCTGTTCGAACAGGGGCGCCACGGCCGGCGGCCGGCTGGCGCTGTCCGGCGCCTGGCCCACCGGACCGTCCGCCGCGCCGCCGCCGCCCTGCTGGGCGCCGGTGCCGCGCTGGTTGGCCAGCCATTGCGGCGCGAGGACGGCGGGGTCGGCCGGCTGCGTGGCGTCGACCCGGCGCTTGAGCGCCTCGAGCAATTGCTGTTGCTGCCGCAATTGCAGGCGCAGCACCTCCAACTGGGTCCGCAAGCTGTCCTCGGTATCGGATGGCGGCTCGGGCGACTGCTGGGGATGGGCCAGGGTCGCGGCCCAGAACAGGGACAAGCCGAGCGCGCCAGCGCGCCAGTGCGGATGAGAGTGCATCGTGACTCCTTCAAAAGAGCGAGGCAAAAAAAGGCGCCGCTCAGCCGGCGGCGCCATCATGGACGCGCCGGCCTACCTGGGCCCGGCCGCGTAATTCAAGGCGTCGCGCATGCTGGTGCCGAAGTTCAGCGCCTTCAGCAGCGCGGCGCTGTTGACGGCGGCGTTGATCGTCGTCTGGCTCTGGATCAATTGACCGTTCACGCCGTTCTGGATGAAGATCCCGCCCGGCGCCATTGCCGACGCGCCGGGCTGGAAGGTATTGGCCGGGCCGCTCTGCACCAGCGTCAGCGCCGAGGCCGCGACACCGAGCGCGTGCGCCTGCGCCGGACTTAATTTGGTGACGTCGTCCACCTGGAAGCCGCTGGTGGCGGCCGTCGTGCCGTTGATCGACACCGATCGTTCTATGCCCAGCGACAGCAGCAAGCCGTTGCCGGCGTCGAAACCGCCGCGCACCGCGTCGAGGCGCTGGTCGCTGACGGCCGCCGCCACTTCGCCCTCCGGCGCAGAAGGCGCCGGCAAGTTCTGGGCCGTCGCCGCGCCGCACAGGCAGGCGGCGCTACATAACCATCGTTGCATGCTGATCCTCCTCGTTAAAAGTCGCCGCCGCCGGGCCGGAACAGCGTGATGTTGGCCAAGCTGTCGCGGCCGATCGCCTGGCCCAGGGGCGAACGCGGCGTCTGGCGCCAATCGGCCTCGCCGTTGAAATGCACGGCGCCGGACCAGCCGTGGATCACGAACAGCAAACGGTTCAGCCAGATCGCCTCGAAACCGGATTGGCTCATGGCCCGCAGGCCGCCGGCCGGGTCGCCCAGCAGGATGCGGCCGCCGTCCACGCCCTTGATGACGACGAAATGGTGGTAGCCGTTGTCGGACACCAGCACGATGGCGGGATAGCCGGCGGCGACCAGCTTGCTCAAAGGCAGCTCGAAACCGTCGGCCTGGAAACCGTGGCGCTCCAGGTAGAGCTTGATGTCGAGCAGGGAAAAGCCTTCCCGGCGGATGCGGGGCTGGTCGCCGCGCAGGAACATGTCCTCGAACACTTGTTTTTCCTCGACCGGATAGTCGTAGTGGTAACGCAGCAGCGTGGCCACGGCCGCCGAGCCGCAGCTGAAATCGTATTGCTGGTGCACGGTGGACTGGAAGCGCGCCGCCTTCATGCTCGTCAGCGGCAACTGGAAATTGCCGCCGGCGATGCCGGCCAGGTCGATGGCGCGGGCCGGCACCGCGACCGCCAGCGCGGCCATCAGGGACGTGGCGGCGCGTTTCATTTGAGTTGCAGGTTAATGACCGTGGCGTTCTGGATCAGCACGTTCGCACCGGAGTTTTGGATGACCATAGGCAGGCCCGCCGCGTTGGCGAACGCGCCATCGCTGATGATATTGGCGCCGGTCGTCACGTTGACGGCCGAATTGGCGCCGACCACGCCGTTCAGTTGGATGTTGCTGCTGACCGTGTCCGTGCCGCCGCGCAAGTCATCGAGGCGGTCGCTCGCGATGGCCGGGGTGCCGAACAGCGCCATCGGGCTGGCCGGCGCG
>NZ_JANXMI010000228.1 GCF_025354735.1 Rugamonas sp.
AAGAGTATGAAGCGTTTGAAGCATTTCGTCAACCCCTTCTTTTTACTACCGAACCGTTTCTGGTTCGCCCCGTTCGCCGTATTTACATACCGTTTTGCGGGGAGGCGAACTATAGCAAAGCGCACTATTGCTTGCAAGGCTTATTAGGATTTTTCGATCGAAACCGTAATCGCCTGTGTCACCCAGGTATATCCCAAGCGCTCCTGCTCCATGCGGACGTACTCACCGAGCTCGTTGTCGCGCAGCATGGCGAACAGCCGGCCTTCTTCGTCCGTGAGGCGCTGTAGCGTGCCGACGAAACGCTTATCGGCATCTTCACATCCCCACAACGTCCGGTGTTCCAGCAGCGTCAAGCTATCCATCAACATCGTTCGCGCGTGTGGCAGCGCTGCGCGCAGGCGATCAAGAATCGCAAACCCGTGGGTATCGATGTCGCCCCAGTAGATGACGTCCTTATCGCTGAGCCAGGCGATATCGGCCAAGCGTTCGACCGCATAGCCACCACCGAAGATCACCATGCTGTCCGACGCATCAGGAAAAGCCAGTCCATTCACCTCGTTTTCGGTGATGAACACATGGCGCACGTTCGGAAACAAGCTGGCGAACTGCGCCACCGGCACCGCGAGGTCGGACATGCCACCGATATAAGCAGCCGGATCGAGCATGCGGAAGCGGATCAGCGCCGGCTTGCCCAGCAGGCCATAGCGCGCCTCGAACTGACGGACGCCGGAAGCGTTCGCATCGATGGCGTCGGCCGGCAACACCTGATCCAGCAACTCCGCCAGCAAACCCTTGCGCATTTCGATGAATTTGCTGTCGACGCCGGCGATGTCAAGCTGCCGCAGATACAGGCCGGGCCGTGGATGCGCCACAAACCACCGCAATATCGACAGGATGCGCGGCCACGCTGCGGCCTGTTCAAGCAGCGTCACCGGGCGCCGGGCCAGCCAAGCCCGCAGCGACGGGAAGGCCGCCAGCGTGGCGGCGGCCAGCGCGTCGAAACGGCGCGCATCGGCCAGACGCCCGAGTAGCCGCAGGGCATCCTCCGCGCTGGGTAAAATAATTTTCTCCGGCAGGCGGTTGCGTCCCAGTTGGCGGTGGTTGATGTCGCGCCAGACGATTTCATAACCATGTCCCACGGCCGGCCTGGCCCCCTCCTCCAGCGCCCGGATCCAGCGGCGCGCTTCATCGAACTGCGCGGCCAGCGCCGCGGCGGCGGGCGCGCGCACGCTCAACGACAGCGGGAACACGGTCTCGCCGCTCAAGCGCGCCGCCAGCAAGCTGCCATCATCCCAGCGGCGTTGCAGCTGGGCCCGGATCTGCTCCGGCGTGGTCCAGGCCGGAGCGCTCATGTCGCCCGGGCGTCGCGCTCTGCCTGGTATTGCTCGATGCTGAGGTAGCGCAGCATCGACTGCCGCCCCTCCTCGCTGTGGACAAAGCCCAGGCCGGCGACATACGGTTCGATGATATGGATCTTTTGCAGCGGTGTGACGATCAACAATTGCAGATTCATCCGCTTGAACAATTCCAGCCCATAGCGCGCCGACTCGTCCGAACCGCGCCCGAACGCTTCGTCGATCACGACAAAACGGAACGAACGCGAACGCAGCACGCCCCACTCCAGGCCGAATTGATACGCCAGGCTGGCGGCCAGCACCGTGTACGCGAGCTTTTCCTTTTGACCGCCCGACTTGCCGCCGGCGTCGGTGTAATGTTCGTGTTCGCGGTCGTCCTCGCGCCAGCGCTCGGAGGCGGAAAACACGAACCAGTTGCGCACGTCGGTCACCTTGCGGGTCCAGCGGCGGTCGACCTCGGCGCTGCCGACACGGCCGCGGAAGCGCTCGATGATGGCTTTCACTTGCAGGAATTTGGCCTCGGAATATTCCTCGTCGTTCGAGCCGGTCAGCGCGCCTTCGGTGCAGCTGCGCAAGTCTTGCTGGAAGTCGCGCAGGTCGGCGTCCACGTTCTGCTCGGCTTCCAGCGCGATGTAGCGGTTGGGGTTGTAATCGATGTCGCGCAAGGAGCGGTTGATGATATCGATGCGCTCGCGGATGGTCTCGCGTTCGCGCTTGAGCTGGGACTGGAAGCCGGCGATCTCGCGGATCGTGTTTTCATTGAGCAGCTCCTTGAAGCGCCCGGCGAAGCGCGGCAAATCGTCCGCTTGCAGCACGGCCAGCATCTTGCCGAACTCGCCGGCGGCGTCGATGCTGACGTCGACCTCGTCGGTGTCGAGCGGCCATTCCTTCTTGTATTCGCTCATGGCGTGGATGATGCGGTCGCGCAGCGTGCTGATTTTCTTCGCGTCCGCATCGAGCCGGGCCTGCAGGAAGGCGCGCATATCCTTTTCGCGGTTGTCGCAGGATTCCACCGTCAGCTTGTGCTCGCCAAGGGCGTCCGCGCGCAGCGCTTCGAGCGCGGGGAAGAACTGCGCCCGCGCCGCGTCCGGCGTGGCCGCCAGCAAGCTGCGGCAATCGTCGAGCAGGCCGGCGGCCTGGGTCTGTTTCTCGGTCAGCGTGGCCTGCTCGGCCGTGCGCGCGCGCAATTCGACTTCGCTGTCGGCCTGCTCTTGCGCCAGCGCCGCCAGTTGCTGTTGCAGCACGCGCAGCAGGTCCGACGCCGCCTCCAGCGCCGCCCTTTCCGCCTCCAGCCGCTCGATGGCGAGCACCAGGGGCTGCCAGTCGAGCTCCTTGAAATTGTCGAACATGGCCAGCTTCTGCCAGCGGCCCAATTGCAGATCATGCTCGGCGCGCTCGTGCTTGAGGGCGGCGATGCGCGCGCTGTGGACCTGGCTGCGGGTGGCGACGTCGCGCTCCTGTTTTTCCAGCGCCGCGATCTTGGCCGCGTTCGACCAACCCAGCACGTAGTGCGAGCGATCGTCCAGATTGCGCCTGTCGTCCTTTTCATGGCGCTCGCCGCCGGCCTTGATCTGGCCGTTGCGCGTGATCGCCAATTTTTCGCGGCGAAACTGGTCCAGGCTGTCGCAGCACACGTAGTCGAAGCGCCGCGCCAGTTCCGCTTCCAGCCAGCCATAAAATGGGGAGTCGGGTTTGACCTGCAGCTTGCGCACCAGCGATGCCGGCTGCGGCACGCGCTGCTCCGCCGGCGCCGTCGGCCGCACCCGGAAATACACCAGGCGCGCACCCAGATGCGTACCGTCCACCCACGCCGCCACGTCGGCATAATGGGCCTCCGGCACCAGCAGCGCGAGGCCGAAATTGTGCAGCAGCCGCTCGGCCGCGCCCTCCCACTGGCGGGCGTCCTCGCGCACCTGGATCAATTCGCCGACATAGGGTAGCTGATCGGCGTCGAGCTTGAGCGCCACGCACAACATCTCGCGCAAGGCCAGCATCTGCGCCGGAATATTGGTGCGGCGCTGGCGCAGGGAAGCGAGCTCGTTCACCAACACCCGGTGCTGCTGGGCCAATTCATGCACGCGCACGCCGGCCTCGGTCAAGGCGTTCTGGCAAGTGTCGCGCTGCGCCTCGCTGCGTGCTTGGCCGCCTTCGAGCGCGCGCTGGTTGGCCAGAAAGCCGACTTCATCGGTGGCGCCACCGAGGCCGAGCTCGCCCGCCAGCGCATCGTACTGCTGCGACCGGCGCACGCGCTCATGACGGCCCGCTTGCTGGCGCGCGATCTCGCTGTCGATCTGGGCCAGGCGCTGGCCGCCATTGTCGGCGATGGCCTGACGCAACTCGTCACGGCGCATGCTCTGCGCCAGGCGCTCCTGCTCGACGCGCTCCAGCCGCGCGACGGCCTTGTCCAACTCGATGCGCAGCTGCCGCAAACGGCTTTCCAGCAACGCGCTCTTGAGTTCGGCGAACCAGGGCCGCAACGCTTCGCGGCAGCCACGCAATTCGCTTTCCCGCTCGACCAGCGCGGCGTGCCGGTCGCCGTCGGCGATCAGCGGCGCCAGCTGTTCGATCTGGCGTTTCGCCTTGAGCACCGCTTCGTGGGCGCGGTGCAGATCATCGAAGTGGGCGATCAGCGCGGCGATGCGCGGCTCGACCGGAAACGCTTCGAGCATGTGTTCGCGCACGAACTCGGTCAGGTTGCCGACTGATTTCATCGACACGGTTTGATGGAACAAGTCCATCGCCTGCTCGTTGCCGATGCCGAAGCGGCGGCGGAACTCGGTGCCATACGGCGGGAAGCTGTCATGCACGGTCACGCCGGCGGTGGCGCGCAGGCGCTTGCGCAGCTGGTTGATGTCGGTGCCGAAGTTGGCGCAGTGCTCGGCGATGGACAGGGCGCTGTCTGCCACCACATAAAACCGCTCGGGCTGGCCGCGCGCATCCTTGAGCCAGAACACCTGGGCCAGCGTGACGGTCTGGTCGAAGCCTTCGTTGTAGAACACGCCCAAAATCACCGCGTAGGTGTGCTGGTCGCGCAGGGCCACGGCGCGCGCGGCCATGCCGCTGTCGCCGCGCTCCGATTTGTAATGGCCGAGCACGTAAGTGCGCAGGCTGCGCTCGTGGGCGTCGGCGCCGGCCGCCTTGTTGTAAGAGATTTTCTGAGCCGGCACCAGCAGGGTGGTGATGGCGTCGACCAGGGTCGATTTGCCGGAGCCGATGTCGCCGGTCAGCAGCAGATTGTCGCCGTTCGGATGCAGCTTCCAGACGTGTTCGTGGAAGGTGCCCCAGTTGTAGACCTCGAAGCGGTGCAGGCGGAAGCCGGCGCGCTCCACGCCGGCCCGTGTCGCCTCGGCGCCGCGCTCGAAATCGAGCGGCAGCGTGTCCGCGTCGCTGGGCGGCAAGCCCGTCACGCGTCGTCTCCGGCCAGCATCGCGGCGTGGCTGCCGTAGTCGGCCAGCCGCTGCTGGAAGTCGCTCAGCCATTGCGCGTCGACGAAGGCCTTCAAGATACGCCGCACTTCAAACTGGTGCTCCTGGCCACGCATGCGATGCAAAAATCCCAGCTCGACCACCTTGTTCAGATGCGTCTCCATGCGGTCCAGCAGACGCGCCTCGTTGGCCGTGTCCGGCAGAAACAGGCGCACCTGTTCGACGATCTGTTCGCGGCTGAGCACCAGCCGGGTCTCGCCACCGCTGTTGTCGAATTCCGTCATTTTTTTTCGCAGCAAAACCAGGATCAGGCTGACGGGATAACTGAGCTGACGGCGCGGTATCAGGCGCGGCAACGCCGTCTCGCCATCGGCCGGCGCGCGCTGGCGCAGGTAGGCGTAGCCTTCGGCCTCGTCTAGCAGCAGGTCCAGACCGATCAGCCTGAAGTGGTCCTTGACACGCGCCTGCAGTTCGAACAGCGCCTGCCACAGCGCCGTGTCCTGTTCGCGGTACAGCACACCCTGCATCAAGGCGATCAGCAACTGGCCATAGCGGTTGTCGTTCGGTGGGGCGGTGTCGCTCATCATGCGCTAAAAATAAGTAGGGGGAGCGTGGCCCGGCGCCGAATGCCGCCGGCGTCGGTCCACGCGATGATTTCCTGCTGGCTGTCGTCGATGGTGCTGCGCTGTTCCTGGGTGGCCAGGCTCAGATACGTCGCCAATTCCGCCAGACCCTGCTCCAGCGGGTATTCGTCCAATAAGGCCGACAGCGTGATCTGGTCGCGCGTCTGCAAGGCGCGCCGGATATTGGCGGACAAGCGCAACCGGTCGACATACACTTGCTCGAACAGGGCGTCGCTGGGCACCGCCACGCTGTCTATATCGATGGCCTGTTGCATGATCGTCGGCTTGAACGGCGGCACATAGAGTGCGCGGTCCATCGGCAACCCGAGCGCCGGCGCGGCGGCATCGATCTCGGTGAACACGCCGTCATCGATGGTGCCACGAACGGCCAGGGCCTGCTGTTCTATTTCGCGTATCAGCTGCATGATGCGACGGTTCTCCAGCCGGGCCTGGTCGTCGAGATAGCGTCGCAGCTGCTCGGACAGGCGCGCCACCGTGCGCTGGGTCACGTCGCCGGCCTCCAGCCAGTCGTAATGGATGCGCGTCAAGCGTCCGTCCGGCTCCAGTTCGCGCACCGGGTCTAGCGCCAGCACCGCGCTGAGCAGCGTGGTCAGTTCGTCCTGCCGGGTCGGCGACATGAGCAAGTCCCAAAAGGCGCGGAAACTTTTGCCTTCGTCGGAGTCGGCGATCACATCGCGGCGGCCGAATATTTCCTGTAGCAGCGCGCCCTTGCCGCCGTCCCAGGTGGCGATGCGTTCGCGCACGGCCCGGTCCAGGCCACGGAAATTGTGGTCGACCGCGCGAAAATCCGACAGCAGCTCGCGCGCGGTCGATGCCATTTGCAGAAAGCGCTCACGGATCTGGGTCGGCTCCATGAGGTCGAGCCGGCCCTGGCCGATCTGCACGATCTCGGCGTCGATGGCGGCCTTGCGCCGTTGCAGCTCGGCGATGCGGGCGCGCGGATTCAACTCGGTGCCGTCAATGATCTGGCGCAGCAGGTCGAACACCGTCATCAATCGCGACTCGGTGCCGATGAACTGGCGCTGACCGAGGCCGGCCAGCCATTCGATCGCCTGTTCGGTCGACGAGCTCAGGTCGTAATGCGGCTCATCCTGGCCGCTCGGATAATATTTGCGCAGCCAACCGCGTTCGTCGGCGGCCCAGTCGTCCAGATAAGCGGCGGCCGGTTTCGGAAACAGGATTTCGCCGGCCACTTCGTGCAGGTGGTAAAGGTAGTCGTCGAGCTGGGACGCCAATTGCTGGCGCGCGATGGTGCGCAAATTCGGCGCGATAAAACTGCGGTGCAAGAAGCTGGCGATCATCGGCGCGTGATCGGCCGCCAGCAATCGCCATGCCGGATACGTGCGACGCTGCGTCAGGAGCTGCTGATAATCCATGGGAAAGGGAGCAAGGCGCTCGATGCCAGATGAAGTTGTTTTTAGCGTAACACGATATTCAAGAATTTTTGAAACGAAAGGACGAAAAAAAACCCCACCAGATCACTGGAGGGGTTTTTCAATATAACTAGCCTGACGATAACCTACTTTCACACTGGTTGCAGCACTATCATCGGCGCAAAGTTGTTTCACGGTCCTGTTCGGGATGGGAAGGGGTGGGACCAACTTGCTATGGTCATCAGGCATTGACTTGTACCGGGC
>NZ_JANXMI010000229.1 GCF_025354735.1 Rugamonas sp.
GGTTTCGCGAGATTCATTCGAAACCGTGGTCTGACCCCGATGTACGCGGCTCCAATGTACGCTGCGGCCTAATTCGACTCCTTGATGATGCGCCCCGAACTCGGCTGCACCGGCCGCGCATTGTAGGGATACAGGCGGCTGAACAAGGCCATCTGCGCCGGCGAAGCCTGGATCGGCTCCTTCATCACCAGCCACAGCACGCCCTCGTCGCAGGGCGGCGTCGTCATCGACCCCATGAACGTAAAATAATCGCGCCGCTGCGGCAGCAGGTCGTTCGGATCGAGCACGATGGACGGCGCCGCCGTGTCGAATTTTTCCAGCGGCAGATTATTCCACACGGTCTGGACCGCGCTCTGCGGCTTGCCGCGCTCCATCAGCAGCGCCAGCACGGCCAGGTGGCCCTCGCCGTCGCGGTGCACCAGATGCGCCACCATCTCATAGCCGCGGCCGTTGATGCGCTCCTCCGACGGCCGGTGGAAATGGAATTCCGTCAGCTCGTACATGCGGTTCTGCACCGTGATGAAATTGCCGCCGCCGACCTGCACCTGCACCGTGTGGCCGTTGTCGGTCACGCTGAACGAGGAGGGATGGTAATCGAAGGTGATCTGCTCCAGGTCGACCTTCATGCCGTCGCGGATATCGATGGGCGACTGGCGGCTGCCGCTGCCGCAGCGGGCCCAGTCGACATTGACCTTGTTCCAGTTGGCCGGACCGTCCTCGCCCTCGTAGGCCCAGTGCGTGCCGTGGCGCGGCGGCGGTGGCGGCGGCGGCGTGGCGGCGATGATGGCGGCCGCCTTTTTGGCCCTGGCCTGCTGCGCGATGCGCGCCGCCTGGTTGGCGCGCATGATGGTCAGGCGCGCCGCGATCTTGGCCGACAGCTCGGCCTCGGCCTGGTCTTCGCGCTCGCGCTGGGACAGCACCGGCGCGCGCCCCTTGCCCATCGGACCGGAGGAGGCGGCCGAGGCCGAGCTTGAAGCCGACGAGGATGACGCCGCGCCCGATGACCCCGGCGCGTTCGGCCGGATCGAGGCGATCGGCTTGGACCCGCCGTGTTCCGACGAGGAAGGAGGATCGGCCGCGTTTGCCGTCGCAATGACGAAGCAGCAGGCAATCAGGGCGATCGAAGTACGCATGGATATCCAGAAGTATAGAATTACCTACTGGTATACGGATGCATTAGGGCAAAACTTGAGTCCGCAGGGCAGTCGGACGCAGAAAAAATTTACACTATGTTATGAAAAGCGGCAGGCCGCTCAGCGCTTGAGCATCTTGCGCGACAGTTTCCACAAGCCGCCCAGCGCCATCGGCACCACCGCCACGCCGCAGCCGAACAGCACGATGGCCGTCAAGTGTTCGCGCACCAGCGGGATATTGCCGAAGAAGTAGCCGGCCGTCGTCAACGCCACCACCCACAGCACCGCGCCGGTCAGGTTGTACATCTGGAAGCGCGTATGGGTCATGTCGGACACGCCGGCCACCAGCGGCGCAAAGGTGCGCACCACCGGCACGAAGCGCGCCAGCACGATGGTCTTGCCGCCGTGGCGCTCGAAGAAATCGTGGGTGCGGCGCAGCGCGTCCTTGTTGATCCAGCGATAGTCCTGCGTGAACAGGCGGTGGCCGATGGCCTCGCCGATCCAGTAATTGAGCGTGTTGCCGCCGGTGGCCGCCGTCACCAGCAGCAGCATCAGCAGCGCCAGGTTCATCTGTCCGGCGGCGCAAAAGGCGCCGGCGATGAACAGCAACGTGTCGCCGGGGAAGAAGAACAGCACGACCAGGCCGGTCTCGCAAAAGATAATGGCAAACAGCACCGCATACACCAGCGTGCCATATTGATGGATCAGGTCGCCAAGCGAGCGATCGACGTGAATGAGCAGGTCCAGCAGGTGCACAAAATCCATATATATTCCATAAAGGTAGCGGCGGAATAATACACCACCGGCCAAGGCTATGGCTGAATACTGGTAGTTTCCAAAACGATCATTTTTCAGTTTACAATGCCCCGACCCCGCGCCGCCGCGCGCGCCCATGCACAAGGAGACCCTGGATGCCCGTACCGCCGCTCACCGCCCCCACCCCACACCCGGCCCGCGCCGCCAGCCCGCAGGCGGAAGCGCGATGCGCGCGCCGCACCACCGGCTGCACCAGCCGCGCCGCCGCGCTGGCGTTGGCGCTGGGCGCACTCGTGGCCGCACCAGCGCATGCGGCGGCGTCCACCACATCCTCCCGCCCCGCCGCGTCCACCGCCAAGGGCGCGCCGCCGGCCAAGGCCACGCTGAGCGACATCATCAAAGCCTCCACGGCGGACGACTGGCGCCCGCTGGACCCGGAGCGCACGCTGTACATGGAACTGCCGGCCGGCCGCGTCGTCATCGAACTGGCGCCCGCGTTCGCGCCGCGGAACGTGGCCAACATCGAGACGCTGGCGCGCGAACACTATTACGACGGCCTCGCCGTGCTGCGCTCGCAGGACAACTTCGTCGCCCAGTGGGGCGACCCGGACGAAGCGCAGCCGAAATCGCTGGGATCGGCCAAGGACAAGGTGGCCGCCGAATTCACGGTGCCGATGACGAAAGCGCAGCACTTCGTGCGCCAGCCCGACGTTGACGGCTACGCGCCGCAGATCGGCCACGCCGACGGCTTCCCGGCCGGACGCGATCCCAAGACCGGCGCCACGTGGCTGGCGCACTGCTACGGCATGGTCGGCGTCGCGCGCGACAACGACAGCGACAGCGGCAACGGCAGCGGCCTGTACGCCGTCAGCGGCCACGCGCCGCGCCAGCTCGACCGCAACATCACCGTGGTCGGACGCGTCGTCTCCGGCATGGCGCTGCTGACGGCGCTGCCGCGCGGCACCGGCCCGCTGGGCTTTTACGAAAAACCGGAGCAGTACACGACGATCAAGACGGTGCGGCTGGCGTCCGAGGTGCCGGAAGCGGAGCGCAGCCGGCTCGAAGTGATGCGCACCGACAGCGCCACCTACGCCGCCGCCATCGAAGCGCAGCGCAACCGCGGCGGCCCGTGGACCAAGGTCGCCGCCGGCTACATCGACCTGTGCAACGCACCGATCCCCGTGCGCGAGCAGGGCAAATAAAGCGCGGCACCGGCGCGGCGACGGGGTAGTTACGGGATCAGACGCGGTTTTAGCCACGGAGTCGCCGCCGCCGGCTCACCTCCATATCAAGCCGCGCCAAAACCCGCCGCCACGATCCGGGCCCCTCAACCCGTTATAATCGCAGCATGAACGCGCCCGACACCACCCTTCTTCCGCCCCGCCCCATCCAGGCCCTGCCCGACCAACTAATATCCCAGATCGCCGCCGGCGAAGTGGTCGAGCGGCCGTCGGCCGTGGTCAAGGAGCTGCTGGAAAACGCGCTCGATTCCGGCGCCACGCAGATCACCGTGCGGCTCGAAGAAGGCGGCGTCAAACGCATCGCCATCACCGACAACGGCCGCGGCATCGCGCCCGAACAGCTGCCGCTGGCGCTGGCCCGCCACGCCACCTCGAAAATCGCCTCCCTCAACGACCTCGAAAACGTCGGCACGCTGGGCTTTCGCGGCGAAGCGCTGGCGTCGATCGCCTCGGTGGCCGCCGTCACGCTGACCTCGCGCACGGCCGACGCGGCCCACGCCTGGGAAATCGTCGGCTCCCACCTCGGCACCGTGGCGCCGTCGTCCGGCCCGCACGGCACCACCGTCGATGTGCTGGACCTGTACTTCAACACGCCGGCGCGCCGCAAATTTTTAAAATCCGAACAGACCGAATTCGGCCACTGCGCCGAAGTCGTGCGCCGCATCGCGCTGGCGCGGCCCGACGTGTCGTTCTCGCTGACCCACAACGGCCGCACCATCGACCACTGGAACATCAGCGAGCTGGCCAAGCGCAGCGCCCACATCCTCGGCGACGGCTTCGCCGAGGCGCGCCTGCCGATCGACGAAACGGCCGGCCCGCTGCGCATCCACGGCTACGCCGGCCTGCCGACGGCGTCCAAGGCGCGCGCCGACGGCCAGTTCTTCTACGTGAACGGCCGCTTCGTGCGCGACAAGGTGCTGGTCCACGCCGTCAAGGCCGCGTACGAGGACGTGCTGCACGGCGACCGCTTCCCGTCCTACGTGCTGGCGCTCGACCTCGACCCGGCGCTGGTCGACGTCAACGTCCACCCGTCGAAAATCGAAGTGCGCTTCCGCGACGGCCGCGCCGTCCACCAGTTCGTGTTCCACGCGGTGCAGCGCGCGCTGGCGCAGACCTCGGCCACCTCGCACGGCAGCGTGCCATCGCCCTTGCCGGCGGCCGATACGCTGGGCGGCGCCTCGCTGTCGGCCCGCGAGCACCAGCAAACCTCGTTCGGATCGCTGCTCTCGCCGACGTACACGCCGACGTTTTCGCCCTCGCCGTTCGGACCATCGCGCGGCGGCGGCGCGGGCGGCGGTGCGGGCGGATACGGCGGCGGCGCCGGTAGCGGCGGCGGCGTCGCGCAGAACGCCACCAGCTACGGCGCGCTGTTCCGCGGCGGCGCCGAAGCCGGCGCCGGCCGCGCCGACACCTTCGGCGCCGACTACGACCGCACGCTGCCCCAGGCCGCGCCGTTCACGGTCTCGCCGGAAGCGATGGCGCAGGAAGAATTCCCGCTCGGCTTCGCGCTGGCGCAACTGCACGGCATCTACATCCTGGCGCAGAACATCAAGGGCCTGGTGCTGGTCGACATGCACGCCGCGCACGAACGCATCCTCTACGAACAACTGAAAACGGCGCTCGACAACCAGGTCTCCGGCCAGCAGATGCAGGTGCAGCCGCTGCTCATTCCCGTCACCTTCTACGCCGACGCCATTGAAGTGGGCACGGCGCAGGAAAACCAGGAGACCTTGCAGGCGCTGGGCTTCGACATCGCCATGCTGTCGCCGACGACGCTGGCGGTGCGCTCGGTGCCGGTGCTGCTGAAGAACGCCGACGCCCAGACGCTGGCGCGCGACGTGCTGCGCGACGTGCGCGAATACGGCGGCTCGCGCGTGCTGATCGAGCGCCGCAACGAGCTGCTCGGCACCCTCGCCTGCCACACGGCGGTGCGCGCCAACCGCATTTTATCGACCCAGGAAATGAACGCGCTGCTGCGCCAGATGGAAAGCACCGAACGCGCCGACCAGTGCAACCACGGCCGCCCGACCTGGGTGCAGGTGGACATCGGCGCGCTCGACAAGCTGTTCCTGCGCGGCCAATGAGCATGGGCGATCCAGGCATGAGCACTCAAGACATCGACGCCACGGCGCGGCCGCCGGCCGTCGCCATCATGGGGCCGACGGCGTCCGGCAAGACCGCCGCCGCGCTGGCCATCGCGCAGCGCATTCCGTCCGAGATCATCTCCGTCGATTCGGCGCTGGTCTATCGCGGCATGGACATCGGCACCGCCAAGCCGACGCGCGCCGAACGCGCCGCCGTGCCGCACCACCTGATCGACATCCTCGATCCGCTCGACGCCTATTCGGTGGCGCAGTTCCGC
>NZ_JANXMI010000277.1 GCF_025354735.1 Rugamonas sp.
CAGCCGAGCTTCAAGATCGCCGCGCTGGAAGCGGGCGCGCGCGACTTCATCAGCAAGCCCTTCGACCTGCTCGAAGTGCACAAGCGCATCCACAACATGCTGGAAGTGCGGCTGCTGTACAAGGAGCTGGCCCAGTACAGCAAGCAGCAGCAGGAACTGGCGCTGCACGATCCGCTGACCGGCCTGCCCAACCGGCGTTTGCTGGAAGACCGCATCGCCACCACGCTCCAGCACGCGGCGCGGCAACAACACAAGGCGGCCGTCATGTATCTGGACCTGGACGGCTTCAAGGCCATCAACGACTGCCACGGCCACGCCTACGGCGATGAAATCCTCAAGCAGGTGGCGCAGCGCCTGGTCAACAGTTCGCGTCGCGAAGACACGGTGGCGCGCGTGGGCGGCGACGAGTTCGTCATCGTCATGGGCGACGTCGGCGGCCTGAGCGACGCCAAGGAACCGGCGGCCAAGCTGATCGAGGTGATCGCCGCGCCCTACCAGGTCAACGGGCTGACGCTGCAACTGTCGACCAGCATAGGCATAGGCATCTATCCCGACGACGCCGACGACGTCCACGCCCTGATCGCGGTGGCCGACGGCGCCCTCTACCAGGCCAAGCGCGCCGGCAAGAACCGCTGCTGCTGGGCCCAGCAACTGGCGACCGACAGCAGCGCCGAGGTGATACAGAAGATGGCGTCGTCCGTGGCCTGAGACGGCCGGCGGGCGGCCACCTCACCGGTGCGCCGCACAACACCACGAAAACCACGAAAAAAAGCCGCGTCGCTGGTATCGCGCGACGCGGCCGCCATGCCGGACGATGCGGCCCGTGGCGCGGGCCGCGCGCTTTAATGCGTGCTTGGCGCCTTGGCCGCCTTGGCCGCCTTGGCTTCCTTGACGCCGCGCCGCGTGCTGTGCTCGACCTGGCCGGCGTCCTGGTGGTCGCCCTGGGCATCGACCATGTCCGGCGCCACTTCGATGCGGGTGACGCCGGCATCGACCGAGATCGGGTCGCTGGCCGGGAAGGTCATCTCGACCGCGCCGTCGAGCAAGCTCTCCTTGGCCTGCTCGGCTTCCGGCGTGCGCTCCTGGTCGGCCAGCGTGGTGATCGCGCACGCCCATTTGACGAAGTCCAGATTGGCCAGTTCGCGCACGGTCGTCACGTTGAAGGTCTGCGCCAGCAGCTTGGCATCCTTGCCGCTGACGCCGCACAGGGCGCTGATGGGCGCATCGGCCAGCGCGCGAAAATTCTTGCCCAGATAATCCTTGTCCACAATGGTATCGATGTTCATGATGTTTCCTTTAAGATAGGTGGCGGCGCGCCGGCGGGACCGGCGGCGCAGCGTGGGAAGCGACGCTACCGAGCCACTATGCCCGCGGCGGCGCCCGCCCTCTGTGCGCAAGCGTACCCCCGCGTCCGATTGCCGTCCGCGTTTTTGACATTCATTTAGGCAATTGCTATGATCGAAGCGGTTTCTCTGGCCGCATTGCCGCCGCGGAAAGCGGCGCCGACAGAACGGCGCACCGGCGGCGTGCCCAGCATGCCGCAACGCGCCATATCCCTACAGTTGATGTACCAGCAAGCGCAGAGATGACGTGCCTACACTAGATAAACCCAAGATCCTGATCGTCAACGACGACGCCAACAGCCTGTACGCCTTGACCAGCCTGCTCGCTCAGTGGGCCGATCAGGAATCGTACGAAGTCATCGGCGCCCGCTCCGGCGAGGAAGGCTTGCGCCAGGTGCTCAAGCACGACTTCGCCGTCATCTTGCTCGACGTCAACATGCCCGGCATGGACGGTTTCGAGACGGCCGAGGCCATCCACCAGCGCGCGCGCTCGGCCGACATCCCCATCATTTTCATCACGGCCTTCCTGGCCGACGAGCTCGACCGCCTGAAGGCCTATCAAAAAGGCGCGGTCGACTTCCTGTTCACGCCGGTGATCCCGCAAGTGCTGTATGCGAAAATTTCCGTTTTCGTCGCGCTGGCCATGAAGAACGAGGAATTGAAGCAGCAGGCCCGCGAACTGAGCCAGCGCACCACCGAGCTGACCGCCACCAATGCGCGGCTGACGCGCGAAATCGAGGACCGCCGGGTGGCGCAGCAGCAAAACCACGCCAAGGATGAGTTCCTCGCCATGCTGGGCCACGAGCTGCGCAATCCGCTCAGCGCCATCAGCAGCGCGGCCTCGCTGATCGGCCTGCCCGGCGTGTCGGCCGACGGCGTCGGCCGCGCCCGCCAAATCATCCAGCGCCAGAGCCAGCACCTGGGCCGCATCGTCGACGATTTGCTCGACCTGTCGCGCGCCATGTCCGGCAAGATCCTGCTCAACCGCGCGCCGCTGGATCTGGCCGTGCTGCTGACGGCCTGCCTGGAAACCTACCAGGCCAGCGGCCGCAGCACCGAGCACCAGTTCGACATCGACCTCGAAAACGCCTGGGTCGACGCCGACGCCACCCGCATCGAGCAAATCGCCAGCAACCTCATCGACAACGCCCTCAAGTACACGCCGCCCGGCGGCACCATCGCCGTCCACACCTGGATCGAGGACGACAACGTCGTGCTGATGGTGCGCGATTCCGGCGTCGGCATCGGCGCCGACCTGCTGCCCCACGTGTTCGACGTCTTCGTCCAGGGCAGCCGCACGCTCGACCGCTCCCAGGGCGGGCTGGGCATCGGCCTGTCGCTGGTGCGGCGCCTGGCCGACCTGCACGGCGGCGCCATCGAAGCCGACAGCGCCGGCAACGGCCACGGCAGCACCTTCACGCTGCGCCTGCCGCGCTGCGCGACGCCGGTCGGCGCGCCGGTGGCGACCGCGCCGGCCCCGCTCGGCAAACCCAGCGTGCTGCTGATCGAGGACAACGACGACGGCCGCGAAATGATGTCGATGATGCTGGCCTGCTACGGCTACGACGTGCAGCACGCGGCCGACGGCCTGGCCGGCCTGCAACTGGCGGCGCGCTTCCTGCCCGGCCTGGCGCTGGTCGACATCGGCCTGCCCGGCATCGACGGCTATGAAGTGGCGCGCCGGTTGCGGGCCGATCCGGCCACGCGCGCCATGCGGCTGATCGCGCTGACCGGCTACGGCCTGGCCGAAGACCGCCGCCGCGTGCTCGAAGCGGGCTTCGACCTGCACCTGGTCAAGCCGGTCGAGATCGAACAACTGATGCAGGCCATCGGCAGCGGCGCGCCGCTGGCGTTCAAGTCTTGAGGGCGCGGCCTGACGATGGCCCATCCCGCCGGCGCGCGCCGACGGCGCGCCGCGGTGCGCCGCCGCCGGTCATCCTCGGGTATGATTTGCTGAAGCAACATGTCGCGCCACTTTTCCACTGAGACCACCATGTCCGCATCGCCGCCGCAACCGAATCCGCCCAGCGCCGTCCGCGAAGCCGAACTGAGCGAATTGCTCGGCCACGTCAGCGCCTGCTGGGACGACGAGCGGCGCACGCTGGCGCGCCAGCTGCACGACAGCCTGGGCTCGTCGCTGACGGCGCTGACCATGCACCTGAGTCTGCTGACCCAGAAAATGCCGCCCGAGCCGGCGCTGCTCGAACGCATGGCGCAGATGAAGCGGCTGCTGCACAACATCATCGACAACAACCGCCAGTTGCAGCACCGGCTGTGGAACGACAAGCTGGAGTTTCTCGGTGTGCGCGTCGCGCTCAGCGAGCTGGTCGCGCAGTTCGGCGAACAGCAGCGCCTGAAAGCGCGGTGCAGCCTGCCCGACGAGGAGTTGACGTGCCCGCGCGGCCACGGCGTGGTGCTGTTGCGCGCGCTGGAAGAAGGCTTGCGCAACATCGCCGCGCACGCCCAGGCCAGCGAGGTGGACGTGATCGTCGACGACAATGAGGATGAGGTGCGGTTGACGGTGAAGGACAACGGCATCGGCTTGAACGGCGCCGCGCAGGCCGACGCCATCGCCGGCAAGTTCGGCCTGCGCACGGTGCGCGAGCGGGCGCTGCACCTGGGCGGCAGCCTGACGCTGAGCGCCAACGCCGGCGCCGGCGCCACGCTGACGGTGATCCTGCCCAAGCCGGGCGCCGCAGCCTAGACGTGTCACGCGGCGGCGCATCGGGGTCAGACCACGGAGCGACGGCTCACGCTTCAGTGCAGCTTGACCAGTGGTCGGCTGCGCTTAATCAAAAACCGCGCCAGCGCCAGCACGCCGGTGCGCACCGTGCCCAGCACGGCCTGGTGGTGCATCAGGTGCAGGCTGACATACATCAGCCGCGCGATAAAGCCGTCGACAAACCAGCTCAAGCCCTTCAGCGACCCCATCAAACTGCCCACCGTCGAACTGTGCCCGAACGACACCAGCGAACCATAGTCGCGGTACACATAGGCCTTGGCCGGCGGCGCCTTGCCGGCCGCCTGCGCCAGCAAGATGGCGCGCACATAATCGGCCTGCTGATGGGCCGCCTGCGCCCGCGGCGGCACGCTGGTGCCGTTGGCGTCGACGCAGGCCGCGCAATCGCCGAGCGCATAAATATTCGGATGGCCCCGGACCGCCAGCCCGCCGTCGACGTCGATCTGTCCCGAGCGCGTGAGCGGCAATCCCAGCCCGACCAGCACCGCCGGCGCCTTGATGCCGGCGGCCCAGACGCAGATATCGGCCGCATACACCGTGCCGTCGGCCACCGTCACATCGCGCGCGCCGATGGCGGTGACGCGGGTCTCGGTCACGACCTTGATCGCGCGCTCGTCCAATAAGCGCAGCGCCGCCGTCGACACTTTCTCCGGCAGCGGCGCCAAAATGCGCGGCGCGCCTTCGAGCAGCGTGATGCGCACATCCTTCAGCGCCTGCAACTGGCGGAAGCCGTAGCTCAGGTACACGCCGCTCGCTTCGCGCAATTCGGCCGCCAGTTCGACGCCGGTGGCGCCGCCGCCGATGATGACGATGTCGACGCCGGCGTCGGCTTCGTGTTCCTTGCGCAGTTCGGCCTCGGTCAGCAGTTTCAGCAGGCGCAGGCGGAACTGCTCCGCATCCTCGGTCGCGTTCAGCGCCACCGTGTATTGCTGCGCGCCGGGCACGCCGAAATAATTGGCGGTGCTGCCGATGGCCAGCACCAGCGCATCGTAGCCGACGCGCCGCTCCGGCAGCACCGTTTCCCGCGACGGGCCCAGCACGGCGCCCACGGTGACGCGGCGCGCGGCCGCGTCGAGCGCCGTCAGCGCGCCATAGACATAGGTAAAACCGTTATCGTGGGCCAGCATCTGGTAGGACAAGCCTTCCTGATGGATGTCCAGCGTGCCGGCCGCCACCTCGTGCAGCGACGGCTTCCAGATGTGGTAGAGGCGGCAATCGACCAGCATCACCTGATCCGGCCCCAGCTTGCGGCCCAGCTTGCAGGCCAGTTCCAGCCCGCCCGCCCCGCCGCCGACGATCACGATTTTACTGTGCAAATGGCGCTCCCGTTCTCAGTGCGAGGATCGGCCGCGGTCAGCGGCGATCATCGTGATGGTCGTCATGGTGGTCGTCGCGATGATCGTCGCGACGGTCGTCATGGCGCTCGTCGTGCTGCATATGCAGGCTGCGGTAGTGCGGCGCGTATTGATTGGCATACCAGCGGTCCTGCACGAAGTAGACCCGCTCGCCGCAGGCGCCGTACTGGCGGCAGTGGTCGGCCCAGTGGCGCTGGTACTCGACCGGCACCCGCAGGTAGACCGGCGCGGCCGGCGCGTGGCGCGCGTTCTCGATCACCACCGGCGTACTGTTGATGACTTCGGGACGCGGATAACCGCCGATGTCGAGGCGGCCGTAAAAACCCGGTTCGCCGATGTTGACCGAAATATCCGCCGCCATGGCGGACGCACTCAATGCCAGCGCCGCGGCGCCCAAACCGATAGACAAGATTTTTTTCATGATCGCTCTCCTGGAGACAGCGGCGTGAGGCCGCTGATTGAGCACGATCATGGCCGGCGCCGCCGCCAGCGTCTGTGCGCAAGCGTACCAAGTCACCACAGCCGCGCCAACGGCAGCACCACGCCGCTGAACACCGACCAGTCCTGCGCGGCGCGGTTCAAGCCCTTGGCGGCGCCGAAGTCGAAGGTCAGGCGCTTGCTCGGACTGAAGGTGGCCGCCAGCAGCAGTTGCGCGGGGTCGCCGGCGCCGCCGCGGTGGCTGCCGGACAGCTCCGTCAACGCGCCCCAGCGCGCGCCGAGCGGCAGCGAGAACGCCGCCGCCCAGCCGGTCTGCCCGCGCCCGCCGCCGTCGTCCGCCACGCCCAGGCGCGTGTAATTGAGGTTGGCGTCCATGTGCAGCGGACCGAGGTCGCGGCTGTAGATGCCGTTGACGCTGTAATCGGCCTTGCCGCTGCCGATGCCGTCCTTGGCCGTCGGCAGCTTGGCGCCCAGCTCCAGGCCGAAGGCGGTGTCGCTGTCGACCAGGAAGGCGCGCTTGAGCACCAGCTGGGTGTCGCCGAGGCCGCGCCCGCGCGTGCCGTCGTCGTTCGGCTGCGTCACGAACGCTTCGCCGCCGACCACCATGCCCCACTGTTCGCTGAACGCCAGCTTGAGCGTATACGGCAGGCCGCCGCGCTGGCCGTCGGCCGTGCGCGCGCTGACGCCGCCCAGTTCCAGTTCCAGCTGGCCGGGCGCCGGCAGCTGGGCCGGCGTCGACACCGACGGCCGGTACGGCGTCACCGGCGGCGCGGCGCCATCGTCCGCCGCCCCGGCAGCATCGGCGCCATCGACGCCGGCGGCGCGCGCTGCCGGCGCCGCCAGCGCGGCGAACAAGGCCAGCACCGCCGCCAACATCATGGAAATCACAGCTCGTTTCATCGCATCCTTTGCAGACTTGCCTTCTTGGCATCGTACCATCAAAGCCGGCCGCTGGCGATGCCGCTTGTTGGCCGCGGGCTTATCGCTTATACTAATAGTTCGATATCTAACTATTAGTAGGTGAATGGTATGTCTTCTATCGAAGAACGCTTTACCGCCGCCGTCCACAGCACGGCGCGCGGCTGGCGCACGGCGCTGGACCGGCGCCTCAAGTACCTCGGCATCAGCCAGGCCAGCTGGCTGGCCATCGCCTACGCCGCCAAGAGCGGCCCGGAGCCGCTGTCGCAAACGCGCTTGGCGGCCAGCGTCGGCGTCGAAAATCCGACCATGGTGGTCACCATCGACCGCCTCGTCACGGCCGGCTACATGGTGCGCACGCCGTCGGCGCTGGACCGCCGTGTCAAGCTGGTGAGCCTGACGCCGGAAGGCGAGGAAATTTACGCCAAGGTCAAGATCGAGGCCGACGCCTTCCGCCGCGAAATCCTGCACCGCGTCGACCGCGGCGCGCTGCGCGCCGCCACCGAGCTGCTCGAAGCCCTGCAAGCGAGCATAGAGACGCTGACATGAGCGTGGCCGGCAGCAGTAGCAACGGCGCCGCCGCCGTCCCCGACGACGGCTTGAACCGGCCGATGATCACGATCTCCATCATGCTGGCGACGATCATCCAGGCGCTCGACGGCACCATCGCCAACGTCGCGCTGCCGCACATGCAGGGCAGCCTGTCGGCGTCGCAGGACCAGATCACGTGGGTGCTCACCTCCTTCATCGTCGCCGCCGCCATCGCCACGCCGCTGACCGGCTGGCTGTGCGACCGCTTCGGCCAAAAGAATATCTTCCTGGTGTCGGTGGCCGGCTTCACGCTGGCGTCGGTGCTGTGCGGCCTGTCGGGATCGCTGGCCGAAATCGTCGCCGCCCGCCTGCTGCAAGGCGTGTTCGGCGCGGCGCTGGTGCCGCTGTCGCAGGCCGTCCTGCTCGACATCAACCCGCGCGAAAAGCACGGCTCGGCCATGGCCGTGTGGGGCATGGGCGTGATGATAGGTCCCATCCTCGGCCCCACGCTGGGCGGCTGGCTGACCGACAGCTACAACTGGCGCTGGGTGTTCTTCATCAACGTGCCGATCGGCGCGGTGGCGTTCTACGGCATCTGGCGCTACATCCGGCCGGTGGCGGCGGCGCGCAAGATGCGCTTCGACGGCTTCGGCTTCGCCACCCTCAGCCTCTCCATCGGCGCGCTGCAAATGCTGCTCGACCGCGGCGAACAGAATGACTGGTTCGGCTCGACCGAAACGTGGATCGAGGCCGGCGTGCTGGCCCTGAGCTTTTGCTACTTCATCGCCCACACGGCGCTGCGCCCGGCCGGCAAATCGTTCTTCGATTACCGGCTGCTGAAAAACGCCAACTACGTCAGCGGCCTGCTGTTCATCTTCATCGTCGGCATGGTGCTGTTCGCGACGCGCGCGCTGACGCCGTCGATGCTGCAGGCGCTGATGGGCTATCCGGCCGCCGTCGCCGGCCTGGTGACGGCCCCCAGCGGCCTGGGAACCATGATCGCGATGATGATGGTCGGGCGCCTGGTCGGCAAGGTCGACCTGCGGCTGCTGCTCGGCACCGGCTTTTTAATCACCGCGTTCTCGCTGTGGCAGATGACCGGCTACACGCTGGTGCTCTCGCGCAGCGACATCGTCTGGCCCGGCGTGATCCAGGGCCTGGGACTGGGCCTGGTGTTCGTGCCGCTCAGCGCCGCCACCTTCGCCACGCTGACGCCGGAAATGCGCGCCGAAGGCACGGCCATCTACAGCCTGATACGCAATATCGGCAGCAGCATCGGCATCGCCATGGTGCAGACGCTATTGGTGCGCAACACCCAGACCGTGCACGCGGCGCTGACCGAGCATATCTCGAACGCCAACCAGGCCCTGGTCGACAGCCCGGTCTACAGCGCCTCGGTGCCGGCGGCGGCCGCCGCGCTGAACGAGGAGATCACGCGCCAGGCCTCGATGATCGCCTACGTCGACGACTTCTGGCTGATGATGATTATGACGCTGCTGGTGATCCCGCTGCTGCTGCTGATCCGCCCACCGAAGAAAAACGCGCCGGTCGTCGTCGACCACGCCGCGATGGACTAACACTTTAGGAAGCACCGTGACCAAATTAACTCCCCTTGCCCAAGCCTGCCTCGCTGCGATCGCACTGAGCCTGGCCGGCTGCGCCCACATCCCCCAGGACCGCGACGCGCTGGCGCAGCGCGACGTCGCCTCGGCGCGGCTGTCGTCGGACATCAAGCTGGCGCACGAAGGCTGGCCCGAAGCGCAGTGGTGGACCGTCTACCACGACGCCCAGCTCAACGCGCTGATCGCGCGGGCGCTGGCCGCCGGCCCGACGCTGGAAGTGGCGGCCGCCCACATCGGCGCGGCCCGTTCGGCGCTGTCGCGCACGACGGCCGACCTGGGCATCGACGCCGACCTCGCCGCCGGCGTCAATCGCCAGCGCTACTCGGCCACCGGCCTGTTCCCGGCGCCCATAGGCGGCGCCTACTACACCGAAGAGACCATCCGTTTGGAGGCGCGCTACAACTTCGACTGGTGGGGCAAAAACCGCGCGCAGATCGCGGCGTCGGCCGGCGAAGTCCAGGCGCGCCGCGCCGAATACGCGCAGGCCGAACAGGCGTTGGCGGCGGCCATCGCGCAAAGCTACTTCACACTGCAAGGCGACTGGGCGCGGCTGGCCAATCTCGATCAGCTGACGCGGACGCAGACGGCGCTGATACAGGACCAGGTCCAGCGCATCGCCCACGGCCTGGCCGACGCCGATGCACAACGCCAGGCCGAGACGGAGCTGAGCCTGATGAACAAGCAGCGGGCGCTGCTCGCCGCCGACGCCGCGCATGAACGCGAAGCGCTGCGCGCGCTGGTCGGCGCCGATGGCGACGCGGATGCGGGCGCGGGTGCCGACGACCAGCTGCTGGCGAATTTAAAACCGCAGCCGCTGGTCGACGCGCCGCACGCGCTGCCGGCCCGCCTCGGCATCGAGCTGCTGGCGCGGCGCCCGGACCTGCAAGCGGCGCGCTGGCGCGTGGAGGCGTCCATCAGCGGCATCGACGCCGCCAAGGCCGCGTTTTATCCGGACCTTAACCTGACGGCGGCGGTGGGACTCGATTCGACGTCCATCGATCATCTGCTGCAAAGCGCCAGCCGCACCGTGTTCGCCGGCCCGACCCTGACGCTGCCGCTGTTCGACAGCAAGCGTTTGTCCGCGCAGCTCGACACCGCCCGCAGCGCGCGCAACCAGGCCATCGCCGAGTACAACCAGGGCGTGATCGACGCCGTGCGCGACGTGGCGCAGAGCGGCGCCCAGCTGCAAGGCATAGAAAACCAGATCGCGCAGCAGGACGCCGCCAGCGCCGGCACGCGCGCGCAACTGCAATCGGCGCGGGCCCGCCTCGATCACGGGCTGGCCGATCACGCCACCGTGCTGCAGCGCCAGGCCGCGCTGCTGAAACAGCAGGACGCCGCGCTGGCGCTGCAAACGATGGAGCAGCTGGCCGAAGTGGCGCTGACCAATGCGCTCGGCGGCGGCTACCGCATCGACGACCATACCGTGTCCCAGAATTCAAACTAAGGCATCAACATGAGCAATCCAAACACCTCCCCCGCCACCAACCCTGCGGTCCCTGAAGCGGGCGAGAAAAAACGCCGGCGCGTCCTGGTCGGCATCACCGTGTTATTCCTCGTCGGCGGCCTGGCCTACTTCGCCTATTACGAGGCGGTGCTGTCGAACAGCCAGGACACCGACAACGCCTACGTCGGCGGCAACCTGGTGACGTTGTCGTCGCAGGTGGCCGGCAATGTGCAGGAAATCCGCGCCGACGAAACGCAGATGGTGCAGGCCGGCGCCGTACTGGTGAAGCTCGATGCGACCGACGCCGACGTCGCCCTGAGCCAGGCCGAAGCCCGCCTCGGCGCCGTCGTGCGTCAGCAACGCCAGCGCTACGCCGACGTGGCGCAGTACGACGCCGCCATCGCCGAGCGCCAGCTGACGCTGAAAAACGCGCAGGACGATCTGGCGCGCCGCGCGCCGCTGGCGGCCGACCATACCGTCTCCGGCGAAGACGTGGCGCATGCGCGCCAGGCCGTCGACAACGCGCGCGCCGCCATCGCCGTCGCGCAGAAGCAGGCCGACGCCGCCAGGGCCGGCGTGGAAGGCGTGGCGCTGGCGCTGCACCCGGCCGTGCAGGCGGCCAGGGCCGACTATGCGCAAGCGTGGCTGGCGGCGCGCCGCAATGCGATTCTGGCGCCGGTGTCGGGCTATGTCGCCAAGCGCAGCGTGCAGGTCGGCGCCCACGTCACGCCGGGCACGCCGATGCTGTCCATCGTGCCGCTAGACCAGCTGTGGGTCGACGCCAATTTCAAGGAATCGGAACTGCGCCATATCCGCGTCGGCCAGCACGCCGACATCGTCGCCGACATGTATGGCGGCAAGGTGGTTTTCCACGGCAAGGTGCCGGGACTGTCGGCCGGCACCGGCAGCGCGTTCTCGCTGCTGCCGGCGCAGAACGCCAGCGGCAACTGGATCAAGGTGGTGCAGCGCCTGCCGGTGCGGGTGGCACTGGATCCCAAGGAACTGGCGGAACATCCGCTGCGCATCGGGCTTTCATGCGGAGTGGCAGTGA
>NZ_JANXMI010000291.1 GCF_025354735.1 Rugamonas sp.
GCCTCGGTGTCGTTGGTCACGCGCGACACCAGCTGGCCGGTGATGGCGCGGTCGAAGAAGGCCATCGGCAGGCGCAGCACGTGGCCGTAGACGTCCTCGCGCAGGCGCTGCACGGAGCGCATCGCCAGCCCGGCCAGGCGCACCAGTTGCAGGTAGCGCAAGCCGCTGGCGACCCAGCCGGTCAGCAGCATCCCCGTCAACAGGGCGATCATGCGCGGCCAGTCGAGCACGCGCGGCAGCAGGTGTTCGTCGATCAGCGCCTTGCCCATGATGGGACCGAGCACTTCGAGCGCGGCCGCGAGCACCAGCCACAGCACGGCCCAGACCAGGTGGTGCCGGTCCGGCAGCGCGGCCCGCCGCAGCAGGGAAACGGCTTGCCGGGTCTGGCGCCGGGCCGAGGTTTCGTCGGGCTTAGAGAGCATCGAGGGTCGCTTCCAGTTGTTGATAGCGCCATTGGCTGGCGTACCAGCCGTCTTGTTCGAGCAGCTGGGCGTGGCTGCCGGTTTCGCTGATGCGGCCGGCGCGCAGCACCACGATCAGGTCGGCGTTGACGACGGCGCTCAGGCGGTGGCTGGCGATGATGGCGCTGCGCCCGCCGCGCTGCGCGCGCAGTTCTTCGAGGTGTTGCAGGATGCGCGTTTCGGTGCCGGTGTCGACGGCAGAGAGGGCGTCGTCGAGCAGCAGCAAATCGTTATCGGCCAGCAGCGCGCGGGCGATGGCGACGCGCTGGCGCTGGCCGCCCGAGAGCGTGATGCCGCGCTCGCCGACCAGGGTGTCGTAGCCGTTCTGGAATTGCAGTATGTCGTCGTGGATGGCGGCCAGGTGGGCGGCCCGGTCCACTTCGGCGCGGGTGGCGTCGGGCCGCGCCAGGGCGATGTTGTCGGCGATGGTGGCCGAGAACAAAAAGGACTCTTGCGGCACCCAGCTGATGGCGGCGCGCAGCGTGCGCAGGGCGTAGGCGTCGAGCGCGTGGCCGGACCAGCGCACGGCGCCCGTTTGCGCGGTCAGCTGGCGCAGCAGCACGCGCAGCAGCGTCGACTTGCCGCTGCCGGTGGGGCCGACCAGGCCCAGGGTCTGGCCCGGCTGCACCGTCAATGTCACGTCGGCCAGCGCCGGCACGCCCTGGCCGGGATAGGCGTAGCCGAGCTGGCTCACCGTCAGCGCGCCCGGCGCCAGCGCGGCCAGCGTGCCGTGGTCGTCGATCGCCAGCGGCGCCTCCAGCAGCGGTTGCAAACGGGCCCAGGCGGCGCGGCCGCGCTCGATCAGCGACAGCACCCAGCCGGCCGCGAACATCGGCCAGATCAGCTGTCCCAGATACATGGTGAAGCTGGTCAGCGCGCCTATGGTCAGCTGGTGTTGCCAGACCAGATAGCCGCCCAGGCCGAAGGTCAGCGCGCTGGCGGCCGTCAGCGTCAGGCCGACGGCCGGCTCGTAAGCCGCCTCCCAGCGCTGCGCGCTCAGGCTGGCGTCGGCCGCGTGGCCGGCCAGCGCGGCGAACTGCACGCCGCTGCGCCGCTCCAGTCCCAGCGCGCGCAGCGTGCGCACGCCCGACAGCGTTTCCTGGACATGGTCGTTGAGGGCGCTGAAGCGTTGCAGCGAATCGGTCGACGCCGTGTGGATGTGGCGGGAAATGCGCCAGAACGCCAGCGCCATCAAGGGGAAGGGCAGCAGCGCCACGGCGGCCAGGCGCCAGTCGACGCCGAGCAGCATCACGCCCAGCACCATCACCAGCGTCAGCGAGCCATCGAAGCCGGCCAGCATGGCCTCGCCGGCCGCCATTTCAATGGCGTCGATATCGTTGGTGCCCAGCGCCATCAGGTCGCCGGTGCGCTGCTGCTGGTAGAAGGCCGGGCCTTGCAGCGACAGGCGCGCGTAAAAGCGGGTGCGCAGCGACACGCCCAGTTGATAGGCGGCGGCGAACAGGGTCTGGCGCCAGCCGACGCGCAGGAAATAGATGGCCGCGCCGATCAGCAGCAGGCCGCCGATGTGCAGCAGCAGCTGGTGGCCGGACAGGCGGTGGGCGGCCAGGCCGTCGATCATGGCGCCGACCTGGCGCGGGACCCAGACGCCGAGCACGGCGACGCCGGCCAGCATCGCGCCCGCCGCCGCGTAAGCGCCGCGATGCTGGCGCACGAAGCCGCCGATTAGCCGCGATAAACTCATGACACTCCTTGCGGTGGTGGCGCGCACAGGCGCAATGCCGCGCACGGTTGTGGCCCGCTAGGATACAGCAAGCGCCGCTTTTGCGCGAACGGGAGGGGAGTCGGGGTGGGAGAGCGGGGAAGGCGGGCAGGCGGAATGTGGGAGCGCGGTGATGCGAGTTTCAGCGAGGACGGGGTCAGACCACGGTTTCGAATGAATCTCTCGAAACCGTGGTCTGACCCCGCTGGCCGCCGCCGTCCGCATGACGGCGCAGATTTATTTCTTGGATTTGCCGCCGCCCAGCATATCGAGCTGCTTGCCCTGCTGGGGTTTGGCGGCGTTCCTGATCGGCGCGGCGACCGATTTGAGCGCGACCGATTTGGCGGTCGGGAAGCTGACGGCCCCAGGCTTGGCGGCCGGCGATTTTGGCGCCGGCGCCGCTGCCGGTTTCGCCGTGGCGGCCGGCTTGTTCACCGCAACCGAGGGCACCGGCGCGGCCGATTTGCTCACCACCGGGGCTGGCTTTGCCGCCGCTGCTGGCTTGGCCGCTACGGCCGGCGGGACGGCGACGGCGACCTGCGGCGTCGCGACCGGCGCGGCGGCCGGATGTTCCGCCGCCGGCTTCTCGATCAGCTGCGTGACCGCGACGGCCACCGGCGTCGGCGCGGTGGCCGGCTTGGCTTTGGCGATGGCCTTGGCCGCCGCTTTCGGCGCTGCCGCCGGCGCCGCAATCGCTTCGTTGGCCGAGGCCGCACCGGCAGCGACCACCGGCGGCGTAACCGGCGGTGTCGCCTGCGACTTCGCCGCTGGTTGCGCCACTTCTTGCTTGACTTCATGCACCACTGCTTGCGTCACGCCCTGCTGCGCATCCCGCACCTGCGCGACGCCGCCGGCGAGCGCCTTGACCACCGGCACACCGTCCCCGATGCGATCCCTGGCGCTGGCCAGCAGCTCGGCCTGCGCGCTGCTGGCGATGCTGAGCAACTGGCGGCTGTAGGCGAACACGTGCTCGAAATTGGGCGTCTGGCTGCTGACGCTGAAGAATTCCTGCGGGTCTTTCGCTTCGAGCAGCTGGCGCGCCGCCGCCGACGATTTTTCCACCGAAGCCTTGGTGGTGCTGATGTTCAGCGCGAGCACTTTTTGCGCGCTTTCGACGGCCTTGCTGGCCAGATTGTTGAAGATGCCGAACTGCGCTTCCAACTGCGATTTCGTGACTGCGGAAAACTGTTCTGTGATTGAAAACATGGTTTCTCCTGGTACGATTAAAATGCTGGCACAGGCGGCGACCGCGCACGGGGCTGTGTCATTATATTGCGCTGCAATAAGTCATTCTAGCGGCGATTGTCAAGCTTGGAAAGTTATTTTTCCAGCCATTATCGCGCCGTCTTAACATTCTGCAATTCGGCGTCGTGCCGATTTGCGCGCGGCTTGATGTGGCGCAAGCTTGTGGCGGGCCGGGCGACGCCGTGGCCCACCGCCGCGCCGTCTTTTTTTTCATTATTAATGCACTGCAACATACGAATCCTGTCATCATGGCCATCAAATTGAGTAAAGAAGTCGAGCAACGCCTGCTGGCGTCGATCCAGCGTTATTGCGGCGAAAACATGGACGAGGAGGTCGGCGAGTTGAAGGCCAGGTTGCTGCTCGATTTTTGTTTGCGCGAAATCGGTCCCTCTGTCTACAATCAAGCCATCGTCGACGCGCAGGGCGCGATGCAGGACAAGATCGCCGAAGTCGAAACGGTCTGCTACGAAACCGAATTCGCCTACTGGAAAAAATAACCGGGAGTTGGCCATGGATGCAGTAATGGATGTGGTGCTGCGCAACGCCACGCTGCCCGACGGCCGCGGCGGCATCGACCTGGCCATCGCGGCCGGCCGCATCGCCGCCGTCGGCCCGGCGCTGCCGCTGCGCGGCGCGCGCGAGATCGACGCCGGCGGCGACCTGGTGTCGCCGCCCTTCGTCGACGCCCATTTCCACATGGACGCCACGCTGAGCTACGGCTTGCCGCGCGTCAACGCCTCCGGCACGCTGCTCGAAGGCATCGCGCTGTGGGGCGAGCTGAAGCCGCAGCTGAGCCAGCAGGCGCTGGTCGAGCGCGCCTTGCAGTATTGCGACTGGGCCGTCGCCCGCGGCCTGCTGGCGATCCGCAGCCACGTCGACATTTGCGACGACCGCCTGCTGGCCGTCGAGGCGCTGCTCGACGTCAAGCGCCAGGTCGCGCCCTACCTCGACCTGCAACTGGTGGCGTTTCCGCAGGACGGGCTGTTGCGCAGCCCGACCGCGTTCAACAACCTCAAGCGCGCCATCGCGCTGGGCGTCGACGTCGTCGGCGGCATCCCGCATTTCGAGCGCACCATGGCCGACGGCGCCGAGTCGGTGCGGCTGCTGTGCGAATTCGCCGCCGGCAAGGACTTGCGCGTCGACATGCACTGCGACGAGTCGGACGATCCGCTGTCGCGCCACATCGAAACGCTGGCCTACGAAAGCAACCGGCTCGGCCTGCACGGCCGGGTGGCCGGCTCGCACCTGACGTCCATGCATTCGATGGACAATTATTATGTCAGCAAGCTGCTGCCGCTGATCCGCGAGGCCGGCGTGGCGGCCATCGCCAATCCGCTGATCAACATCACGCTGCAAGGCCGCCACGACAGCTATCCCAAGCGGCGCGGCATGACGCGGGTGCCGGAGCTGATGGCGGCCGGCGTCACCGTCGCCTTCGGCCACGACTGCGTGATGGACCCGTGGTACAGCCTCGGTTCGGGCGACATGCTGGAAGTGGCGCACATGGGCTTGCACGTGGCGCAGATGACGGGCCAGGACGCGATGCGCGCCTGCTACGCCGCCGTCACCGAACACCCGGCCCGCATCCTCGGCCTGCAGGGCTACGGCCTGGAGGTGGGCTGCCACGCCGACCTGGTGCTGCTCGACGCCGCCAGCCCGGTCGAGGCGATCCGCTTGCGCGCGGCGCGCCGCCTGGTGATGCGGCGCGGCGCCGTCGTCAGCGAGGCGCCGCGCGCGGCGGCGCGGCTGGCCTTGCCGGGCCGGCCCGAGCGGGTGGACTTCCGGCTCGGGCGCTAAGCCGCGTCGCGGCCGGACCGCCAGCGCGGCGCTGGACTTGCACCGCGAAATCCCCGACAATCAAACCTCGCGAAAACGAGCTGGAGCCGCCTTGAAAGACATACAAATCCGTCCCGCCGTGGAAGCCGATTTCGAGCCGATGTGGCTGATCTTCCAGGAACTGATAGCCAGCGGCGACACTTATTATTTCGCCGCCGACACCAGCCGCGACGATTGCCGCGCCTATTGGTTCGGCCCCGGCATCGTCACCCAGGTCGCCGTGCTCAACAATAACGAGCGCCTGCTCGGCATGTATAAGCTGATCGCCAACCAGCGCGACCGCGGCGCCCACGTCGCCAACGCCTCCTTCATGGTCAGTCCGGCCGCGCAGGGCATAGGCATAGGCAAGATGCTGGGACGCCACTGCCTGGCGGCGGCGCGCGAGCTCGGCTACCTGGCCATGCAATTCAATTATGTGGTGAGCAGCAACGTGGCCGCCGTGCTGCTGTGGAGCAAGCTCGGCTTTTCCATCATCGGCACGCTGCCGCGCGCCTACCGCCACCAGCAACTGGGCTTCGTCGACGTCTACGTCATGTACCAGCTGCTCGACGACCCCAACAACTGGCCCGAATGAGCTTGCCCATCCTCGCCACGCCGCGCCTGCGGCTGCGCACCCTGGACCAGGACGACGCCGCCTTTTATCTGGCGCTGATCAACGATCCGAGCTGGCTGCGCTTCATCCCCGACAAGGGCATCCACACGGAGCAGGCCGCGCGCGACGCCATCGCCCAGGGACCGATGCTGATGCAGCGGCAGCTCGGCCATTCCATCTATCTGGTGGAATTGAAGGAAGACGGCCGCGCCATCGGCTTGTGCGGGCTCATCAAGCGCGACCACCTGCCCGCGCCCGACATCGGCTACGGCTTCCTGCCGGCGCACTGGGGCCGCGGTTACGCCGCCGAGGCCGCCGCCGCCGTGCTGGCCTACGCGCGCGACACGCTGGGCTTCGCCTGCCTGCTCGCGATCACCGATCCCGACAACGTCGTCTCCGGCCGCATGCTGACCACGCTGGGACTGCGGCTGACCGATACCGGCGCCGGCGCCGGCGGCCGGCCCACCGACTTTTACCGCATCGATTTCCCGGCCCGCGCCGGCTGAATGTTGCAATGGTGGGAATTGGTGAGTTTTCGCGCGATTGCTTCTGGCGTTTCCGCATGCCGTGGCGCATCATGGCTGGATCGATGCCCCACATTGCGCATCGTCACTACCCTGTAGTGTTCATATAAAAAAGATAATTTGTCTCGGCGCCCACGTCGCCGCCGAGCTTTGTCCATAGATTGAATACTGAATGAAGGGGGAATGCCATGAGACTTGCCGACCTGAAAATCGGGATGCGATTGAGCTTGCTGGGCGGCTTCTTTTTTGTCGCCCTGCTGGTGGTTGCCGGCGGCGCCTGGCAGGCGCTGGGCGCGGCCAACGTCCACAGCAACGAGGCCATGCAGCGTTCGGTCACGCTGTCCGAAGCCATCGACACGGCGCGCGGCGCCCAGGTCGAATTCAAGATACAGGTGCAGGAGTGGAAGGATATCCTGTTGCGCGGCAATGACCCGGCCGCCTTTGACAAATACAGCAAGGCCTTCGTCCAGAGCGGCGAGAGCACCCGCGCCCAGCTGCAAAAGCTGGGCGCCATCCTGGCCCGGCTCAAGATCAGCACGCCGCTGGTCGACGAGGCCATCGCGACCCAGAAGGAACTGGTGGCCAGCTTCCTGGCGGCGCTCAAGCAATACGACGCCGCCAATCCCGAGAGCGACCACATCGTCGACCGCCTGGTCAAGGGCATAGACCGGGCGCCGACCAAGAAGATCGACGACATTGTCGCCTTCATCGCCGAGCAGTCGCACCGCACCATGGCCGAGATGGACGAGGAGAGCGCGGCCGCGCACCGGCGCGCCACCGTCACCATGCTGGCCACGGTGCTGGGCACGCTGGTGATCGGCAGCGTCATCATGGTGTGGCTCACGCGCAGCATCACCGGTCCGCTCGACGCGGCCGTCGGCGTGGCGCAGGCCGTCGCGTCGGGCGATTTGCGCAGCGCCATCGTCGCCGGCAGCCGCGATGAGATCGGCGACCTGCTGCGGGCGCTCAAGCTGATGCAGGACAATCTGTGCCACATCGTCGACGAGGTGCGCCACGGCACGGACACCATCGCCACCGCCTCGGTCGAAATCGCTTCCGGCAATATGGACTTGTCGCGCCGCACCGAAGACCAGGCCAGCTCGCTGCAACAGACCGCCGCCTCGATGATAGAGCTGACCACCACCGTCAAGCAGAACAGCGAGAACGCCAGCGAGGCGTGCCGGCTGGCCGGGACCGCCTCCAGCGTTGCGCTCAAGGGCGGCGCGGCGGTCGGCCAGATGGTGCAGACCATGGGCTCGATCAACGAATCGTCGAAGAAGATCGTCGACATCATCGGCGTCATCGACGGCATCGCCTTCCAGACCAATATCCTGGCGCTGAACGCCGCCGTGGAAGCGGCGCGGGCCGGCGAGCAGGGCCGCGGCTTCGCCGTGGTGGCGTCGGAAGTGCGCAACCTGGCCCAGCGCTCGGCCTCGGCGGCCAGGGAAATCAAGGCGCTGATCGGCGATTCGGTGGACCGGGTCGCGGCCGGCAGCCGGCTGGCCGGCTTGGCCGGCGTGACGATGGAGGAAGTGGTGGCCAGCGTGCAGCGGGTCACCGACATCATCGGCGAAATCTCGCTGGCCAGCAACGAGCAGCGCGACGGCATCGAGCAGATCAGCGTCGCCGTCAGCCACATGGACAGCGTGACGCAGCAGAACGCGGCGCTGGTCGAGCAGGCCGCCGCCGCCGCCGACTCCTTGCAGCAGCAGGCCGCCGTGCTGGCCGAAGCGGTCAGCATCTTCAAGCTGCACGAAACCCGCGCCCACGCCGCGCCACGGCAGCCGGGCCTGGGCCGCGCGCTGCAAGTGCTGGCGCCGATGTAAGCAATGGCGCAGCAAGCGTGCGCCGCGTTCTGACGCAAGCTTGATCTCGCTCAAGCTTCGGCACGAACGCGGCGCCGCCGGTGGGCGCACCCACTATGATTCCTGCTTCTCTCCGCAACGGGACGCGGTTGGCGCCGCCAACGGCTCCCTTCAGGACGAAAAGGGACAGCATGTCGCCCATCCACACCACACTCCGGACTGCCCGACTATCCGCTGCGCGCCGCGTGCGCCGCCGGTCAAGGCGCTGGCCGGCGGCGCCATCGTGCTGCCCGCCAGCGCCATGACCATGACCATGGCGCTGGCGGTGGCCCTGGCGCTGATCGCGGCGTTTTGCGTGCGCGTCCAGCGCGAGGCGCGCCGCCTGCGCGCCGAAGCCGCGCGGCAGGGCCGGGCGCTGGATGCCGCGCGGGCGCTGCTGCAAGTGCTGCCGGACGCCGTGATCGCGCTCGACCCGGCCGGCCGCGTGAGCTATCTGAATCCGCGCGCCGAAACGCTGACCGGCGTGTGCCGCCAGCACGCGCTCGGCCAGCCGCTGGCGGCGCTGCTGAACCTGCAACACGACGGCGTCGGCATCGACCTGGCGCGGCACATCGAAGCTTGCCTGGCGCCGGGCGCGGCCGCCGGCCCGATGCGCGACGCCGCGCTGGGACAGGTGGGCGCGCACACGGAAGTGCAATACGGCTGTTTTGCGCTGCCGAGGGCGGCCGGCGCGGCCGGAACCGGGATCGGAACCGGAACCGGCGGCGAGCACGGCGCCGACAGCGCGCTGCTGCTGGTGCGCGACGTTTCCGAGCGCCGCAGCGCCGAAGCCCGGCTCGAATTCATCGCCCACCACGACGGCCTGACGGGGCTGCCGAACCGGCTGCAATTGCGCATCCAGCTCGACCACGGCATCGCCTATGCGCGCCGCCATGGCTCGCTGCTGGCGGTGCTGTTCGTCGACATCGACGGCTTCAAGGCCATCAACGACAGCCTCGGCCACGACGCCGGCGACCAGGTGCTGACCCAGTTTTCGCAACGCCTGCTGCGCTGCGTGCGCGAAGTCGACACCGTGGCGCGGCAGGGCGGCGACGAATTCATCGTGCTGCTGACCGAGCTGTCGGCGCCGCAGGACGCCGAACGCGTGGCCGAGAAAATCGCCGCCGCCATCGTCGCCCCCTTCGTCGTCGGCGACAGCACGCTGGCGGTGGCGGCCAGCGTCGGCATCGCCCTCTACCCGCACGACGACGAGGACAGCGACGCCCTCATCGAGAAGGCCGACCTGGCCATGTACGCCGCCAAGCAGCGCGGTCCCGGCCTTTGCCAGCGCTTCGCGCCCGGCATGCAGGCCAAGGCCTACACCCGTATGATCCTGGAGACGGCGCTGCGCCACGCGCTCAAACACGAGGAATTCATCCTGACCTATCTGCCCAAGCTCGACCTGAAGCGCCAGGTCATCACCGGCGTCAAGGCGCTGATACGGTGGCAGCACCCGGAACTGGGGCTGGTGATGCCGCTCGACTTCATCCCCATCCTGGAAGACAGCGCGCTGATCGTGCCGGTCGGCGCCTGGGTGCTGGCGACGGCGGTGGCGCAGGCGCGGCGCTGGATCGACCTGGGGCGGTCGCTGACGGTGTCGGTCAACCTGTCGGCGCGCCAGTTCTATCAAAAGGACATCGTCCAGAGTTTCGCCGCCATCTTGCAGCAGGCCGGCGTGCCGGGCCACTACGTCGAACTGGAAATCACCGAGAGCATCCTGATCGACAAGAACCAGAACTGCGAAGCCGTGCTGCGCCAGTTCAAGCAGCTCGGCATGGGGATTTCGATCAGCGATTTCGGCACCGGCTACGCCTCGCTCAACTACCTGCGGCGTTTCCCGGTGGACGTGGTCAAGATCGACAAATGCTTCATCGATGATTTGCGGCGCGGCGGCCAGCGCCGCGCCAACGACCGCGCGACCGACGACGGCGCCATGGTGCGGGCCATCATCGCCATGGCGCACACGCTGAACATGAAGGTCATCGCCGGCGGCATCGAGACCGACGAGCAGCTGGCCCAGCTGACGGCCATGGATTGCGACGAGGCCTTCGGCTTTTGCCTCAGCCGCGCCGTCGCCGCGCACGAAATCGACGCCCTGCTGGCCGGCCGCCTGCGCCAGATCGAGCTGGTCACGCCGGACTGAGGCCGGCCGCTTAGCGCGGCTCCGGCTGCGGCCCCCGCGCGCCGAAGAACCACAGCAGCGGCAGATGCACGCGCGCCGCCCATGACTTTTCGTTGTGGGCGCCGCCTTCCATCGTATGGAAATACAGGTCGGCGCCGGGCCGGTAGCCCGCGGACAGCAGGGCGTCGCGCATCGCGATGGTGTCGTCGAGACCGTCGTTGTCGGTGCCGGCGTCGAGGTAGATGCGCACCGGCACGCGCGGCGCCGCCGGCGGAATTGGCGGAATTGGCGTGACGGGCGTGACGGGCGTCACCCGGCTTACCATGCTGCGCCCGTTCCACCAGAACGAACCCGACAGGCTGGCCGCCATCGAGAACACGTCGGGATGGCGCTGGGCGATATCGACCGAGGCGATGCCGCCCAGCGACGATCCCATGATCGCCGTGTGTTCGCGTCCGGCTTCGGTGCGCAGCGTGCGGTCGACATAGGGCTTGACGGTGTCGAGTATGAAGCGCTCGTAGGCGTCGAGCTTGCCGCCGCCGTGTTTCGGGTCGCAGCACGGCGTGTATTCGGCGATGCGGTCGGCGGTGTTGTCGATGCCGACCACGATGGCCGGCTCGATCGCGCCGTCGGCGATCAGGCGGTCCATGGTCTGCGCCATGCCCCACTCGACGCCGTAGGTGGCGGTGGCGGCATCGAACAGGTTTTGCCCGTCGTGCATAACAGCACCGGATAGCGTTGCCGCGCATGGGTGGCGTAGCCGGGCGGCAGATAGATGCGCAGCGCCCGGCTGTTGTGCAACTGCGGCGATGCGAACTTGTCGACGATGACGACGCGGCCGGCCGTAGCCGTAGCCGCAGCCGCAGTCGTAGTCGTAGTCGTAGCCGCAGTCGTAGTCGTAGTCGTAGCCGCAGCCGGTTTCAGTTCCAGTATCAGCGCCGAGCGCGCCGGCAATCTCAGCTGACCGTCCAGCGCATAGCTCGCGCCGCTGAGCACATCGACGCCGCTGGCGACGCCGTCGAGCATCTCGTGGAAGCGGGCCGTCGGCAACACCGTCTCGGTGGCGTTCTTGTTCAGCGCCACCATCACCTTGTGCGTGCCGTCGTAGCGGAAATAAACATAGGTGTTTTGCTCCGGCCCGTAATGCATGGTCTTGCCGTGATGGATCACCGGCTGCGCCTTGCGCCAGTTGAGCAGCTTCTTCAGCATCGCCTGCGCTTCCCGCTGCTGCGCGCTGAGTCCCGCGCCGGTGAAGGCGTTGACGGCGTCGCCCTGCCAGCCGCCCGGAAAATCGCGCCGGTATGACGCGTCGTCGCGCTCCTTGACCGAGCTCGTCATCAGGATTTCGGTGCCGTAATACAGCTGCGGTATGCGCGGCGCCGTCAGCACATAAGCCATCGCCATCTTGAACAAGCCGATATCCTCGTTGAGCACGCTGAAGATGCGCGCCATGTCGTGATTGCCCTCGAACAGCACCATATTGTCCGCGTGCGGATACAGATAATCCTGCGACAGCGTTTCGTATAAATTGTTCAGACTGTTTTCATCGCCGTCCCTGGCGGCCAGCGCCCGGCGCAGCGTGTCGTTGAGCGGGAAGTCCATCATGGCCGGCATGTGCGACACGAAACCGTCGAAGTTGCGCTTGCCCTCCAGCCAGCGCGACACCACCGGAATGCTGGTGCTCCACTCTTCGCCGACCAGGTTGAGCCGCGGATATTCGGCCATGATGCGGCGCGTCCACTCGGCCAGGAAAGGTCCGTCCGAATAGCTGTAGGTATCGACGCGCAAGCCGGCCAGGCCGGCATATTCGATCCACCAGATATTATTTTGTATCAGGTAATTGGCCAGGTAGGGATTGCGCTGGTTCAGGTCGGGCATGTTTTCGACGAACCAGCCGGCGGTGAAATTCTCCTTATCCTCGGCCGAGCCGTACGGATCTTGCACGGCCGCGCGGTGATGCGTGGTCGGCACGAACTTGCCGTGATAGTTGATCCAGTCCCTGCTCGGCAGGTCGCGCATCCACCAGTGGCCGCTGCCGATGTGATTGAGCACCACGTCCTGGATCACGCCCAGCCCGCGCACCCGCGCCTGCGCCACGAAGCGGCGGTAGTCCTCGTTGCTGCCGTAGCGCGGATCGATGCGGTAGTGGTCGGTGGTCGCGTAGCCGTGATAGGACACCTTCGGCATGTCCGACGTCAGCATCGGCGTCGGCCAGATCACGGTGTAACCCATGTCGGCCACGTAATCGAGATGGTCTATCATGCCCTGGAGATCGCCGCCGTGGCGGCCGGAGCCGTCGGCGCGGTCTAGCTTGTCGCTCAGGCCGGCCACGCTGTCGTTGCCCGCATCGCCGTTGGCAAAGCGGTCCGGCATCACCTCATAAATCGCATCGCTGCTGTTGAAGCCGACGCGCTGCGCCGAGCCGGACACCCGCGCTTGCAGCACATAGGGATGGTGCAGCACCTCGGCGCCGTGCCGGAATTGCAGGTCGAGCCGGCCCGGCGCCGCCGTCGCGCCTATCTCCAGGTCGACGAACAGGTAATTCGGGTTGCTCACCCGCGCCACCGACGTGATGCGCACGCCCGGATAATTAAGCGCCGGCTCCAGTTCACCCATGTGTTGCCCGTGCACCATCAGCTGCAAGGTCTGCGACCGCATGCCGGTCCACCAGCTCGCCGGTTCCAGATGATCGATGCGGTGCTCCTGCGCCCGCGCCGGCGTTGCCGTCAGCAACAAGGCGGGCAGCGCCAGCAGGCTGGCCCAGATTTTTTTCATTGTTATCTCCTTTGTAGCTATGCCGTAGTCAGGCTACATATTGTTTTTGGTATCGATAATCGCGAAACCATATCGGTGCTGGGTAAATCTATGGTAAGGAATGCTACAGGTGCAAGAAAACTGTCGTTTTCTCCTGCTTTTACCGCTAAAGTTCTGTCACGTAACACTAGTTTTAGTACAAATTTGGTTCCAGCCGAACTTTATCCGCGCTGTTTATTGTCGCCGGCGGTGGTAATCGGGGAGCAAACGGGCCGTGCGAACAGGTTTTTTCCAAAAAATCCTCCAATGTGTCAAAGTTTTGTTGCGAACTGTAACTCTCGGATTGGTGCTTATTGTAGTTGTACTACAGCTTCCAGCGACAGGGAATGTATCTGAAATACAACGTGGTGGCGCTTTTCGTGGCTTTAAGGGGTATGAGCAGGCATTTAAAGCTCAGGTCTGCCTGATCTGTAATTGACACTGAATCTAGTTTTAGTACAAAATTTGCTTAGAACGTCTTTAGAACGTTGCATTTCTTGGGTCCCGTGGTGCCGATACAGCCGACGACAGGTTGGGTTTGCGGGAATTGAATTTTGATAAGTGAGGGGACATTAATGAAACATATCGCACACCAGCGAGGCATCAGCACGCCGCGTACTTACATCGCTTTCAAGCTCAATCCAGTGGCGGCCAGCTGCGCCATGCTGCTGGCGGCGCTCGCCGCGTCCGCTCCTCTGTCCGCCGACGCCCAGGAAGCCGCCGTCGCCGCTTCGGCCGCCGAGCCCGTCGTGCAGTCCGTCACCGTGTCCGGTATCCGCCGCGGCATCGAAGCGGCCATCGCGGTCAAGAAGGATGCCACCTCCATCGTCGAAGCCATTTCCGCCGAGGACATCGGTAAATTGCCGGACACCAGCATCGCCGAATCGATCGCCGCCTTGCCGGGCCTGACCGCGCAATACGTCGGCGGGCACGCCAACCTCATCAGCATTCGCGGCTTTTCGCCCGACCTCGGCGGCACGCTGCTGAACGGCCGCGAACTGGCCAGCACCGGCGACAGCCGCACCATCAGCTACGACGATTTCCCGTCCGAACTGATGGCCGGCGTGGTCGTCTACAAAACGCCGGACGCCGGCCTCGTCGCGCAGGGCCTGTCGGGCACCGTCGACATGCAGACCATCGACCCGCTGGCCTTCGCCAGCCGCGTCATCACCGTCAACGGCCGCAAGGAGCACGACGGCACCGGCCCGCAGCGCGGCTCCGGCAGCCGCACCAGCCTGTCCTACGTCGACCAGTTCTTCGACCGCAAGGTCGGCGTCGCCATCGGCTTCGCCCGCACCTCCGACAAGAGCGGCGCCATCCAGAGCTTCAATTCCTGGGGTTCGGGCACGACCAGCTACAACGGCCGCAACGTGACGATTCCGTACAGCGGCTTCAACGCCGAGACCGACATCACCACCGAGCGCCGCGACGGCGCCATGGCCGTGCTGGAATTCCGTCCGAACAAGGACTTCACCAGCACCGTCGACATCTTCTACTCGAAGTACGACCAGACCAAGGCCGAGCGCCTGATCCAGGCCTCGCTCAACAACACCAACAGCAACACCTACGACCTGCCCACGTATCTGAGCAACGCCGTCGTCGACGGCAACGGCAATGTGCTCAGCGGCACGATCAACAATGTGCGCGCCGTCGTGCGCACCGAGCCCATCATTTACAACGACAAGGTCAATTCCATCGGCTGGAAAAACATCTGGACGCTGTCGCCGGACTGGAAACTGCTGGGCGACATTTCGCACTCGAAAGCGACCCGCATCGAAAACGACCAGGAAATCTACGCCGGCACCGTCGGCCTGGCCGGCCAGCCGGGCGTGCTGGGCAGCATCGGCTTCGCCGCCGGCAGCCACAACCTGACCTCCAGCATCAACTACGCCGATCCGAGCATCATCAAGATTGTCGATTCGCAAGGCTGGGGCGGCGGTCCCGACGTGCCGCAAGCCGGTTACGACAAGGGCCCGCACGTGACCGACAAGGTCGACGCGCTGCGCCTGGGCGCCACCTACACGCTGCCGGAAAACCGCTGGTTCAGCAGCCTCGACTTCGGCGCCAACTACACCAAGCGTTCCAAGACCCGCGTCGACAACGAATACCTGCTGCAAGTGCCGGGCGGTCCCTACGCGGCCCTGGCCGAACCGGGCGGCTACAGCGCCTCGGCCGGCGACAGCGGCTTGAACATGCTGACCTTCAACGCCGTCGGCGTGATTCCCGGCCTGTACTACAACCAGAAATTCCACTCCGACATCTACAACAAGAACTGGATCGTCGACGAGCGCGTCAGCACCGGCATGGCCAAGCTGAACATCGACTCCGAACTGGCCGCCGTGCCGGTCAAGGGCAACCTCGGCCTGCAAGTGGTGCACGCCTCGCAAAGTTCAGGCGCCTACGCGGCCGACATCGACGGCAGCTTGTTCAATTCGCCGGTGATCCCCATCAGCACCGGCGCCAGCTATTACAAAGTGCTGCCCAGCCTGAACCTGGTGGGCGACTTCGGCAACCAGAACTTCCTGCGCTTCGCGCTGGCCCGTGAAATGCAGCGTCCCAATATGATCGACATGCGCGCCAGCACGGCGTTCTCGGTCAACAACGCGCAGGGCGGCATCTACAGCGGCAGCGGCGGCAATCCCACGCTCAAGCCCTGGGTCGCCGACGGCGTCGACTTGTCGTTCGAAAAATATTTCGGCACCAAGGGTTACTTCTCGGCCGCCGCCTTCTTCAAGCGCCTCGACACCTACGTCGTCAACTACACCAACTTCAGCTACGACTTCACGTCGGCCATCCAGCCGGGCACGCCGAAGGCGCCGTCGAACATCGGCTACTTCACCGAGCCGACCAACGGCGCCGGCGGCCGCCTGTACGGCATCGAACTGTCGGCCTCGATGCCCTTCGAGTTGCTGTGGAAACCGCTCGACGGCTTCGGCGCCCAGGCCAGTTTCTCGCTGACCAACAGCTCGATCGCCGTGCCGGACAACATCCCCGGCCAGAGCGCCGCCTCGATGACCTTGCCCGGCCTGTCCAAGCAAGTCGCCTCGGCCGCCTTCTACTACGAGAAGTACGGCTTCCAGGCCCGCATCGCCGACACCTACCGTTCCGATTCCGTCGGCACCATCGAAGGCTTCGGCGGCGACCTCGGCTACGCGCAGATCAAGGCCAACCTGCACCTGAGCGCGCAAGTGCAGTACGAGTTCCAGGGCGGTCCGGCAAAAGGCTTGACCTTGCTGGTCCAGGGGAATAACCTTGCCGATGCGCCGGAGATCCACTACGTCGGCACCCGCAGCAATGAAACGCAGCACACCACCTACGGCCGCACCTTGTACTTCGGTATCAACTACAAGATGTAAGCGCGCAGTACGGGTTGAAAACCGCCCCTTGTCCGGTTCGCCGGCAGGGGGTTTTTTTATCAGAGTTTTTTCGAGACCGCCGCATGCACCAGCACCCCCTCAACACCATCGTCATCGTCGGCGGCGGCACCGCCGGCTGGATGGCCGCCGCCTCGCTGTCCAAGCTGCTGCGCAAGCGCTACACGATACGCCTGATCGAGTCGGATGACATCTCCACCGTCGGCGTCGGCGAATCGACGATTCCCATGATGAGCATGTTCAACCGCATCCTCGGCATCGACGAGAACGAGTTCATGCGCGAGACCCGGGCCACCTTCAAACTCGGCATCGAATTCGTCGACTGGGGCAAGCTCGGCGACAGTTATATGCACGGTTTCGGAAAATTCGGCCAGGACTTGTGGACCGTCGATTTCGCGCAGTACTGGCTCAAGATGCACCAGGCCGGCAAGGCGCCCGACATCGAACATTATTCGATCAACCGCATGGCCGCCAAGGCCGGCAAATTCAGCCGCGCCACCAATGAGCACGGCAACTCGCCGCTGGCCGACATCGTCCACGCCTACCACCTCGACGCCGGCCTCTACGCCCAATACCTGCGCGGCTTTTCGGAAGCGCACGGCGTCGCCCGCACCGAGGGTAAAGTCGTCGACGTCGTCGTGCGCGAGGGCGACGGCCACGTCGCCGCCGTCGTCATGGAAAACGGAGAGCGCATCGCCGGCGACCTGTTCCTCGACTGCACCGGTTTTCGGGCGCTGCTGATGGAGCAGACTTTAAAGACCGGCTTCGAGGACTGGAGCCACTGGCTGCCCTGCGACCGCGCCTACGCCGTGCCGTGCGAACTGGCATCGCAACTGCTGCCCTACACGCGCGCCACCGCGCGGCCGGCCGGATGGCAATGGCGCATCGGCCTGCAACACCGCACCGGCAACGGCCACGTCTTCAGCAGCCGCTTCATGAGCGACGATGAAGCGGCGGCCATCTTGATGAACAGCCTCGATGGCGAGGCCCTGGCCGAGCCCCGGCTGCTGCGCTTCACCGCCGGCAAGCGCAAGAAAGTGTGGAACAAGAACGTGGTGGCGGTTGGGTTGTCGAGCGGCTTTCTGGAGCCGCTGGAATCGACCAGCATCCACCTGATCCAGTCGACGCTGGCGCGCCTGATGACCTTCTTCCCGGACGCCGGATTCCGGGCCGGCGACATCGACGAATTCAATCGCCAGTGCGATTTCGAGGTCGAGCGCATCCGCGATTTCCTGATCCTGCACTACCACGCCACCGAGCGGGACGACACGCCGTTCTGGAACCACTGCCGCACGATGGAAGTGCCCGACACGCTGCGCCGCAAGCTGGAACTGTACCGCGGCCATGGCCGCATCGTGCGCGAGAACATGGAGCTGTTCGCCGAAGTGGGCTGGTTGCAGGTGCTGCACGGGCAGGGCGTCAAGGCCGACGGCTACCATCCGCTGGTCGACCTGCTGGGCGAAAAAGAAATCGGCGACTATTTGAGGGAAGTGTCGGACGTGATAGCGGCGTGCGTCCGCATCATGCCGACGCACGCCAGCTACGTGGCAGCGATCCGCAACGGCCGGTGACGGGCGCGCTGAAAGTAAGCCAGTATCTCTCCAACTTGATCTGTATTGATGAACGATCCTAAGTCGCCACTAGAGTGGATAGGATGCGCATCCTGTCCAAACCTGCTCTGATCGACTTCTACAAACGGCGATTGCACGCTGACGCCAAAGCACCATTGTTGTCGTGGTACGGACATGTCCTTCATGCGGAGTGGACCGGGCCGGCTGACGTAAAAGCAGACTTTAGAACGGCCAGTATTTTGAAAAACGGCCGCACTGTGTTCAATATTCACGGCAATAAATATCGCCTCGTTACAGAGATCAACTACGCGGCGGGAATGGTATATATTAAGTTCGTCGGGACGCATAACGAATACGATGCCATCGACGCGCAAACGGTTTCTTGGAGGAAGCGATGAACATCAAGCCCATACGCACTGAGGACTACTATCAAGCGGCGCTCGACGAAGTGGAGTCCTTGATGAGCGCCGCATCCGGTACGCTGGAGGGAGATCGTCTCGACGTGCTCGCTACATTGCTGGCCGCATATGAAGCGAGGAATTTCCCCACCGAGATGCCCGACCCGATCGATGTCATCAAGTTCAGCATGGATCAAAAAGGATTGGCGCCCAAGGATCTGGTGCCCATGATAGGCCGCTTGAGCCGCGTCCATGAAATACTCAACGGTACGCGGGCGCTGTCGCTGCCGATGATACGGAGACTGCATGAGGGCTTGGGCATCCCGGCCGAGATGCTAATCAAGCGGCCACCCGCGCACTCCAATGTTATAAAAGCCGGCCTGACGGTTTAAAGGCCGATGAAAAAGCCGCGATGTCGAAACTGATCGGCATCGCGGCTGGTCATGCCACGGTTGATTATCTATCGCCGCTTACTTCTTGGCCTGCTCCGCCGCCGCGAACTGGCGGTTCTGCTCATCGAGCCATACTTTCAGCGGCGCGAAGTATTCGATCAGCGCGCCGCCGTCGATCTTATCCTCGCCCGAAATCGCCTTCAGCTCTTCCGGCCACGGCTTGCTCGCGCCCATCGCCAGCATCGTTTGCAACTTGGCGCCGGCCTTGGCGTTGCCGTACACCGAGCAGCTGTGCAGCGGTCCCGTATAACCGGCCTCGCGGCACAGCGCGCGGTGGAACTGGAACTGCAGCAGGTCGGCCAGGAAGTAGCGCGCATACGGCGTGTCGGAAGCGACGTGGAACTTGGCGCCGGCGTCGAAGCCGCTGGTGCCGGCGATGTCGGCCGGCCGCTTCACGCCCATGTACTGCTCGCGCAACTGCCACCAGCTTTTGTCGTAGTCGGCCGGCTTGGTCTTGCCGCCGTAGACATCCCAGCGCCACTTGTCGACCGAGTACGCGAACGGCAGGATGGCGACCTTGCTCAGCGCGCGTTCGAGCAGCTGGCCGATGTCGGCGTCGGCCTGCGGCGGCTGGTCCATCAAGCCGACCTTCTTCAGATAGTCGGGCGTGATCGACAGCGCGATGGTGTCGCCTATCGCTTCGTGGAAGCCGTCGTTGGCGCCGTTGCGGAACAGGAAGGGCTGCTTGTTATAGGCGAGGAAGTAGTAGACGTGACCGAGTTCGTGGTGGATGGTGGTGAAGTCTTCCGCCGTCGGCGTGATGCACATCTTGATGCGCACATCGTCCTTCTCGTTGATCGGCCAGGCCGACGCGTGGCACACCACGTCGCGGTCGCGCGGCTTGGTCAGCAGCGAGCGCTCCCAGAACGTGGCCGGCAGCTGCTGCATGCCGAGCGAGGTGTAGAAGCGTTCCGCGTAGCCGGCCATGTCCTTGGCGCTGGTGTTGCGCGCGGCGAGCACCTTGCTCAAGTCATAGTCGCTGGCGCCGGTGGCCGGCTTTAGGATCGGATACAGATTGGTCCACGTCTGGCTCCACATATTGCCGAACAACTGGGCCGGGATCGGGCCGGTCAGCGGCACCACGTCCGGGCCGTAAGTCTGGCGCAGCTTGTAGCGCGTGTACTCGTGCAGCGCATCGTAGAGCGGCTTGACCTGCTGCCACAGGCGCTCCATCTCGGCCGCGAAAGCGTCCGGCGGCATGTCGTAACCGGAGCGCCACAGCGCGCCCGTGTCGGCGAAGCCCATCTCTTTCGCGCCCTTGTTCGACAGCGCGACATAGTCGACATACATTTGTTTGTACGACGGCGATTGCGCGTGCCAGCCCAGCCACATCTCTTTGAGCTTGGCCGGATCGCGGCTAGCCGCCAGCACTTTTTCCATGTCGCCCAGCGCCATGCACGGCGCGGCGCTGCCGTCGGCGTTCTTCGGACAGTATTTGCCCTTGCCGTAAGCGCCCGTCATCGCGGCCTGCTTGGCGGCGTAGGCTTCGCGCTCGGCCGGATTGGAGAACACCAGCGACAGTTGCAGCAGCTTGAGTTTGCGCGCCGAATCCGGATTCAGTTTCAGGCCGTTGTAGCGGCGCGCCTTGAGCGCGATGTCGCCGGACGCTTCAAGATAGCGGTCGGCGAAATAAGTGGTGATGGCTTCCGTGTCGTCGGTGATGAAGTTCTCGCCGACCCAGGCGCCGCGCGACTGGTCGTTATTGAGTTTATTGAGACGGGTTTCGGCGTCGGCCAGGAAGCGTTCCGCTTCGGCGACCGTGGGCTTGGCGGCGGTCGCCGCATGGGCGCCGTTGCATGCGGCTGCGATGGACGATAGCGCCAGCAGCGCGCCGATGATTTTCTTCGACACTGTCTTCTCCCTGAGTGTGGATATTTTGGCGACCGCATCGATCGAGGCGGTCGCCGATAATATACACGTTGGCAAAACGGTCATCGGATTTTTTTAGGGCGCCGATTGACGCGCGTCGGCGTCGGCCAGTTTGATACGCACCGTGACGCTGGCCTGCGCGCTGGCCGGCAGCCGCACCGTCACCAGCCCGCGCAGCCTGTCCCACTTGAAGGCGACGGCCGCCCGGTCCAGCGTCACCGCCGCCGGCCTGGCGTGCACGTTATGCACGGTCAGCGCCACGCTGCGCGGCGGCCGCGCATACCGGCTGCCGGTTTCGGACGTCAGCGTCAACGCCAGTTCACGGCCATCGAGCGCGCCGGTGAAGTGCAGCAGTTCGTACTTGCCCTGTTCATAGGCCTGCATCGTCTCGCCGTCGTCGTCATACAGCTTGCCGCTGGCCGCGCGCACCGAGGCGTCGTGATAGTAGTGCAGCTCCAGATTCCTGGTCGAGTAATCGCGCGTGCTCTGGACCACCTGGGTCAGCGGGATGAAGGCGCCGGCGCGCACGAACACGGGAATGTGATCGGCCGCCACGTCCACCGCTTCGGTGATGCCGCCACCGTGTTTGCGGTCGTCGTAGAAATCGAACCACGGCCCCTTCTTTGGAAAGTAGACGCGCTGCTTGAGGGCGCCCGCCGTCATCACCGGCGTGACCAGAAAAGCGTCGCCCCACAGATAGGTCAACGACATCGCCATCGCATTCTGCTCGCCCGGCTCCTCGTACAGCATCGGCCGCATCAACGGCAGGCCGCGCTGGTTGTTGTCGAAAGCGAGCGCGTAGTTATAAGGCAGCATGCGATAGCGCAGGCGGATCGCCTGGCGCGCCAATGCTTCCGTTTTCGCGTCGCGATACACCGGCTCGGACGGAACTTCCTCCTGCGCGTGCGGACGGAAGACCGGCTGGAACACGCCGTATTGCAGCCAGCGCGTGTAGAGTTCATCGTCCAGGTAGGCGTTGGCGAAGCCGCCCAGGTCCGAGTGCATATACGCCATGCCCTGCATCCCCATTTGCAGCGCGATCTCCGGCTGCGATTGCAAACCGCCCCAGCTGCGGTCGACGTCACCCGACCACGGTATCATGCCGAAGCGCTGCGAACCCGAATACCCGGCGCGCATTAAAATGAAAGGCCGCTGCTGCGGATAGTCCCTGCGGTAGCCGTCGAAAATCAGCCTGGCCCAATCGTGGCCGTAGATGTTGTGGACCGCGTCGGCGCCGCCGCTCGCGTGCCGCATCGCCGCCGGATGCACTTCAGGTTCGCCCAGATCGCCCCACCAGCCGGCCACGCCCTGGTCGTGCAGGCCCTTGTAAATATTCCAGAACCAGTCCTTGCCCTGCTGGCTGAAGATGTCGATCAGCCCCGTGTTCCCGAAATAAAATGGATAGGTCAGCGGCGCGCCGGCGGCATCGGTGCCGAGGATTTGATGGTCGACCGCGTCCTGCCATTTGCTCGACGTCGTCAACACGAACGGCTCGGTTATCAGCACCGTCTTGACGCCCTTGTCCTTGAAGTCGGCGATCATTTTTTGCGGCGTCGGAAAGGCTTCCCGGTTGAACGCCAGGTTGCCCATGGTGCCCTTCATCTCCTTGCCGAACCAGTACAGGTCGAAGATGATGGCGTCGAGCGGAATATCGTCGGCGATGAATTTGGCGACCGTCTTGCGCGCCTCGTCTTCGGTGTGATAGCCGAAGCGGCTGGCGAAATTACCGAAGGCCCAGCGCGGCGGCATCGGCTGCCTGCCGGTCAGAGTCGTGTAATTCCCGACCACGTCTTGCCACGTGTCGCCGGCGATCACCTGATACGTCGTGCGCCCGCCTATGGTTTCGTAGGCCAGGCGGTTGGTCTTTTTGCTGTCGAAATCGAGGTAGCCGATTTGCGGGTTATCGAAATGGATGGCGTACATTTTCGACGACAGCGCCAGCGGCATCGTGAAGTTCATCAGCTCCGAGTGCGTGCTGTAACCGTAGTGCGCCTTGTTGTACAACTGGAAGCGATAGCCGCGCCGGTTCATGCCGACCGCGCGCGCGCCGGCGCCGTACAGCGCCTCGTCCGGGTCGAGAGTGAAGTCGACGCTGAAGCCATCGCTCCCTTTGGTGTAGCCGCGCTGCTCGGCGATCAAGGGCCTGCCCTTGTAGCTATAGGCGATCTGGAAAGGTGCGCGCGTGATCGTGACGGCGATGCCGCCGGTCGTGTATTCGATGGAGGCGCTTTTTTCCGTCAGCGTGACCGGCACCGCGGCTGGCGCCATCACCACCGCGTGCGAGGCCGGATCGGCCGTTTCGCCATTCGGCACAAACGTCGTTTCGACGATGCTGCTGGAGTAGGGCTTGATAAGATAAATGCCGTCGCTGGTCTGGACTTCGAGCCGGCCGTCGCGCTGGGCGACGCTGTTGATGATGCGTTCGGCGTTTTGCGCATGGGCCGCGCAACTGGCGCCGGCGAGCAGGGAAAAGCTTAAACTGGCGAGCTGGGTTTTGTTCATGTAGGTGTCTCTGATTTTATGTTATTTGACTACATTTGGCTGCATTTTACGGAAATGCTACGGCGCTGAGACGCGCATTTTCTCTTTATTCTACTATGAAGTTGTTGCGATTGACACTCATGTACGGAAGTGTTATTTTCCTACAAATTCACTCAATCCGGCGCTAGTCCGGGAGATAAAACGGAGACACGCAGCATGCAAACATCCATCAAACCCAGGCTGACCTTCTGGCAGCTCTGGAATATGAGCTTTGGCTTTTTCGGCATCCAGTTCGGCTTCGCGCTGCAAAACGCCAACACCAGCCGCATCTTTTCCACGCTCGGCGCCAACACCGACGACCTGGCCTTTTTATGGCTGGCCGCACCCGTCACCGGCCTGCTGGTGCAGCCGGTGATCGGCTACCTGAGCGACAACACCTGGCATCCGTTCTGGGGCCGCCGCCGTCCCTTCTTCTTCATCGGTGCCATCCTGGCGTCGATCGCGCTGTTCCTGATGCCGAATTCCTCGGTGCTGTGGATGGCCGCCGCCGTTCTGTGGCTGATGGACGGCGCCATCAACGTGTCGATGGAGCCGTTCCGCGCCTTCGTCGGCGACAAGCTCAATGCGTCGCAGCAGACCGCCGGCTTCGCGATGCAGACCTTCTTCATCGGCTGCGGCGCGGTGATCGCCTCGATGCTGCCGACCTTCTTCGCCGACGTCCTCCACGTCAGCAACGCCGCCGTCAACGGCGCCATTCCCGACTCCGTGCGCTATTCCTTCTACGTCGGCGGCGCGATATTCCTGCTGTCGGTGATGTGGACCGTGTTCACCGCCAAGGAGACGCCGCCGCAAGACCTGGCCCAGTTCCGCGCCGAGAGTTCGCCCGGCCTGGCGCGCGCGATGGCCGAGATACTCGGCGGCTTCGGCCAGATGCCGAAGACGATGGTGCAACTGGCCTTCGTCCAGTTCTTCACGTGGATCGCGCTGTTCGCGATGTGGATCTACACCACGCCGGCCATCGCCGAAAATGTGTTCGGCACCGGCGACGCGCAATCGGCCATGTTCCAGGAGGCGGGCAACCAGGTCGGCGTGATGTTCGCCGTGTACAGCGGCGTGTCGGCGCTGGCCGCGTTCATCCTGCCGGTGTTCGCGCGCCACACCAGCCGCAAGATCGTGCATATGAGCTGCCTCGTCATCGGCGGCCTCAGTTTGATGAGCCTCTACCTGGTCCGCGACACGCACATGCTCTACCTGCCGATGATAGGCGTCGGCATCGCGTGGGCCAGTGTGCTGACGATGCCGTATGCGATCCTGGCCGGCGCGCTGCCGGCCAAGCGCATGGGCTACTACATGGGCGTGTTCAATTTCTTCATCGTGATACCGCAGATTTGCAGCGGCCTGCTGCTCGGTTACTTCACCAGGCATTTCTTCGACGGCCACACGGTGCAGACGGTGATGCTGGGCGGTGCCTGCATGGTGCTGGCCGGCGTGCTGACGTTGTTCGTGCGGGACTCGGCCGCGCAAACGGCCGCGCTGCCGGCGGCCGACCAGGCTGCGGCCTGACCAGGCGACACCCTCGATGGAGCGGCATCGGGGGGTGACCCCACCCCGGCCTCGGCCCTGAATTCCGCGCCGGCCCGCGCTCATCTGCGCGCCATATTTTCGCCATTCAGTGTAAAACCACGTTTGCGCACCAGCCGTCTTGAACGGCGTGCATCGATCATCCATGCGGAGCAAACATGAGTATACAAACAGTCACCAGCACGCCCTTCGACGACCAGCGCCCTGGCACCTCCGGCCTGCGTAAAAAAGTCACGGTCTTCAGCCAGCCCCACTATCTTGAAAACTTCGTCCAAAGCGTGTTTGACGCGCTCGACGACTGCGCCGGAAAAACCCTGGTGCTGGGCGGCGATGGCCGCTTCCACAACCGCGTCGCGGTGCAGATTATTTTGAAGATGGCGGCCGCCCACGGCTTCAGCAAAGTGATGGTCGGGCAGGGCGGCATTTTGTCGACGCCCGCCGTCAGCTGCGTGATCCGCAAGCATGGCGCGTTCGGCGGCATCATCCTGTCGGCCAGCCATAATCCGGGCGGCCCCGATGGCGACGTCGGCATCAAGTACAACATCACCAACGGCGGCCCCGCGCCGGAACAGGTCACCGAAAAAATCTACGAACACACCAAATCGATTTCACAATACGCCATCAGCGACGCCGCCGATATCGACATCGATCAAATCGGCGAGCGGCGCGTCGAGCAGATGGTGGTCGAGGTGATCGATCCGGTGGCCGACTACGCGGAGCTGATGCAGCGCCTGTTCGATTTCGGCGCCATCAAAAAACTGTTCGCCGGCGGCTTCACGATGCGCTTCGACGGCATGCACGCCGTCTCCGGCCCGTATGCGACGGCCATCCTCGAAGGCTTGCTCGGCGCGCCGGCCGGCACCGTCATCAACGGCGTGCCGCTGGAGGATTTCGGCGGCCACCATCCAGATCCGAATCCGGTCAACGCCGCCGAGTTGATGGCGCTGATGGACGGCGACGACGCGCCCGACCTCGGCGCCGCCTCCGACGGCGACGGCGACCGCAACATGATCGTCGGCCGCAAGCTGCCGGTCACGCCATCGGACAGCCTGGCCATTTTGTCGGCCCACGCCGCCGTGGCGCCGGGCTATCGCGCCGGCCTGAAAGGCATCGCGCGCTCGATGCCGACGTCGCGCGCGGCCGACCACGTGGCCAGGGAGCTGGGCATCGAATGCTATGAAACGCCGACCGGCTGGAAGTTCTTCGGCAACCTGCTCGACGCCGGCAAGGCCACGCTGTGTGGCGAGGAGAGCTACGGCACCGGCTCGGACCACATCCGCGAAAAAGATGGCGTGTGGGCCGTGCTGTTCTGGCTTAACCTGCTGGCCGACAGCGGCAAGTCGGTGTCCGAACTGGTGAGCGACCACTGGGCGCGCTACGGCCGCAATTATTATTCGCGCCACGATTACGAGGGCGTCGCCAGCCACGCGGCCACGGAGCTGATGGATTCATTGCGCGTCAAACTGGGCGCGCTGGCCGGCCAGGACCTGGGCTTGTACACGGTCGATGCCGCCGACGATTTCAGCTACACCGACACCGTCGACGGCTCCGTGGCCAGCGGCCAGGGCATACGCCTGCTGATGACCAACGGCGCGCGCATCGTGTTCCGCCTGTCCGGCACCGGCACCGAGGGCGCGACCCTGCGCGTCTACTTCGAGCGCTACGAAGCCGATCCGGCCCAGCATCACATCCCGACGCAGCAGGCGCTGGCCGGCCTGATCGCCATCGCCGAGCAGGTCGCCGGCATCATCGACTGGACCGGGCGTCCGAATCCCACCGTCATCACCTGAATCAACATGGAGCGCGGCGGGGGCGGGGGCGCGGGCGCGGCTCCTCCGATCAGGGGCCGGTCGGGTAGACCAGCTTTACCTGATGGCTCGCGCCCAATCCAAGATCGGCTTGGCCGAGGTTCGCCATCATGGTGCGCATCAGCGTTTCGTCGCTGTTGTTGGTGCAGTAATTGAGCGGCACGACCATGCCGTCGTTGACACACAGCGGTGCGGCCGGCGTACTTTCAAACAGCTTTTCGTGGCCCGTGCCGTTGCCTATGCAGTCGGTTCCGCTTTTGGAAATGAACACCAGATGACCGTCGATGGTGTAGATGCGCTGTCCCGTGAGGCAGCTATTGCCCTCCGGTAGAGCGGCGAAGGCCGCCACCGGCACTTGCGCGGTAATGGTCACGCTCGATGATGCGCTGTCCAATTTGCCGTCGTTGACCTTCAGCGTCGCGACATAGCCGCCCGCGATATCGGGCGTGAAGGTCGGCGTGGCGACGTGATAATTTTCCAGCGTGGCGATGCTGCCGGCCGGGCCGGACAGCGTCCACAGATAAGTGATGACATCCTGATTGGCATCCGTGCCGCTGCCGGCCAACTGCAGCCGCGTACCGGCATCCACCGTCTGCGCCGGTCCCGCCGTGGCGACCGGCGCCACATTGGGCGGCGGCTGTTCATCGCCGCCGCCGCCGCACGCGGTCAGCGCCAACATCGACAGGGACGTGGCAAGGTAGGCAGCGCACAGTTTCATGATTATCTTTTGGTCGTCATTGAAGTAATCAAAAAGATAACATGAATCGGCGCTAACCGCATCGGCCCGCGTTCAGTGGCTCGGGTCCGTCGACATCGAGTACGGCGCGTCGGCCGGCGCCGTCGCGCGCTGCGTGTTCGGCCGGTCCGACATGCCGAAGTCCAGCACCGCGCCCCGCATCAGCGCCGAGTGGCTCAACCAGTTTTTCGAGTACGGCTTGCCGTTGTACTGGAGCGACTGGACATAGCGCTTGCTGTCGCTGTTGGCCGGCGCGTTGATGGTGACGGTCTTGCCGTTCTCCAGATGCAGGCTGACCTTCTTGAACAGCGGCGCGCCGATCACGTACTGTTCCACCGCCGGCGTGACCGGATAGAAGCCGAGCGCCGAGAACACATACCAGGCCGAGGTCTGGCCATTGTCCTCGTCGCCGCAGTAGCCGTCCGGCGTGGCCTTGTACAGGCGGTTCATCGTTTCGCGCACCCAGTACTGCGTCTTCCACGGCGCGCCGGCGTAATCGTACAGATAGATCATGTGCTGGATGGGCTGGTTGCCGTGCGCGTACTGGCCCATGTTCGCGATCTGCATTTCGCGGATCTCGTGTATCACTTCGCCGTAGTAGCTCTCGTCGAAGGTGGGCGGCAGCGTGAAGACGCGGTCGAGTTTTTCGACGAATTTTTCGCGGCCGCCCATCAGGTCGACCAGGCCGTTCACGTCCTGGAACACGGCCCAGGTGTAGTGCCAGCTGTTGCCCTCCGTGAAAGCGTCGCCCCACTTGAAGGGATTGAACGGCGACTGGAAGCTGCCATCCTTGTTCTTGCCGCGCATGAGGCCCGTCTCGGGATCGAACAAATTTTTATAGTTCATGGCGCGCTGCGCGTAGATGCCGATTTCCGACTGCGACTTGTGCAGCGCCTTGCCCAGCTGGTAGATGGCGAAATCGTCGTACGCGTATTCGAGCGTGCGGGCGGCGTTCTCGTTGATCTTCACGTCGTAGGGCACGTAACCGAGTTCGTTGTAGTAGCCGACGCCGAGGCGGCCGACGGCGCTCATCGGCCCTTCGTTGTCGGCGCCGTGCTTGAGCGCCCGCCACAAGGTTTCGATGTCGTAGCCGCGCAGTCCCTTGATGTAAGCCTCGGCCACCACCGACGCCGAATTATTCCCTATCATGACGTTGGCGTAGCCTGGGCTCGACCACTCGGGCAGCCAGCCGCCTTCCTTGAAGTCGTTGACGAGGCCCTGCTGCATCTCCTTGTTGATCGACGGGTACATCAGGTTCAGGAAGGGATAGAGCGCGCGGAAGGTGTCCCAAAAGCCGGTGCCGGCGAACATATAGCCGGGCAGGATCTGGCCGTTGTAGGGACTCCAGTGCACGACCTGGTTGTTGGCGTTGATCTCGTAGAGTTTATTCGGGAAGAACAGCATGCGATACAGGCTGGAATAGAAGGTGCGGGTCTGGTCGACGCTGCCGCCTTCGACGCTGATGCGGCTCAGCGTCTGGTTCCACACGGCCTTGCCTTTTTGCGCCGTGGCGTCGAAGCTGTCGGCGGCCAGTTCACGCTTCAAATTCAGCTCCGCCTGTTCTTCGCTGATGAAGGACGACGCCACCTTCATGCCGACCCGTTCACCCTGCGCGGTCTTGAAGCCGACCACCGCGCCGGCGTGGTCGCTGGCGATTTCCATGACGTCGCCGGCCAGCTTGTCGCCGCTCCAGAGGTGGGTGGACGCGAACGGCTTGTCGAAATAGATCACGAAGTAGTTCTTGAAATTTTTCGGCAGCGGGCCGCGCGCGTAGCGCGTGCTGTAGCCGATGATCTTGTGCTCGGCCGGGATCACCTTGACGTAGGAGCCTTTGTCGTAGGCGTCGACGACGACGTAGGCTTCGTCGGTCTTGGGGAAGGTGAAGCGGAACTGCGCGGCGCGTTCGGTCGGCGCGATTTCCGCCGTCACGTCGGAGTCGGCCAGGTAGACGCTGTAGTAATAGGGCTTGGCCGTTTCGGCCTTGTGCGAAAACCAGCTGGCGCGGTCGTCCTGCGTGAAGCGCAACTTGCCGGTGATGGGCATGATGGCGAACTGGCCGTAGTCGTTCATCCACGGCGACGGCTGGTGCGTCTGTTTGAAGCCGCGGATTTTATCGGCGTCGTAGGTGTAGGCCCAGCCGTCGCCCATCTTGCCGGTCTGCGGCGTCCAGAAGTTCATCCCCCACGGCAGCGCGATGGTGGGGTAGGTGTTCCCGTTCGACAGATCGGGCTTGCTGGCGGTGCCCATCAGGGGATTGATCCACTCGACCGGGTCGCTGACCTTGCCCACGGTTTGCGCCGCAGCGGAGAAGGAGGCCAGCGTCAGCGCCATCAAGGCGGCGAGCAGTGGTGGCGTGCGTCGTTGCGCGAACATTCTAATCATGGTGTCCAGACCGGGGCCGAAAATGGAAACCGAAAAGATAGCACGGAAAGCGACTGTTTATTTTCCCTTCTTTCCCCTTCTTTACCTTTCGACGAAGACCACGGTGCTGCGCGGCGGTACGGTGTAGCCGCCGCTGGCGGCGTCGTAGCGCGCCTGCTGCGCCGGACGCTGGTCGGCCGCGCCGGCCGACGCCTGCACCGGATGCAGATGGTAGTCGCGGTTTTTTTCTTCGGCCACCGTCACGCTGTGCGCCACCTTGTCGACATTGATTAAATAAGTGAGCGACTTGAAGTTCGCGCCCGCGTAGCCGACGCCGTCGAGGTGCGCGACGATCACCGTCGGCACCTGCTCCGGTCCCGTGTTGTAGAAGCGCAGGCGCTGTCGAATGTCGGCGGCGCTGCGCAGCCGGAACAGCGTGCTGCTGCGGCGGATCGCCAGCAGGTCGCGGAAGGCGTCGCGCGCAAACGCGATGTCGGCCGGCGCCGGCTTGATGGCGGCGTCGCGCAGCAGCGGTTTGATGAGCGCGTAGTCCTTGCCGTTGTCGGCGGCCGGCGGCGCGCCGCTGCCATAGTAGTTGTCCTGATAGCTCCAGTCGATGCGGTTGAACCAGTCGCCCGATTCGAAGCTGTTGCGGTCCAGCGATTTGGATCGCAGGATGTCGAAGCCGGCGTGGAAGTAGGCCACGCCTTGGCTGAAGGCGTTGATGGCGGCGCCCAGCATCTGCACGCGCGCGCGTTCGGCGCCGCTGGTCGATGGCGGCAGCTTGAAGACGTCGATGTCGAACAGGGTCTGGTTGTCGTGGTTCTCGACGTAGTTGACGACTTCCCCCGGTTCGCTGGCGTAGCCGGCCGGCTGGCCGCCGTAGTCGATGTCGGCCAGGGTGTGCCGCTCGCCGCGCCAGGTGGTGAGGGCATAGTCGCGGATCGAGCCGGCCAGGCCCACCTTGACCATGTCGGACGCGTGCAGCAGATCGCTCATCGGACGCGGGCCCGCCTGCGCGTTGGCGTCGTACACGAGGCCATTGATGTAGCCCTGCCGCGCAATCAGCTGCTCGCCGGCGTCGCCGGCACCGCCGCCGCGCACGGCGTCGCGCGCGCGGTCGCTGAAGGTGCCGATGCCGCTGCCATTGAGCGACAGCTGCGACGCCTGCACGAAGCGCGCGCCGTCGGCCACTTCGCCGAAGTTCCAGCCTTCGCCGATCAGGTTGATCGCTCGGCCGGTGGCGGCGTCGACCCGTGCCCGTAGTTGTTCGACGGCGGCGCGCGGCTGGTGGCCCATCAGGTCGAAGCGGAAGGAATCGATTTTATATTGCGTGGCCCAGCGCACGGCGGTGTCTATCATCAGCTTGGACATCATCAGGTTTTCGGTGGCCGTGTTGTCGCAGCAGGTCGAGCGTTCGATCGCGCCTTTGGCGTCGAGCCGATGGTAGTAGCCGGGCACCACGCGGTCGAGCACCGACTGTTCATTCTGGCCGCCGCTCATGGTGTGGTTGTAGACCACGTCCATGCCGACCCGCAGGCCGATGCCGTGCAGCGCCGCGACCATCCGGCGGAACTCGATGACGCGGCGCGCGCCGTCGGCGGCGTCGGTGGCGTAGCTGCCTTCGGGCGCGCCGAAATGATACGGGTCGTAGCCCCAGTTGTAGCAGTCGCCCGCCTGCGTGGCGTGGATCAGCGCCTGCTGCGATTCGCTGTCCGGCGCGGCCGCCGCCGAGGGCGTCGGCGTGACGCAGCCGTGTTCCGGCACGCTGGCGAAATCGAACACCGGCAGCAGGTGGATGTCGGTGATGCCGGCGCGGCCCAGCGCGGCCAGGTGGCGCATGCCGTTCGATTGCAGCTCGGTGAAGGCAGCGTACTTGCCGCGATGCGGCGCGCTGACGCTGGCGTCGTTGATGGAAAAGTCGCGCACGTGCAGTTCGTAGACCGTCATGTCGGTTTGCGCGGCGACCGTGCGCGGCGCCGCTGACTGGTCCCAGCCGGCCGGTTTGAGCGCCGCCGCATTCAGGTCGGCGATGTAGCTGCGTTTGGAATCGGTGGTGAGGCTGACGGAATAGGGATCGGTGACGAGGTTGCGCACCAGGCCAGTGTTGGGCGCGTAGACGTCGACGACGAACCGGTAATAGCTGCCGCTATCGGCGCGCGCGCTAGTGGACCAGATGCCGGTGTCGGCGTCGAAGCGCATCGGCGCGATGGCGCTGGCGCTGGCGTCGCCGCTGGCGTAGGTGCAGACCGCCACGTGCTGCGCGGTCGGCGCCCACAGTTTGAATTGTGTTTTGGCTACAGCCTGGGCTCCGGCCTTGGCATGCGCTTTTGCCTGCATCAGCGTGACGCCGAGGTCCGTGGCCTTGCCGGCGCCGGCATACAGGTCGTCGAGCGCGCCGGCCAGCTGGACGCCGGTGGCGTCGAGCACCGTGCCGTCGGGCGCTTCCGCGACCAGCATGATTTGCTGTCGGTGCAGTTGCGTCAGCCGGCTGCGGTCGGCCGCGGTGACGGTCAGCACCGGTCCGTCGCCGACGAACTTGAAGCGGCGCGCCAGATCGAGCGGGATCGCGCCGTTGTCGCGGGTGAGCGCGAGCGCGCCATCGGCGCCGCCGATCTTGGCGCCGTGCGCGCCGGTGATGGCGCCTTGCGCCGAATAGTACAACTTGAATTGCGCGCCGCCGTCGGCGCCCGGCCATTTGAGCAACTGGCGGTTGAGCCAGTAGGCGCGCGCATCGCTGGCGGCGGACGCGTGCAGCACGGTGGCGTAGGGGCCGTCGCAGCTGGACAGCGCAATCTCGGACGCGGCGGCGGCGTTCAAACCCGTCAGCGCCAGTGCGCCGCAGAGGGTGATCGCGGCCCGGAGCCGACGCGGGGCGGGGGTATGCATTCTGCTCAAGCTCATCTCCGTTATATGGTAGTGCGGCTACATAAAAATCTGTGCGCACTCTAGCAATCTATGAGCTATGGTAATGTAAATAGTGTAGTTTTAATACAGTGATTATGTATCTTCACGATAGATATGGCTGCGGTGTGCAATCTGAATGATGAGCACTGGCAGTATTCGATCCTGAATTTCGCAGTTGATATGGTGTCGCCGATCCGATATCGCCAGTAACCATGCAGCGTCGGCTCTTCAGCGCTTTGCCACATGCGATCCCTTTTCTTGATCTCGATATATTTCCTGCAAAATATGTGTAGTTTAGTTACTTTATTTTGCTTTTTTATTTGTGCATAAATATCTATCTATTTGATTTTTAAGTGAATTAATGAATTTATCGCGGTTTTTATCGTATTGAAAAAAACACCTCGCTGATGTATATTGTGTACAAATTTACCCGGACACATTATGACCCCAGCAACCCAGCCTGTCGCCAGCGCGGCGCCGTGGTGGCGCGAAGCCATCATCTACCAAGTTTATCCACGCAGCTTCCTGGATAGCAACGGCGATGGCGTCGGCGACTTGCCGGGCATTACGGCGAAACTCGACTACATCGCGGCGCTGGGCGTCGACATCGTCTGGATCTCGCCCTTCTTCAAGTCGCCGATGAAGGACTTCGGTTACGACGTGTCCGACTACTGCGACGTCGATCCGCTGTTCGGCACGCTGGCCGATTTCGACCGCCTGATCGCGCGCGCCCACAGCCTGGGCCTGAAGGTCATGATCGACCAGGTGATGTCGCACACGGCCGAGGCCCACCCGTGGTTTGCCGAGAGCCGCGCCAGCCGCGACAATCCGAAAGCGGACTGGTATGTCTGGTCCGATCCTCTGCCGGACGGCAATCCGCCGAACAACTGGCTGTCGATTTTCGGCGGCTCGGCCTGGCAGTGGGACAGCCGCCGCCGCCAGTATTTCATGCACAACTTCCTGGCCAGCCAGCCGGACATGAATTTCCACCATCCCGACGTGCAGCAGGCCCATCTGGACAGCCTGCGCTTCTGGCTGGAACGCGGCGTCGACGGCGTGCGCATGGATGCCTGCAACTATCACTTCCACAACCGTACGCTGCACAGCAATCCGCCGGCCGCCCAGCGCGACAGCACCACCGTCACCGACGTCAATCCCTACGGCATGCAAGCCCACGTCTACGACAAGAGCCAGCCGGAAAATCTGGCTTTCCTGCAAAAGATCCGCACGCTGCTCAATGAATTCGGCGCCGTCGCCATCGGCGAAGTGGGCGACGACGATTCGCTCGGCGTGATGGCGCAGTACACGGCCGACGGCGATAAGCTGCACATGGCCTACAGTTTCAACCTGCTGACGCCGGTGAACACGGCCAGGCACATCCGCACGCAGGTGGAGGAATTCGAGCAGCGCGTCAAAGGCGGCTGGGCTTCCTGGTCCGTCGGCAACCACGACGTGCCGCGCGTGATGACGCGCTGGGGCGGCGCGCACGCGCCGGTCGCGTTCGCCAAGATGGTGCTGGCGATGCAGTTGTCGCTGAAAGGCACGCCGTGCTTATATCAGGGCGACGAGCTGGCCTACACCGAAGCCGACGTCCCCTATGAATTGCTGCAAGACCCGTACGGCATCACGTTCTGGCCGGAGTTCAAGGGCCGCGACGGCTGCCGCACGCCGATGGCGTGGGACGCCGACGCGCCCAACGGCGGCTTCAGCGCCGGCCAGCCGTGGCTGCCGGTGGCCGCGTCCCACATCGCGGCGGCCGTGTCGGTGCAGGAACGCGATCCGGCGTCGCCGCTGTCGTTCGCGCGCAAGATGATCGCGTGGCGCCGCACCATGCCGCAGCTGACGCGCGGCGACATCGTTTTCTTCGATGCGCCGGAACCGGTGCTGGCGCTGCGCCGCGACCTGGCCGGCGCGCGCGGCGTGATCGCCATCTTCAACCTCGGCGACGCGCCGGTCGCGTTCACGCTGGCGCAGGCGGCGGGGGCGCGGGCGCTGGACGGACACGGCTTGCCGGGCGAGGTCAGCGGCGACCGGGTCACGCTGCCGGCCTACGGCGGCTGGTTCGGACTGGCCGCGGAATAAATTCAAATGAAACCCCATGACACGTCGAGTGCATGGGGTTTCTTCTTTCCGCCGCCGATATGCGGTATGCTGCCGCCTCTCGGGGAACTTACCAGAATTCCAATATTGACGCCCGAGCCCACCCGTTGCCACCGTTTAGATTGAACCGACGATGAAACCAGCCGTAGCCGACCATAAACTGAACCGCAGCGCGTTCGCCGACGGACCTCGACTGCTCGCCGACGTCGGCGCCACCCACGCCCGCCTCGCCCTGCAAACGGCGCCCGGCGAGTTCCGCGCCGTGAGCGTGCTCAAGTGCGAAGACTACCCCGACATGCTGGCGCTGCTGCGCTCCTATCTGGCCGACCACAAGGACGTCACGCTCAAGCACGCGGCGCTGGCCGTGGCCAATCCGGTCAGCGGCGACCAGGTGCGGATGACCAACCGCGACTGGGAATTCTCCACCGACACCCTGCGCCGCGCACTGGGACTGCACACGCTGCTGGTGGTCAACGACTTCACGGCGCTGGCCATGTCGCTGCCCGGCCTGAAGCCGGCCGACCTGATGCAGGTCGGCGGCGGCACGCCGGCCAGCAATTCCGTCATCGGCCTGCTGGGACCGGGGACCGGCCTGGGCGTGTCCGGCGTGATCCCGACCGTCGACGGTTTCGTGACGCTTGGCTCCGAAGGCGGCCACACCAACTTCGCGCCGGCCGACGAGCGCGAATATGCGATCCTGCAATATGCGTGGCAGACGTGGTCGCACGTGTCGACCGAGCGCCTCATTTCCGGCCCCGGCATGGAAATCATCTACCGCGCCATCGCCAAGCGCAACGGCCGCCAGGTGCGCGACCTGAGCTCGCAGGAAATCATGTCCGGCGCGCTGACCGATAACGATCCGCTGTGCCTGGAAGTGCTGGAATGTTTCTGCGCCATGCTCGGCGGCGCCAGCGCCAACCTGGCCGTGACGCTGGGCGCTTTCGGCGGCATGTTCATCGGCGGCGGCATCGTGCCGCGCATGGGCGAGTGGTTCGCGTCGTCGCCGTTCCGCTCGCGCTTCGAATCGAAAGGGCGCTTCACCAGCTACCTGTCGAATATCCCGACCTACGTCATCACCACGCCCAACCCGGCCTTCTACGGCGTGGCGACCATCTTGTCCGAGCACTTGCGCGGACGCAGCGGCGCCAACACGCTGATGGACCGCGTGTTGCATTTGCAGCACGAGCTGACGCCGGCCGAGCAGCGCGTGGCCGCGCTGGTGCTGGAGCAGCCGCGCCTGGTGCTCAACGAGCCCATCGCCGACATCGCGCGCCTGGCCGAAGTGAGCCAGCCGACCGTGATCCGCTTCTGCCGCTCGCTCGGCTTCCTCGGCCTGGCCGACTTCAAGCTGAAATTCGCCAGCAGCCTGACCGGCGCGATACCGGTGCGGCACAGCCAGGTGCGCGTCAGCGACAGCACGCACGACCTGAGCGCGAAGGTGATCGACAACACCGTCTCGGCCATCCTCAAATTCCGCGACCAGCTCGACGTGCGCTCGCTGGACCGCGCCATCGCGCTGATCGCCCGGGCCAAGCGCGTGGAGTTTTACGCGATGGGCAATTCGCGCGTGGTGGCGCTCGATGGCCAGCACAAATTCTTCCGCTTCCGCATACCGACTTCCTTGTACGGCGATTCCCACCTGTTCACGCTGGCGGCCGAGTTGCTCAAGCCCGGCGACGTGGTGATCGCCATTTCCAATTCCGGCAAGCTGCCCGACCTGCTCGACGCCGTCGATGCGGCCAAGGCGGCCGGCGCCGACGTCATCGCCATCACCAGCAGCAATTCGCCGCTGGCCAAGAAGGCCACCGTGTGCCTGGCCGTCGACCACAGCGAGGACAGCACGACTTTCCTGTCGATGATTTCGCGCATACTGCAACTGCTGCTGATCGACATCTTGTCGGTCGGCATCTCGCTCGACGCCCAGAACGCCGAGCTGGTGCTGGAGCGCAAAGCCGGCCACGGCGGGGAGGGCGAGAGCCGGCGTTTGCTGATTTCGCATCTCGATAGTTAGAGCGGCGAGGCGGCAAAAAGTTCAACATCAAACCGGAGCCGGGCGCTCCGGTTTTTTTTTCGCCTGTTACAAATAAATAACTTGAACTCCGTCAAAAACAGTTTAAGATATATCTTAATAAGACATATCTTAAGTAATCCTATCTTAACTAGTTCTGTCTTAAACCGTCTTTTAAGGAGTTCACCATGTTTCGATTCTTACACGATGCCCACCGCTTCCATGCCCTGATGCACGGCCACCACCACGGCGGCGGCGGACGCGGCGAGCGCGGCGGCGGCGGCCGCGGTCCCAAGATGTTCGATGCCGGCGCCATGCGCTATGTGGTGCTGCAAATGATCGCCGAAAAACCGCGCCACGGTTACGAGATCATCAAGGAGCTCGAACAGCGCTCCGGCGGCAGTTACACGCCCAGCCCCGGTGCGATCTATCCGCTGCTGTCGATGCTGCTCGACATGGGCCACGTCTCGGCCACGGCAGACGGCAATAAAAAGCTGCACACCATCACGCCGGAAGGCGAGGCCTTCCTGGCCGAAAACCGCCAATTTGTCGACGCCATCCTGGCCCGCATGAGCGAGCCGGGCGACGCCCGCGACGATTTGCGGGCGGTGATGCACGAACTGAAAAACGCCGTCATTTCCAAGGCGCGCGACGGCAATCCCGATGCCGGCCGGCTGGACCAGATCCGCGCCATCCTGCGCCGCGCCACGGCCGAAGTCGATCAGCTCGATTGAATCGCGCTCGAATAAGGTCAAGCCTGGCTTGGCCTTTCTTCCACCCCACCAAAACAACAATATGACCCCACCCCTGTCTCCCGCGCGCGAGCGCACCGTACTGTGGCTGCTGGCCCTGACCCAGTTCACCGTCATCATGGATTACATGGTGATGATGCCGCTGGCGCCGCAGCTGATGCGCGCCTTCGCCATCGACCCGACCGCCGTCTCCGGCGTCGTCTCGGCCTACGCCTGGTGCGCCGGCCTGTCCGGCCTGCTGGCCGCCACCTTCATCGACCGCTTCGACCGCAAGCGCATGATGCTGGCGATGTTCTTCCTGTTCACGCTGTCCAACCTGGCGTGCGCGCTGTCGCCCAACTTCGCCACGCTGCTGCTGTCGCGCGCCTTCGCCGGCCTGACCGGCGGCGTCATGAGTGCGATGATTATGGCCATCATCGGCGACCTGATCCCCGTGCACCGGCGCGGCGCCGCCACCGGCATCGTCATGACCTCGTTCAGCATCGCCGCCATCGCCGGCGTGCCGATCGGCGTGACGCTGGCGGCCCACTTCGGCTGGCAGTCGCCGTTCTATCTGCTGGTGGTGTTGTCGCTGCTGATCTGGATCGCGGCGGCGCGGGTGTTGCCGTCGCTGACCGCGCACCTGGCGCGCAAGGCGCCGCTGTCGGAAGTGCTGCCCAATCTGATCGGCCTGTTCCGCGTGCCGCGCCACCTGGGCGCCTTCCTGCTGTCGGGCGTGAACATGATGACAGCCATGCTGGTGATTCCGTTTATTTCGCCGGTGCTGGTCGAAAACCTCGGCGTGCAGCCGGTGCAGATCACCTACGTCTACCTGGCCGGCGGCGTCGCCACGCTGTTCAGCGCGCGGCGCGTGGGCGTGCTGGCCGACCGCTACGGCAAGCACAAGGTCTACCGCTACATCGCGCTGTTTTCGGTGCTGCCGCTGCTGTTCATGACGCATATGCCGCAGTTGCCGCTGTATGGCGTGATCCTGTTCTTCCCGTTCTTCATGATGGCTATTTCGGGACGCAATATTCCCATGCAGGCGCTGATGACGACGATCTCGGATCCGGCCCGGCGCGGCGCCTTCCTCAGCGCCAATTCGGCGGTGCAGCAGCTGGGCAGCGGCCTGGGCGCGCTGCTCGGTGGAGTGCTGCTCAAGACCGACGGCGCCGGCCACATCACCGGCTACGGCGTCAACGGCTGGCTGGCGGCGGGCCTGACCTTGTTCACGGTAATGTGGGTGGGCCAGGTGCACGGCGCCTCGCCGCCGGACACGGCCATCGCGCGCAAGGCCGCGTAGGGGGAAGGGCGGCGGGCGCGGCGGAAGGGCGCAAGCAGGGACTGCGGTAGGCGCGGCGGCCGGGGATCAGCCGCCGTCGGCGCCGGTGCGCCGGGCCGGTTGCTTTTCCTTGCGCCAGCGTTCCAGCGTCAGCAGCTCGTCGCTGGCGACATCGTCGATCAGGATGTCGCCGTCGGCGGCGATCAAAAAGCTTTCCCAGCGCAGCGCCGCGTCCGGCGTGTTTTCGACGAAGCTGAATTGCCAGTATCGCTTGCCTTTGACGACGCGCGGCGCCGGATCGTCCTCGATCAGTGCGCCGTGCGTGGCGCCGCCGGAATGTTTCTCGATCTGGGCCGACCACGCTTGCAGCTCGGGCAGCGCCATCAGCGCGGCGGCGGCCTCGGCCTTGGTATGTTGCTGATGGGCTGGCGCTGGCGTGCCGGCGGCGCTGCCGGCCGTGGCCGTGGCCGTGGCATTCGGCGCCGATGGCGCTGACTGCGCCGCTGGGCTGGCCGGGCCGGACGCCGCCGCCCTGGTGACGGCGCTGCCCGCGATGCCGGCGGCCGGCGCCGCTTCCGGCGTCGCGCAGGCAACATAAGTCCCCAGCGCGGCGAGCAGCAAACCGGCGAACACGGCGCCAGACACGGCGGCGATGGTGGTTTTTTTCGGGGACGGTGACGGTGAAACCATTTGTTGCTGGCCTTGTCTGTAAGCGCGAAATGCAGAGACGGCCATACTAAACCAAAGGCATGCCCTCAGCAACAAACTCAGCCATTGTCCGGGGGCCGTTTTTGCAGCAGGCAGGACAGGTTTTGCGCCAGCAGTCCGGGGCCGACATGGAGCTGGCGGGCCAGCCACAGCAGCGGTTTCAGCCGGGACGGCGCCGCGCCCATCGCCTGCCGCGAGCGGGCGAAGAAATTGTCGGGATGGGCCGTGTCCAGATTGTCGTAGTGGAGGCCGAAGCCGCCCCGCGCCTGCCACGGCCACACGCCGCGCTGCCGGACGCGTCCCGACCAGCGGTCCAGCCGGCGCGGCAGGTAATTGACCAGCCAGCGTCCCGAATGGGCTTCGCGCGGCCACAGGCGGTTGCTGGTGCCGGTCAGCAGTATCATGCCGCCCGGCGCCAGCACCCGGTCCAGCTCGCGCTGCACGGCCGCCAGCTGGCGCGGGTCCACGTATTCGAGCACGCTGTTGCAGACGATCAGCTGGAACTGGCCGTCGGCGTAGGGCAGGCGGCAGGAGTCGGGCACGTGGCTGAAGGCGATATCGTCGATGCCGTAGCGCGCCGCGTTCAGGCGGGCCAGGCTGATCCACTCCGGCGAAATGTCGGTCGCGCTGACGCGGGCGCCCAGATGCGACAGCAAGATCGCCGACGCCCCCACATTGCAGCCGAACTCCAGCACCGGCAGCTTGTCGAGCCGCAGTGGCATGGCGTCGAGCACCAGGCGCAGGTGGTCCCATTCGTAATCGACGTAGCCGCCTATCCAGGGATCGCGCGGCGCCAGGCCCAGCGCGTGCGCCAATTCTTCAAATGCCTGTTGCTTAAGGTCGTTGCCGATGACCGGCCGCGCCGCCTGGGTGCTTGCCATGGAAGGCTCCGCTGCGTGGGCCGTCTGCCCGGACCTGTCACTATAAAGTCGTGGCGGCGGCGGCTTTTGCGGCGGCGCAAAGTTGTGCCGGTGCGGATAGTCGAGATGTGGCGCGGCTGGTGTGTTTTTAAATGCCATATTGCCAATACTATAAGTATGAATATGCGTTTGCCCTCGGTTTGACCGCGCTGCTGGGCGCTGCTCTATGCCATTTGCTGCTGTGCCGGCCCGCCAGCGGCCTCGATACCTCGCTCACGATCTAGCGTGATGAGCAAGTCCATGAAGTCCATCTCGATGGCAGTTGGACCATGTCGCGCGATGATGCCTCGCGTGTCAATGCCGAGCGCTGCATCAAGAATATGTCCCAACAGTTGTTCGAGTATAACGGAACGCTGGAAACGCTGGATATTCTCTATGCATATACGAAAGAAGCCGATGGCAGCGGGGTGACCATGCAGCTCGACCGCATCCCCGAACAGGCCAAGCCGGCGCCACGAATGCAAAAAGCCTGCAAGGCGCTAACCTTGCAGGCTTTTTTGTCGGCGAGTCCGAAGCTTCGGACTCAGCGGCGCGACGACATTACATCATGCCGTCCATACCGCCCATGCCGCCCATACCACCCATGCCGCCGCCCATGCCGCCGGCTGCTTTGTCTTCAGGCGCTTCGGCGACCATGCAGTCGGTGGTCAGCATCAGGCCGGCGATCGACGCTGCGTTTTGCAGTGCCGAACGGGTGACCTTGGCTGGATCCAGCACGCCCATTTCAACCATGTCGCCATAGGTGCCGTTGGCGGCGTTGTAACCGTAGTTACCTTTGCCGGCCAGCACCGCTGCGACGACGACGGAAGCTTCTTCGCCGGCGTTTTGCACGATCATGCGCAGTGGCTCTTCCATCGCGCGCAGCACGATCTTGATGCCGGCGTCCTGGTCGGGATTGTCGCCTTTTACGGTGATGTTGGCGCGCGCGCGCAGCAGGGCAACGCCGCCGCCAGGAACGATGCCTTCTTCCACGGCAGCGCGGGTGGCGTGCAGTGCGTCTTCAACGCGGGCTTTCTTTTCTTTCATTTCGACTTCGGTGGCAGCGCCAACCTTGATGACGGCAACGCCGCCGGCCAGCTTGGCCACGCGCTCTTGCAGTTTTTCACGGTCGTAGTCCGAGCTGGCTTCTTCGATCTGCACGCGCACTTGCTTGACGCGCGCTTCGATCGCTTCAGCCTGGCCGGCGCCGTCGATGACGATGGTGTTTTCCTTGCCGACTTCGATACGCTTGGCTTGGCCCAGTTCGGCCAGGGTGATTTTTTCCAGCGTCAGGCCGACTTCTTCAGCGATCACTTGGCCGCCGGTCAAGACAGCGATGTCTTCCAGCATGGCTTTGCGACGATCGCCAAAGCCCGGTGCCTTGACGGCGACGGTCTTCAGAATGCCGCGGATGTTGTTAACCACCAGGGTCGCCAGCGCTTCGCCATCGACATCTTCAGCGATGATCAGCAGCGGACGACCAGCTTTGGCGACTTGCTCGAGTACCATTGACATTGGCGGCCATGTTGGGCGGTGCAATTTTGACGGAAGTGACCTTCTCTTGGCCCGGTCTAGGCAGTCGGCTG
>NZ_JANXMI010000294.1 GCF_025354735.1 Rugamonas sp.
TGCTGTTCGACGAACCGACCCGCGGCATCGACATCGGCGCCAAGTTCGACATCTATCACCTGCTGGCCGACCTGGCGCGGCAGGGCAAGGGCTTGCTGATCGTGTCCAGCGACTTGCGCGAGCTGATGCTGATCTGCGACCGCATCGCCGTCATGAGCGCCGGCCGCATCGTCGACACCTTCGAGCGCGGCGCCTGGAGCCAGGACGCCATCCTGTCGGCGGCCTTCAGCGGCTACCTGGGCGGGCCCGACGGCGCGTCCGCGAACGACGCCGCCAACCCCGCCGCAGCCGCCGCCACCTAACACTATCGGATACCAGCATGACCACCAAGAACACTTCCTTCCAGCGCGGCTTGACCAGCGCCAAAAACTACGCCGGCCTGGTCGGCGCGCTGCTCGCCATGTGCGTGCTGTTCGGCTTCGCCAGCGAAAACTTTTTCACCGTGTCGACGCTGTCGACGCTGTCGAATGACATTCCGACCCTGGTCGTGATGTCGGTCGGCATGACCTTCGTGCTCATCATCGGCGGCATCGACCTGTCGGTCGGCTCGGTGATGGCGCTGGCCGCGTCCATCCTGTCGCTGGCCACCGTGCACTGGGGCTGGCCGGTGTGGGCCGCCGGCCTGCTCGGCATGGCCGCCGCCACCGTCTGCGGCGCGGCCACCGGCCTGATCTCGGTCGGCTGGCGCATTCCATCGTTCATCGTCTCGCTGGGCGTGCTGGAAATCGCCCGCGGCCTGGCTTACCAGGTGACCAATTCGCGCACCGAGTACATCGGCAGCGCCGTCGAATTCATCAGCGCGCCCCTGTTCCTGGGCCTGTCGCCGGCCATCCTGGTGGCCATCGCCATCGTCGTCGCCGGCCAGCTGGTGCTGACCAAGTCGGTGCTCGGCCGCCACTGGATAGGCATAGGCACCAACGAAGAGGCGGTGCGGCTGTCGGGCATCGCGCCACGGCCGCGCAAGGTGCTCGTGTATGCGCTGATGGGCCTGCTGTCCGGCGTCGGCGCCCTGTTCCAGGTGTCGCGCCTGGAAGCGGCCGACCCGAACGGCGGCGTCGGCATGGAGTTGCAGGTGATCGCGGCCGTCGTCATCGGCGGCACCAGCCTGATGGGCGGACGCGGTTCCGTCATCAGCACCTTCATCGGCGTGCTCATCATTTCGGTGCTGGAAGCGGGGCTGGCCCAGGTCGGCGTCAGCGAGCCGATGAAGCGCATCGTCACCGGCCTGGTGATCGTCGCCGCCGTCGTGCTCGACACCTACCGTCGCCGCGGCGAACGGGCCTGAGGCCGCCATGCTGACGATGGGCGAGCGCCATGGCCACCATTAAACAAGTCGCGCAGGTCGCGGGGGTGTCGTTCACCACCGTGTCCCACGTGCTCAACGACACGCGCCCCGTCAGCGCCGCCGCCCGCGCCCGCGTGCTGGCCGCCGTCGAGCAGCTGCATTATGTGCCGAGCGCGCTGGCGCGGTCGATGAAGAGCCGCACCACCGGCACCATCGGCCTCATCATCCCCAACAACACCAATCCGTATTTCTCGGAAGTGGCGCGCGGCATCGAGGACAGCTGCTACGCGGCCGGCTACAGCGTCATCCTGTGCAACTCGGACGACGACCCGGCCAAGCAGCGCGATTACTTCAACGTGCTGCTGGAAAAGCGCTGCGACGGCCTGATCCTGGCCGCCCTGGCCCAGACCGACAGCGACCTGCTGCGCAAGATGCGCATCCCGGCCGTGCTGCTGGACCGCGCGCCGCACGATTTGATTACCGACGTGGTCGGCGTCGACAACGTGGCCGGCGGCGTGCTGGCGGCCGAACATTTGCTGTCCCTGGGGCGGCGCCGCATCGGCTGCATAGGCGGCCCGCAAGACATCGAAATTTCGCGCGAGCGCATCGCCGGCGTCGAACAGGCGCTGGCGCGGCAGGGCTTCACCCTCGATCCGGCCCGCTGCGCCTATGCCGACTTCACCAGCGCCGGCGGCTACCGCGCGGCGCAAACGCTGTTCGCGCTGCCGGCGTGGCAGCGGCCCGACGCCCTGTTCTGCTGCAACGACTTGATGGCCATCGGCGCGTTGCGCGCGGCCGCCGAGCGCGCCATCGAGGTGCCGCAGCAGCTGGCCGTGGTCGGCTTCGACGACATCGACCTGGCCAGTTTCGTCCACCCGCCGCTGACCAGCGTGGCGCAAAACACCCGCGAGCTGGGCCGCATCACGGCGCTGTGCCTGCTCGCGCGCATCGCCGACCCCGGTCTGGCGGTGCAGCAGCGCATCATCGCGCCGGCGCTGCAAGTGCGCCACTCCACCGTGGCCGCGCCGGCCCACCCCTATTTAAATTGACAGGAAGATAGCCATGATCGTCGTAATCGGCAGTATCAATATGGACCTGGTGCTGCGCGTGCCCCGCATGCCGCTGCCAGGCGAAACGCTGGCCGGCGGCGCCTTCGCCACCATCGCCGGCGGCAAGGGCGCCAACCAGGCCGTCGCCGCCGCCCGCCTCGGCCATGTGCCGGTGGCCATGGTCGGCTGCGTCGGCGACGACGGCTTCGGCCTGACCCTGCGCGCCGCCCTGCGCGCCGACGGCATCGACGAGCGCCACGTCAGCACCATGGCCGGGGTCGCCACCGGCGTCGCCTCCATCCTGGTCGACGCCAGCGGCCAGAACAGCATCGTCATCGCCGGCGGCGCCAACGATTTGCTGAGCCCGGCGCACATCGACGCCGCCCACGACGTCATCGCCCAGGCCGACATCGTTGTGCTGCAACTGGAAGTGCCGCTGGCCACCGTGCGCCACGCCATCGCACTGGCCCAGCGCCTGGGCAAGCCGGTGCTGCTGAACCCGGCGCCCGCCCAGGACGTGCCGGCCGAGCTGCTGGCCATGGTCACCTACCTGGTGCCGAATGAAATCGAGGCCGCCATGCTGGCCTCGTCGAACAGCGAGCGCGGCGCCAGCGTCGCCGGCAGCGACGCCGCCGTCGAAGCGGCCGCCGCCAAGCTGCTGGCGATGGGTTGCGCCAACGTGCTCATCACGCTGGGCGCCGACGGCGTCTATGAAGCCAACGCCGCCGGCCGCCGCCAGTATCCGGCCGAGCGCGTGCAGGCGGTCGACACCACGGCCGCCGGCGACACCTTCATCGGCGGCTTCGTCGCCGCGCTGGCCGGCGGCGCCGCGCCGGCCGACGCCATCGCCTACGGCCAGCGCGCCGCCGCGTGGAGCGTCACCCACACGGGCGCGCAGACCTCCATCCCTTACAAACGCCAGCTGGACGCGCTATGAAAAAGACGGCTTTGCTGAACATCGCGCTGTCGCAGCTGGTGGCCAGCCTGGGCCACGGCGACATGGTCGTCATCGGCGACGCCGGCCTGCCGGTGCCGCCCGGCGTGCCGCTGATCGACCTGGCGCTGACGGCCGGCGTGCCCGGCTTTTTGCAGACGGTGCGGGCGGTGCTGAGCGAGATGCAGGTCGAGAGCCATGTGCTGGCGCAGGAACTGGCCGGCCGCAATCCGGCCATCGCGGCCGGCATGGACGCGCTGGCGCTGCCGCAGCGGCGATTGCTCAGCCATGAAGAGTTCAAGCAGCTGAGCCGGAGCGCCCGCGCCATCGTGCGGACCGGCGAGCACAGCCCGTATGCCAATGTGATCCTGGTGGCCGGCGTCGTGTTCTGAGCCGGTCCCGCCCCGCCTAAAAACCGCAACCGCTGTTGCGGTTTTTTTACGCCCCTGGCGCGGGTGTGCGGTGCCGAAAGGCGGGCAGGGCAGGATAAATCCTTGCTCCCCGTCTAAAAAGTGTTGCTTGTCAGGAATTTGTCAGCATTTCCTCAGGGTAATGAAAGCTTGGCGCGCTACCATACTTGAAGGAAAGTCCGGTACACGGTGCCGGGCTGGCAACCCATCTGACGGAGCATTCAATGAAACGCATCAAAAACGGCTTTACCCTGATCGAGCTCATGGTCACGGTGGCGATCGTCGGCATTTTGATGGCGGTGGCGGTGCCGGCCTACTCCGATTACGTCACCCGCGGCCGCCTGACGGAGGCGTTCTCGTCGCTGGGCGCGGCCCAGCCGGCCGCCGAGCAATTCTGGTCCAACACCCGCAGCTATGTGAATTTCGACACGAGCAACGGCTTCCCGCAGGCCACCCCCAATTTCACCTACGCCATGAGCGGCGCCAGCACGTCGGGCTATCTGATAACCGCCACCGGCACCGGCAAGGCCAACGGCTTCGTCTACACGATAGACCAGAACGGCAACCACACCACCACCGGCGCGCCGACCGGCTGGGGCACCAGCGGCACTTGCTGGGTCGACCACAAGGGAGGCGCATGTTCCCAGTGATGAAAAGGGGCGGAGCCGGTTTCACGCTCGTCGAGCTGATGGTGACGCTGGCCGTGTTCGGCTTTCTGCTGTCGATCGCCGTGCCCAACATGAGCCGCTGGGTGGTCAAGAACAAGGCCGGCGCGGTGGCCGAATTTTATGCCGACGGCTTCAGCACGGCGCGTCGCATGGCCGTGTCGCGCAACGCCGAGACCCGCTTGAGCCTGCTACAGCAGCCGAGCAACGTGAACGGCCAGTTCGACTGGCAGATCGACATCTGCTATCCGACGCCGGTGCTGGCCTGCGACGCCAACGGTCTGTGGTCGACCACGACGGCGCCGGCCGGCAACGACCCCAAGGGCGTGGCCGGCGACGTCTCCATCCTGCGGCCGTCGGACGCGTTGCCTTCGTCCGGCATGCTGACGCCGTCGATGCTGCCGGCCAACGCGTCGGTGATTTATTTCACGCCGCTGGGCTGGGTCGACACCAATATCGCCAACCGCCTGACCCGCATCCAGTTCGACCCGTCGCCGGCCTATGTGGGTGACATTCCCGCCTCGGCCGTGGTGGTGACGCTGTCGGGCATGGCCAGCACCTGTAATCCCACCGTGACCGCTTCCGATTCGAGGGCCTGCCCACCATGATGATACGATCCCGTCCGCGCCAGAGCGGCGTTGCCCTGCTCGAAGCCCTGATCGCCACCGTGATCCTGGCCATCGGCCTGCTGGGCGCCGTCGGCCTGCAGGCGCGCGCCTATTCCGCGCTGGCCGACGCCGACGTGCGCGCCGAAGCCACCATCGCCACCGACAAGCTGCTCGGCGTGATGGCCAACGACGCCGCCAACCTGTCCAATTACGCGCTGACCAGCACCGGCACGCCGTCGCCCACGCTCAAGCCGTGGATAGACGAGACCAATAGCTATATCCCGGGCGCCAGCACCACCATCACGCTCACGCCCCAGGGCGGTTACACCAAGGTCAGCGTGGTGATCCAGTGGATCCGCAAGGCCGGCCCCCGCAGCATCACCAACCAGCACCAGATCACCGCTTATTTATGAAAACTCCTTCCATGATGCGCCGCCACGGCGGTTTTTCGCTGGTCGAGCTGATGGTCAGCGTCGTCGTCGGCCTGCTGGCGCTGATGTTCGCGACCAAGCTGGTCGTCAACGGCGAGCAGAGCAAGGCCGTTTCGCTGGGCGGTTCCGACGCCATGCAGAACGGCATGCTGGCCCTGTTCAGCCTCAGCGGCGACGCCGGCCAGGCCGGCTGGGGCATCAACGACAACCGCGTCAACGGCTGCAACACCCTGCTGACCGACGCCAACGGCTACCAGCTGTTGCAGGTGCAGGCCGCCGGCGCGCTGGCGACGCCGCTGGCGCCGGTGGTGATCCAGTCCAACGGCCTGGCGTCGGACCAGATCGAATTTAATTTCAGCGGCTCCAGTTCCGCCATCGCCTCGCTCGGACTGTCCCAGTCCTACAATCTGAACGACGCCATCCTGACCACCGACACCAACAACGCCTACGGCTACGGCGCCAGCGGCTACGGCATGAATGTGGTGCTGGTGGCGCATGACCCCGCCATTCCCGGCGGCAAGTGCGCGATCGGCGAAGTGGGCAACGTGGCCATCGCCACCACCGTCATCACGCTGGCCGTGCCGGTCGCCGGACGCTACGCCGCCGCCGGCGGACTGGGCGAGGCTTACGGCAACAATTCGGCCCGCGTCTTCAACCTGGGCCCGGAACGGTTGCTGTCCTTCCATACCTGGTCGGTGCAGAACGGCGTGCTGCTGCTGCGCTCGACGAACCTGGCCGGCGCCTCGGCCGCGCCGGTGTCGGTGGTCGACAACGTGGTGGCGATCAAGGCCCAGTACGGCTTCGACCTGAGCCCGGCCGTCGGCCCGGCGCCGGGCAATGTGCGCTGGTCGGCCGACAATGGCATGGTGGTGTCGCAGTGGTCGGGGCCGATGATCGACGCCGACGGCGACGGCGTGGCCGGCGCGCCTGGCGACTTCCAGCGCATCGCCGCCGTGCGCATCGCCGTCGTCGCGCGCAGCAAGAATCCGGAAAAGCCCAGCGTCAAGACCGGCCTGTGCACGGCCACCACGGCCATGCCGACGGTGTTCACCAGCGCCTCGCCGGCCACCACGGCGGCCGTGCCGATGACCGTCAACGTCGCCGTCGGCGGCGACACCGTCGACTGGAAATGCTACCGCTACCGCGTGTTCGAGACCATCGTCCCGATGCGCAACCTGGAATGGAGGCCATGATGCCGTGCTCCCCTATGCAAGTGCAAACGCGGCGGGTCCGTCGGGCCGCGCGCCAGGCCGGCATCGCCTTGCCGGTGATGCTGATCATGCTGGCGGTGATGCTGATGAGCAGCATCTACCTGCTCAAGTCCAGCACCTCGACCACGCTGACCACGTCCAACCTGGCCTACGATGCTGCGCTCAGCAAGGCGGTCGACCTCGGCATCTACACCGGCTATACGTGGATCGCCGCCATGGACAAGAACAATCTGTACAGCAGCATTCCGGCCGTCGGCTATGTCGCCAACATGGTGCCCAGCCAGTCGGTCAACGACCCGAATTTCTGGCTCGGTTCCGTCAAGTTCAACGACACCGCCTCGCCGCCCAACCAGATCGAATACGTGATCCATCGCATGTGCTCGCTGGTCGGCGCGCCCGTGCCGGACGCCCCGTTCAACAATAATTGCATGAAGAGCACGATGCCCAACACGGCGTCGGCCACCGCGCCCCTGCTGGTGAGCCTCGGCGTGGACGCCCCGCAACTGGCGGTGTCGCCGCAGTTGCACTACCTGATTACGGCGCGCATCTTCGGCCCGCGCGGCGGCAATGTGGTCAATCAGGCGGTCGCCCTGATTAGCGAATGAGGCCGCTCGACTTGACCCGATCCGACTTGATCCGCCCCGACCCGACCGGCATCGCCGTCCGCCGCACCGCTTTCGGCCGCTCAGCCCGGCCCGCCGCATCCTTGACTGGAATGACCATGAAACTGCTCGCCACCTCTCTAGCCCTGTTTGCCGCCGCGCTGTGCGCGCCGGCCGCCAGCGTCGCCGCGCCCACCAATATCGCCCAGGTGCCGCTGCTCAACATCACCGGCACCGGCACCGTCAAGCCCAATTTGATGCTGCTGCTCGACAATTCCGGCTCGATGGACCAGGCTTACACGCCCGACTATGTGAACGACAATCTGTGCCGCACCGGCCCCCAGCTGGCGAGCGGTTCGCCGCAGGCGTGCAACGTCGGCTTCCCGCCCTTCATGAGCAGCGACTTCAACAAGCAGTATTACAATCCGGCCGTGCGCTACGTGGCGCCGATCAAGTACGACGGCACGTATTACCCGGACCAGACGGCGGCCGCGACCACCAATTACAGCGTTGTCAGCGGCGACGGCTTCGGCGCCCACAAGGTCGATTTGTACGGCAATGCCTCGACCTCGATCAACCTGCTCAACGGCTATCCCGACGTCAAGTGGTGCGACCCCAACAACCTCACGTCCTGCCAGGTCAACACCGCCACCTACACCTATCCGGACAACACCTACAAGACGCCGGTCGCCATCAACACCGGGCCGTATTACTACACCATCGGCGTGGCCGAATATTGCAGCGACTCGACGCTGAAAAACTGCGTCTCGACCGCCGTCGGCGCCACCGCCCCGACCGGCTATCCGGTGCCGGCCAAGGTGCGCTGGTGTAATTCGACCGTGCTCAGCAACTGCCAGGCCAAGAACACCGGCGCCTACGTCTATCCGCGCTATTCGACCCCGGTCGGTTCGTTCTCGTCCTACGGCACCATCGCCGTCGGCACGTCGGCCTCGACGGCCAGCATGACCGTCACCTCCGTCGTGGTCGGCGACGCCAACAACACCACCATCGTCAACTCCGCCGTCACGGCGCCGAACGGCACCAAGACGGCGCTGACCCAGCAGACCATGGCCAGCGCGCTGGCCGCCGCCATCAACAACCGTTCCACCACGCTGCAATACATGGCCTGCGTCAAGACCCCGATCGGCAACGCCGCGGCGGTCGACTGCGCCAACTTCGGCATCGCGCTGACGGCCGACAATGTGGTGGCCGTGGTGCCGGTGCTGTGCAGCTCGACGCCGAAGACGCCGTCGACCTGCGTCGCCGTCACCGACGCCAGCCGCTCCGGCGTCGGCTTCACCGTCAACGTGTCCACCGTCACGCCGACTCCGGCCTCGACCGGCGTGCCGCCGACCGCGCTGCTGACCTTCAGCAACAATACCACCGGCAACAACGCCGTCGCCACCTCGGTGAAACTGGGCGGCACCTCGCTGCTGAGCAATCTGGCGCTGGGCAGCAACGTGTCGGCCACGGCCGTCGTGCAGGCGCTGCAAACGAAGATAGGGGGGGGCGGCACCATCCGTGCCTACGTGGGCGGCAACAGCATCACCAGCATCTGCGCCGCGCAAACGACGCTCACGCTGTGCCTGGTCGACACCGGCGCCTCCGCCAACGGCGCCGCGCCGACGGCCGCCATCAGCAACGCCGGCTTTCAGACCGTCACGCCGGCCAACGCCACCAGCGCGCCCGACAGCATCCCGGTCCAGACCGCCGCCATCGCCGCCGGTTCCAGCCCGGCCAGCACCTTCGTGCGCGTCAACCTCGTCGCCGGCAGCACCTACCCGAAAGTCAATACCCGCACCGACTGCGTGGCCACGGCCGGGGTCTGCACCTATAACGAGGAAATGGTCAACTTCGCCAACTGGTACGTTTACTACAAGACCCGCATCCAGATGATGAAGACGTCCGTCGGCATCGCCTTTTCGACGCTGACGGCGAACTACAACGTCGGCTTCGCGCGGCTGTCCGTGATGGGGGCGGGCGGCGCCATCGACATCAAACCGACGCCGTTCGCCGGCACCGCGCGCAACAACTGGTACACCAAGCTCTACGCCACCACCGACACCGGCTCGACGCCGATGCGCCCGGCGATGGACAACGTCGGCCGCATGTTCGCCAACCTCGCGCCCTACAACTACGCCAGCGGCTCGGAAGTGGTGCAGTTCCCGTGCCAGCAAAACTTCATGATACTGACCACCGACGGCTACTGGAACGGCGGCTCGACCGTCGCCTACGGCAACCCGGCCGTCGCCACCGGCAACAACGACGACAAGGAAAACCCGGCGCGCTTCTGCACCGCCGGGCGCGGCTGTGTCGACACCCGCGCCCAGTCGCAGCCGTCGATCGCCGACGTCGCCCTGCACTGGTATAACGGCGGCGACGACAGCACCACCGTGTCGCTGCGCCCGGCGCTCGAACCGGACATGACGGTGCCCGGCGCCGTGCCCCACGCGCCCGGCGAGAACAGCCACCTGCACATGAACACCTACACGCTGGGCCTGGGCGTGGACGGCATCATGAATTACGAGCCCGACTACGACACCGCGCCCAATCCCGGCGGCGACTTCTACAACCTGATTAACAGCGTGCCCACCGGCTGCCCGTGGAACGCCGGCGGCGCCTACGTCTGGCCCGATCCGGACGTCACCAACACCAACAGCACGGTGCAGTCGCGCGTCGACGACCTGTGGCACGCGGCCGTCAACGGTCACGGCAAATATTTCTCGGCCGCGCTGCCGACCGAAGTGGTGGCCGGCATCAGCGCCGCGCTGGCCAACATCCAGGTCCGCACCGGCTCGGCCGCGGCGGCCGCCACGTCCACGCCCAACATCACGCAGCAGGACAACGACATCTTTTCCGACACCTTCACCACCGTGCGCTGGTACGGCGAACTGGCCGACCGCAAGATCGACCCGGCCACCGGCATCGTCGGCGCCACCGTGCAGTGGAACAGCTCGGACACCGTGGGCTTGAAAGTGGTCAACCAGGCGGTCAACACCGACGCCCGCACCATCCTGATGCTGAGCCCCAATTCCGGCGGGCTGGTCAACTTCAAGTACGCCAGCCTGGGCAGCGGCGACAAGACCTGGTTCGACAACAAGTGCGCCTCGCTGCCGCAGTGCACGCTGCTGTCGACGGCCGACAAGGCCATCGTCAACAGCGGCGACAACCTGATTAACTGGCTGCGCGGCCAGCAGACCTATGCCGACGACCAGCACTTCCGCGCCTACACGCAGTCGAGCGCCAGCACCCCGCTGCCCATCGTGCTCGGCGACATCGACTCGTCCAAGCCGGCCTATCTGCGCGACCCGCGCAAGAATTACACCATGGCCGGCTACGCCAAGTACAAGACTGATAACAGCGGCCGCCTGGGCACCGTCTTCACCGCCGCCAACGACGGCATGTTGCACGCCTTCGCCGCCGCCAGCGGCACCGAGCTGTGGGCCTATGTGCCGCGCATTACGATGAGCAAGCTGTATGTGCTTTCCAGCACGACCTACGGCACCAACCACGAATTCACCACCGACGGCTCGCCGGCGCTGGGCGACGTCCAGCTCGGCGGCGTGTGGAGCACGGTGCTGGTGGCCGGCCTCAACGCCGGCGGCCGCGGCTTCTACGCGGTCGACGTGACGGCCGTCGGCACCACCGGCGGCGGTCCCAAGCCGCTGTGGGAACTGTGCGCCGACCCGGCCGTCTGCGCCAACAACGATCCCGACATCGGCCTGACCTTCGGCAATCCGCAGTACGGCATGTGGAACGGCAAATGGGTGGTGCTGCTGACCTCGGGCTACAACAACATCCCCGGTGTCGACAACGTCAACACCGGCAGCGGCCAGGGCTTCCTCTACATCGTCGACGTCAGCAACGGCCACATCCTGAAAAAGGTGAGCACCGGCGCCGGCGACACCAGCACGCCGTCCGGCTTCGCCAAGATCACGGCCATCGGCCCCAATCCCGACACCGACCCGACCCTGTCCTACGTCTACGGCGGCGACAACAACGGCACCATGTGGCGCTTCGACCTGACCGACACCAGCGCCGCGGCCACGGTCAAGCTGCTGAAAATGGGCGACGCCGGGGTCGGCAAGCCGATCACGACGCGGCCGGACGTCACGCTGTGCGCCGCCAACACCACCTTCGTCGACCCGGTGACGAAGGTGAGCACGTCCACCACCGTGGCCCAGCGCGTGGTGCTGTTCGGCAGCGGCCGCCTGCTCGACGTGCCCGACACCAGCGACACCAGCGTGCAAAGCGTGTTCGTGCTCAAGGACAGCGGCAGCACCATCGCCAACATCCACGGTGCCACCAGCGTCAACGGCGGCACCGGCAGCAGCGTCAGCGCCAGCGGCACCATGGTGCAGCAGACCCTCAGCCTGGCCGGCAGCAGCAGCAACGAGTTCACCTATGCGATCACCAGCAACCCGGTCGACTTGAGCAAGCAGGATGGCTGGTACGCGGACTTCAGCCTGAACTCCGGCGAGCGCGTGAACCTGGACCCGCAAATCGTCAGCGGCGTGGCCAACATCGTCACCAACATTCCGACGTCGTCGTCGGCCTGCTCGGTCGGCGGCACGGCCAACAGCTACGCGCTCAACGTCTGCAACGGCAACGCCATCGCCTCGGTGCCGGCCGGCGGCACGCTGTCGAACACGTCGGCGGCGGTGGGCTTCATCATCATCCGTCTCGCCAACGGCGACGTGAAGATGGTCACCACCACCGCCGACGGCAACACCCTGACCACCAAAGTGGTGACCAACACCGGTCCGGCGCCGCGCCGCGCCGGCTGGCGCCGCGTGAAGGGCGAGTAAGCACCGGCGGCAAGCATCGCCCGGGCCGGGACGCGTCCCGGCCCGGCCCGGCCCGGCCCGGGCGCAATCAGTTCACACTTAGTGCCCAACTATCGGTAAAATAGAGGGTTTTTTGCGGGGCCATTCTTGATGGTCGCGACTATGGCCAACGATACCGAAAACACAACCCCAGAATTCCCCGGCGCCGCCGACGGCGACGACAGCAACGCACCGGCGGTCAGCGGCAAAACGCCGGCCCTGATCGCGCGCGAAGTGCAGCGCCGCCGCACCTTCGGCATCATCTCGCACCCGGATGCGGGCAAGACCACGCTGACCGAAAAGCTGCTGCTGTTCTCGGGCGCGATCCAGATGGCCGGCACCGTCAAGGCGCGCAAGAGCGGCCGCCACGCCACCTCCGACTGGATGGAAATCGAGAAGCAGCGCGGCATTTCCGTGGCCTCCTCGGTGATGCAGTTCGAGCACCGCGACCACGTCGTCAACCTGCTCGACACGCCCGGCCACCAGGACTTTTCGGAAGACACCTACCGCGTGCTGACGGCGGTCGACTCGGCCCTGATGGTGATCGACGCGGCCAAGGGCGTCGAGGCGCAGACCATCAAGCTGCTGGCCGTCTGCCGCATGCGCAGCACGCCCATCGTCACCTTCATGAACAAGATGGACCGCGAAACGCGCGATCCGCTGGAACTGCTCGACGAACTCGAATCGGTGCTCAAGATCGAGTGCGCGCCCGTGACCTGGCCCATCGGCATGGGCAAGAGCTTCCGCGGCGTCTACCACCTCATCAACGACGAGATCATGCTGTTCAAGGCCGGCGAGGAAAAGGCCGACGGCGCCTTCGAGATCATCAAGGGCATCGACAATCCGCGCCTGCAGGAGATGTTCCCGCTGGAGATGGACCAGCTGCGCATGGAAGTGGAACTGGTGCACGGCGCCTCCCATCCCTTCGACCTCGAGCAGTTCCTGTCGGGCGTGCAGACGCCGGTGTTCTTCGGCTCGGCCATCAACAACTTCGGCGTGCGCGAGATCCTGTCGGCGCTGGTCGACTGGGCCCCGTCGCCGCGTCCGCGCGACGCCACCGTGCGCGTGGTCGATCCGGCCGAACTGCCGTTCACCGGCTTCGTGTTCAAGATCCAGGCCAATATGGACCCGGCCCACCGCGACCGCATCGCCTTTTTGCGGGTGTGCTCGGGCCGATTCGAGCGCGGCATGAAGGTCAAGCATTTGCGCCTGGGCCGCGAGATCAAGGTCTCGTCCGTGGTGACGTTCATGGCCTCGTCGCGCGAACAGGTGGAAGAGGCTTACGCCGGCGACATCATCGGCCTGCCCAACCACGGCAATATGCAGATCGGCGACTCCTTCTCCGAGGGCGAGCTGCTGACCTTCACCGGCATCCCTTACTTCGCGCCGGACTTCTTCCGCTCGGTGCGCATCCGCAACCCGCTGAAGATCAAGCAGCTGCACAAGGGCTTGCAGCAGCTGGGCGAGGAGGGCGCGGTGCAGGTCTTCAAGCCGGTGCAGGGCGGCGAGCTGGTACTGGGCGCCGTCGGCGTGCTGCAGTTCGAGGTGGTCGCCAGCCGCCTGCTCAACGAGTACGGCGTCGACGCCGTGTTCGAGGGCACCAGCATCAGCAGCGCGCGCTGGATCAGCAGCGACGACAAGAAGGCCCTGGTCGACTTCGAGGATGCGCTGGGCCACAACGTCGCCTACGACGCCGCCGGCAACATGGCCTATCTGGCCACGTCCGGCGTCAACCTGCGCCTGACCCAGGAGCGCTGGCCCAAGCTGATGTTCCACGCCACGCGCGAGCACTCGGCCAAGCTGGGCTAAACGTTTTTGTTTATCCTTAGAGAACCGCGCCGCGTGCGCGGTTTTTTTATGGGGACTATTTTCCTTACTAAAATTGTCGTGCGGGATGCGAAACCGTAGGCGACGATGGATATGCCGTGAACTTCGTTTATATGATTTATACCGTTTATATCGTTATTGCCAATTGTAGCGGCGCAGATAGAACCGCTTCATCAGCGTCGTCAGCGCCGCGTAGCCGGCCAGGATGGCGGCCAGCCACGGGAAGTAGGCCGGCGGCAGCGCCTCCAGCTTGACGTAGTGCGCCAGTGGCCCCATCGGCAGGAACACGCCGACGGCCATAATCAGCAGCGTCGTCGCCAGCAGCCGGAAGGCGGCGATGCTGTCGATGAAGGGCAGCTTGGGCGTGCGGATCAGGTGCACGATCAGCGTCTGCGTCAGCAGGCCGACGACGAACCAGCCGGACTGGAACAGCGTCTGCCGCGCCGCCGTGTCGGCCCTGAACACATACCACATCAGCGCGAAGGTGCTGATGTCGAACACGGAACTGATCGGCCCGAAAAAGACCATGAAGCGGCCGATGTCGCGCGGGTTCCAGTTCAGCGGTTTTTGCACCAGCTCGGGGTCGACATTGTCGAAGGGGATGGCGATCTGCGACACGTCGTACAGCAGATTCTGCACCAGCAGGTGCAGCGGCAGCATCGGCAGGAAGGGCAAAAACGAGCTGGCCACCAGCACCGAAAACACATTGCCGAAGTTGGAGCTGGCCGTCATGCGGATATATTTCAGCATATTGCTGAAGGTGCGCCGCCCTTCGATGACGCCTTGTTCCAGCACCATCAGGCTTTTTTCGAGCAGGATGATGTCGGCCGCTTCCTTCGCGATGTCGACCGCCGTGTCGACCGAGATGCCGATGTCGGCCGCGCGCAGCGCCGGCGCGTCGTTGATGCCGTCGCCCATGAAGCCGACCGTGTGGCCGTTGGCGCGCAGCGTCAGCACCAGCCGCTCCTTGTGCAGCGGCGTCAGTTTGGCGAACACGGTGTGGCTCTCAACGGCCAGTGCCAGCGCCGTGTCGTCCATCGCGTCGACGGCGCTGCCCAGCATCACGCCATCGACGGTCAGGCCGACGTCGCGGCAGATTTTCGCCGTCACCAGTTCGTTGTCGCCGGTGAGCACCTTCACGGTGACGCCGTGCGCGGCCAGCGCGCGCAAGGCCGGCGCCGTGGTTTCCTTGGGCGGATCGAGAAAGGCGACGTAGCCGATCAGCGTCAGCTCCGCCTCGTCGGCAACGGTATAAACGGTTTTATGCGGCGGCATTTCCCTGACGGCGACGGCGACCACGCGCAAGCCTTCGGCGTTCAGTTCGCGCGTCACGCCCAGCACGGCGGCCAGGCGTTCGGCGTCCAGCGGCTCGGTGGCGTCGCCGTGGCGCACGCGGGTGCAGGCGGCGAGGATTTCTTCGACCGCGCCCTTGCAGATCAGCTCATGGTGGTCTTCGCGTTCGGACACCACCACCGACATGCGGCGGCGCTGGAAGTCGAAGGGGATTTCGTCGATCTTGCGGTAATCCTGCGGCAGATTCAATTCGCTTTGCAGTTCGACGTGGTCGAGCACCGCGCGGTCGAGCAGGTTTTTCAGGCCGGTCTGATAGTGGCTGTTGAGGAAGGCGAATTTCAGCACCTCGTGCGACTCGGCGCCGAAGACGTCGGTGTGCCGTTCGAGGACGATGTGGTCCTGCGTCAGCGTGCCGGTTTTGTCGGTGCACAGCACATCCATCGCGCCGAAATTCTGGATCGCGTCGAGCCGCTTGACGACGACTTTTTTGCGCGCCAAAACCACGGCGCCCTTGGCCAGCGTGCTGGTGACGATCATCGGCAGCATTTCCGGCGTCAGACCAACGGCCACCGACAGCGCGAACAGGAACGCTTCGGTCCAGTCGCCCTTGGTGACGCCGTTGACGAGGAAGACCAGCGGCGCCATCACGAGCGCGAAGCGGATCAGCAGCCAGCTGACGCTGTTGACGCCGGCCTCGAACGCGGTCGGCGCGCGCGCGGTCGCCGTGACGCGGCTGGCGATGGTGCCAAAGTAGCTGCGGTTGCCGGTCGCCAGCACCAGCGCGCTGGCCGCGCCGGAGACCACGTTGCTGCCCATGAACAGCAGGTTGGCGCGCTCGAGCGGAGCGTCGTCGGCGTGCGGCGGCGGCCCGGCGATTTTTTCGACCGGCAGCGATTCGCCCGTCATCGCGGCCTGGCTGACGAAGAGATCCTTGGCCGCCAGCAGGCGGCAATCGGCCGGCAGCATGTCGCCGGCCGACAGCACGATGACGTCGCCGGGGACCAGTTGTTCGATCGGCAGTTCGCGCCGGGCGCCGTCGCGCAGCACGGTGGCGGTGTTGCTGACGAGGGCCTTGAGGCGTGCGGCGGCGCGGTTGGAGCGGCCTTCCTGCACGTAGCGTATCAGCGTCGACAACACGACCATGGTGGTGATGACCAGCGTGGCCTTGGCATCGTCGCTCAGCCACGAGACGGCGGCCAGCACCGTCAGCAGCAGGTTGAAGGGATTTTTATAGCACTGCCACAGGTGTGCATGCCAGGACAGCGGCGGCTCGTGTTCGATCACGTTGGGGCCGACGCGGGCGGCGACGGCGGCCGCTTCCACGCTGCTCAAGCCTGCGCTGCGGGCATTCAATTGCAGCAGCAGCGCGTCGAGGGCGGCGCTGGACGCGGCGCATAAGGCGCGCGCCACATGATCGGGCATGCCGACGTTGGCGGCGTTGGCGACTTGGGCTGCATCGGCGGTATCGGAGACGGCCACGCCCACGCCCACGCCGGCCGGCGCCAGCGGCAGCGCCAGGCGGCGGAAATGGCGCGGCGTGTGGCGGCTGCGCAGGAACGATACGAACAGGTGGTTGAAGAGAGTCATGGCTCTTCCTTTCTGATGGCTGCGCGCGGCGGCGCGCAGGCCGGACGCGGTGCGCCGGGCTGGGTCGGACCAAATCATCGCCGCCGCCGGTCATGCCGGCGGTAGACGAGACGCAAAAGGGGATGCTGGGCCAGTAGCCGGTCGATGGTGACGAGGGGAGGGGAGGACTGGCGGCGCGCATCGGAGATGGGCCGCTGATATACCGCGCCTTGCAGGGCAAGGCACGGTGGGAGTGCGCGTGCGCTTGCTAGGCTGTCTCGATAGTCGTCGATCGACTACTGCCGCTAGAACAAGTACCCACGTGGGACTCCCGAAATGAAAGAACGCAGATGGTAGTTTCTGCGCCGGACGAAGTCAAGTCAAACGGCGGCGTCGCTGCCGATATCGCTGCCGGCATCGGCTTTGGCGGCGCGCCCGAGCCAGAAGGCGTCGGCGATGCTGCCGGCCCAGCACAGCACGCAGACCACCAGCGCCACGTTCATGCCCGGTAGGGCGTTGACGGTCGCGTCGACCCGGTCCGAGATCAGCTGCGGGTCCAGTTGCAGCGTGCCGGCGTTGATTTCGTCGGCCAACGTCGTCACCAGTTGCAGCACGTGGCGCAGCACGTACAGCACGGCCAGCGCGCACGGCAGCAGGAAAACGCAGCCGCGCCGGCCGCGCTTGAGCGCCAGGTGGCCCAGGCCGGGGAACAGCAGCGCCGACATCAGCGCCGCCTTGATGGTATTTTTTTTCATGTGGGGCGATTTCAGGTTCAGGGTGGGACGGCGGCCTCGCGCCGCTCGTTTGCGCCAGCGCAAGGCCGCCGCCGGCCGGCCAGCGTAGATTACAACATTCACTTCAGCAAGATTGCGATTGGGAATGTCGACACACCTGCTTGCCGGTCGCTCATCATACCTGTTCGAGGCCTAGGATGGCGGCACCGTCCGAGCGGCACCCGCCTGCGCCCCGTGGCTGGCCGCCACGTCCCCGGTTTGGAGTCTTATGCTAAGCAAATTACGGATAGGACCGAAACTGCTGCTGGCGCCGATGATGGTGCTGATCCTGCTGATCGTGGTGTCGAGCGGCGCGTATCTGGGGCTGGTGCACCAGAACCGCTCGCTGGAAAACATGGTGCAGCAGCGCGCCGCGCGGCTCAAGGGCGCGGCCGACCTGGTGGCCGGCGCCAACCGCGCGCACACCGAAATGTACCAGCTGCTCACCTGGGTCAACGGCAGCTTTTCGGCGCCGCGCCTCGATGCGCTGATCCGCGACCTCCACGCCCGCCACGCCGCCATCGACCGCCGGTTCGCGCAGCTGGAGGCGGCCACGCCGGCCGCCAGCGCCGAGCGCCGCTACGTCGCCCAGTCGCAGGCCGCGCACGCGCAGTACGTCCGCGCCATCGACGACGCGGTCGAACTGGTCATGGACGACCAGTCGATCGCGGCCAACGCCATGTCGAAGGCCGAGCGCGCGTTCGACGTGGTGGCGGCGCGGCTGGAGGAGCTGTCGAAGCTGGAGCAGGAATTGAGCGAGCAAGCCTACGGCGACGCCGAGGGCGAGTTCAGGACGCTGTCGACGGCGCTGCCGGTGGTGGTGGTGGTGGTGGTGGTGTCCATCGTGCTGTCGCTGCTGGTGACGATGGCGGTGCGGAACGCGCTGCTCAAGGAGGTGCGCGAAATCGGCGCGGCGGCCATCGATCTGGCCGAGGGCAACCTGACCGTCAAGACGCGCGTCTACGGCCGCGACGAAATCGCCGAGACCTCGCGCGCGCTCGACACCAGCATCCGCCACCTGAACACGACGCTCAAGACGATACTGGCGTCGGCCCAGTCGATCGACGACGCCGCGCGCGGCATCGCGCAGGACAACGCCGACCTGTCGCAGCGCACGGTGGCGCAGGCCACGTCGCTGGAGCGGACCAGCGGCTCGATGCAGGAGCTGAGCGCGACCCTGGGCGCCACGGCCAGCAACGCGCAGCTGGCCAAGCAGCTAGCCGTCTGCGCCAGCAATTTCGCGGTGCGCGGCGGCAGCGTGGTGCAGCGCCTGGTGGTGACGATGGCGTCGATCCGCGGCAGCTCGCGCAAGGTGGTGGAAATCGTCGGCGTCATCGACGGCATCGCCTTCCAGACCAATTTGCTGGCGCTGAACGCGGCGGTGGAGGCGGCGCGCGCCGGCGAGCATGGACGCGGCTTCGCCGTGGTGGCGGGCGAAGTGCGCACGCTGGCGCGGCGCTCGGCCACGGCGGCGCGCGAAATCAAGACGCTGATGGCGGCATCGGTGGCGGAAATCGAGGGTGGCAGCCGCTCGGTCGAGGAGGCCGGCGGCAGCATGGCCGAGATCGTCGCGTCGGTGCGGCAGGTGGGCGATTTGATCGGCCAGATCAGCCAGTCCAGTGCCGCGCAGGCCGAGGGCTTGCACGAGGTGCGGCAAGCCATCGTCCAGATCGATCACATTACGCAGCGGAACCTGGCGCTGGTGGCGCAGGCGGTGACGCGCTTCCAGCTCGATGAACAGGGCGGCCCGCCGGCCGGTCCGGTGGTGGCTGCGGCGAAAAAAAACGCAGGCCCGGGCCGGGTGGCCCGCCTGCGTTTGGCGTCGAATCGTACTTGACGGGCGGTGCGGGCGGCGCCGGACGACTACCGGCACCGCGCCATCATTTACTCGTAATCGCTCATCGGCGCGCAGCCGCAGAACAGGTTACGGTCGCCGTAGACGTTGTCGGCGCGGCCGACCGGCGGCCAGTACTTTTGCTTGCGCAGCGACGGCAGCGGATAGGCCGCCACTTCGCGGCTGTACTTGCGGTTCCAGGTGTCGGACAGCAGCACTTCGGCCGTGTGCGGCGCGCCCTTGAGCGGATTGTCGGTGCGGTCGAATTCACCGTTTTCCACTTTCGCGATCTCCATGCGGATCGTAATCATGGCGTCGATGAAGCGGTCCATCTCGACTTTCGATTCGCTCTCGGTCGGCTCGATCATCAGCGTGCCCGGCACCGGGAAGCTCATGGTCGGTGCGTGGAAGCCGAAGTCCATCAGGCGCTTGGCCACGTCCTCGTTGCTGATGCCGGTGGCGTCGGTCAGCGGACGCAGGTCGAGGATGCACTCGTGCGCCACCAGGCCGTCGTGGCCCGAGTACAGCACCGGGTAGTGCGGCGCCAGGCGGCGCGCGATGTAGTTCGCGGCCAGGATGGCGGTCTCGGTGGCGGCGGTCAAGCCTTCCGCGCCCATCATGGCGATGTACATCCACGAAATCGGCAGGATGCTGGCCGAGCCGAACGGCGCGGCGCTGACGGCGCCGATGCCGGCCGCGTCGCGCTGGTAGCCGCTGGAGCGCTGGTTGGGCAGGAACTTGGCCAGGTGGGCGCCGACGCCGATCGGGCCGACGCCGGGACCGCCGCCGCCGTGCGGGATGCAGAAGGTCTTGTGCAGGTTCAGGTGCGAGACGTCGCCGCCGAACGAACCCGGCGCCGCCACGCCGACCAGCGCGTTCATGTTGGCGCCGTCGATGTAGACCTGGCCGCCGTGGCTGTGGATGATCTCGCACAGTTCCTGGATGCCTTCTTCGAACACGCCGTGCGTCGACGGATACGTGACCATCACGCAGGCCAGGTTCTTCGAGTGCAGTTCGGCTTTCGCTTTCAGGTCGGCCAGGTCGACGTTGCCGCTGGCGTCGCAGGCGGTGACGACCACCTGCATGCCGACCATATTGGCCGACGCCGGGTTGGTGCCGTGCGCCGACGACGGGATCAAACAGATGTTGCGATGGCCATCGCCGCGCGACTCGTGGTAAGCCTTGATGACCAGCAGGCCGGCGTACTCGCCCTGCGAACCGGCGTTCGGCTGCAGCGATATGGCGGCGTAGCCGGTCAGGGCGCACAGCATCTCTTCAAGCTGCGAAATCATTTCGCGGTAGCCGATGGTCTGCGCGTCCGGTGCGAACGGATGGATGTTGGAGAACTCGGGCCAGGTGACCGGGATCATTTCGCTGGTCGCGTTCAGCTTCATGGTGCAGGAGCCGAGCGGGATCATGGTGCGGTCCAGCGCCAGGTCCTTGTCCGCCAGGCTGCGCAGGTAGCGCAGCATTTCATGTTCGGAGTGATAGCGGTTGAAGACCGGGTGCGTCAGGTAGGCGCTCCGGCGCGCCAGCGCCTCGGGGAAGGCGTTGACAACCGCCGCCTCGACGTCGTCGAAGGCCGGGCCGTGGGCCGGGCCGCCGGCCGGATGCGAGAACACGGTCCACAGCAGCGTCAGGTCGTCGCGGGTGGTGGTTTCGTCGAGCGAGACGCCGACGTGCGTGGCGTCGATGATGCGCAGGTTGACGCCGTGCGAGTGGGCCGACGCGTGCAGCTGCTCGGCGTCCTTGACGGCGATGGTCAGCGTGTCGAAGAAGGTGGCGTTGGCGACGTGGTAGCCGAGCGTCTTCAGGTTCGCGGCCAGGATGCCGGTGTAGCGGTGCACGCGCTGGGCGATCTGCAACAGGCCCGCCGGGCCGTGGTAGACGGCGTACATCGACGCCATCACCGCCAGCAGCACTTGCGCGGTGCAGATGTTGGAGGTGGCTTTTTCGCGGCGGATGTGCTGCTCGCGCGTTTGCAGCGCCAGGCGGTAGGCGGTGTTGCCCTGGGCGTCGATGGTGACGCCGACCAGGCGGCCCGACATGCTGCGCTTGAATTCGTCGCGCGTGGCCAGGTAGCCGGCGTGCGGGCCGCCGAAACCGAGCGGCACGCCGAAGCGCTGGCTGTTGCCGACGACGACGTCGGCGCCCCATTCGCCCGGCGGCGTGAGCATGGTCAACGCCAGCAGGTCGGCGGCGACGACGACCATCGCGCCTTTGGCCTTGATGGTCGCCACGTCGGCCGCGTAGTCGCGCACCACGCCGTTCACGCCCGGGTATTGCAGCAGCACGCCGAAGCAGTCGCCGACGGCGACCAGTTCGGCCGCCGGGAAGCTGCGCACTTCGATGCCGAGCGGCTGGGCGCGCGTCTCGACGACTTCGCGCGATTGCGGCAGCACGTCGTCGGCCACGTAGAACACCTGCGACTTCGACTTGCCGACGCGCTGGATCAGCGTCATCGCTTCGGCGGCGGCCGTGCCTTCGTCGAGCATCGACGAATTGGCGATGCCCATGCCGGTCAAATCGGTCACGGTTTGCTGGAAGTTCAGGATCGCTTCCAGGCGGCCTTGCGAAATCTCCGGCTGATACGGCGTGTAGGCGGTGTACCAGGCCGGGTTTTCGAAGATGTTGCGCAGGATGACGCCGGGCGTGTGGGTGTTGTAATAGCCCTGGCCGATCATGGACTTGAGCACCTTGTTTTTCGAGGCCAGCTTTTTCAGCTTGGCCAGCGCTTCCTGTTCCGGCATCGGCTGCGCGTACTGGCCCAGCGCCAGTTTGCCTTTGTTGCGGATATTGGTCGGGACGATGGCGTCGATCAGCGCGGCGCGCGAGGCGTAGCCGAGGACGGCGAGCATCGCCTCCTGTTCGGCGGCGTCGGGGCCGATGTGACGGGCGATGAAGGCATCGCGGGCTTCGAGTTGGGTCAGGCTGGTGCGGGTCATGATAGGTCGGGGCCAAAAAAAGTGTGCGGGCTGCGGCGCCGCCATGCGGCGCATAGCCACCGGCGGCAAGCCGGGGCCACGCTGGTGGCGCGCAAAAAAGAAAACGGCCAGCGCGAAGGCTGGCCGGAGCTGCGACCGGTTACGCCTCGGTGGTCTTGCCGTAGGCGGCGGCGTCGAGCAGGGCGTCGATGGCGGCGGCGTCGGACGGCTGGATCTTGAACAGCCAGGCCGAGTAGGCGTCGGCGTTGATCGATTCCGGCGCGCCGACGACGGCGTCGTTGACGGCGATGACTTCGCCGGCCACCGGCGCGTAGATGTCGCTGGCCGCCTTGACGGATTCGACGACGGCGGCGTCGTCGCCGGCGGCGTAGACGGTGCCCACTTTCGGCACTTCGACGAAGACGATGTCGCCCAGCGCGTCCTGCGCGAATTCGGTGATGCCGACGGTGACGCTGCCGTCGGCTTCCTTGCGTACCCATTCGTGGGAGGCGGTGTACTTCAGTTCAGCAGGAATATTCATGTGGGGCTCCAGATGGTGATAGTCGGGGATGATAGGGGATGGTATAAACAGTTTATATCATTACGCCGCGAGGATTTTTCCGTTGCGGACGAAAGGCAGTTTGACCACCGAGGCGGCCAGTTTCTTGTCGCGGATTTCGACGTGCACGGTGTCGCCGACGGCCACGCCCCTCGGCACGCGGGCCAGCGCGATGGTCTGCTGCATGGTCGGGCTGAAGGTGCCGCTGGTGATTTCGCCGACGGCGTCGGTGCCGCCGACGATGACCTTCTGGTGGGCGCGCAGCACGCCGCCTTTTTCACGCAGGATCAGGCCGACGAACTGGGCGTTCTGGCCCATCGCCAGCAAGGCCGCCTTGCCGACGAAGTCGCGCGGCGACACCAGGTCGATGGTCCAGGCCAGGCCGGCGTCGAGCGGGTTGACGGTGTCGTCCATGTCCTGGCCGTACAGATTCATGCCCGCTTCCAGGCGCAGCGTGTCGCGCGCGCCCAGGCCGGCCGGCTTGACGCCGGCGGCCGCCAGCGCGTTCCACAGCGCCTCGGCCTGCGCGGCCGGGAAGGCGAGCTCGAAGCCGTCCTCGCCGGTGTAGCCGGTGCGCGCCACCATCACTTCGCCGAAGGCCGTGTCCTTGACGATGACGGCGTTGAACGGTTTGATGTCGGCCGACGCGGCCTGCGTCTCCGGCAGCACCTGCCACACCTTGGCGCGGGCGTTCGGGCCCTGCACGGCGATCAGGGCCATCGGGTAGGCCGCGGCATCGGCGGCGCCGTCGCGGCGCTCGGTGATCGTCACGCCGCTGCCGGTGGCGGTGTTTTGTTCGGTGATCCAGGCCACGTCTTTTTCGGCGGTGCCGGCGTTGACGACGAGGCGGAACCAGTTTTCGTTGATGAAGTAGACGATCAGGTCGTCGATGACGTGGCCCTGCGGCGTCAGCATGCAGGAGTACAGCGCCTTGCCGCTCGCCTGCAGTTTGTCGACGTTGTTGGCCAGCAGGCCGCGCAGGAAGGCGCGCACGTTGGCGCCCTCGAGGTCGACGACGCACATGTGCGCGACGTCGAACATGCCGACGTCGGTGCGCACGGCGTGATGTTCTTCGATTTGCGAACCGTAGTTGACCGGCATGTCCCAGCCGCCGAAATCGACCATGCGGGCGCCTGCGGCACGGTGGGCGTTGTTGAGTGGGGTAGCTTTGAGCGTCATGAGTTCCTCGGTCCGGATAAAAGGGGATGAATACACCATAGAACATGCACGGAAGAGCTGAAGCAGCTTATTCCACTATGATTGCAGACCCCTCTGTCCTTGGTACCTGAGAGATTACGGGATGACTCCCGTGCGCCCCTTCGGTGGGCCGCCGGCGTGTGCCGCGGCCGCTCTCCAGAGTTGAGCCGGCGGCGCCCGCCATACAAGCGAACGCGCCAGTCCCTTGATCGGTCCTTTTGCCTGAGAGTTTTTGGGTAGTGCCCCTTCGGCGGCAACGCGAGTTTGCCCTCTCCCGATCAAGACTCGGGAATATATGTCAGAAGACACTTGCTGTCAATCCAGAAGCGCTGATGGCGCGCACGAATGACGCACGCCAATACCACCGTAAAAACAACTCTTTGCTAAAATGAAGCTTCCAGTTTTCAGAGGGCAGCCATGAGCGATGAGATAGAAAAATTCGAGGGGCATGCCTGGTTCACACTGTCGGGTGACGTCAATAGCGACATGGTGAGGCGCGTGTTCGAGGCCGCCGCCGACATGACCGAGGACCACATCGAGACCGCCCACATCCTGATCCAGTCCAACGGCGGCTATGTCAGCGACGGCATCTGCCTGTACAACTACCTGAGCCAGCTGCCGGTCCGCATCGTGACTTACAACGCCGGCGCCGTCGCGTCGATCGCCGTGATTTTGTTCCTGGCCGGCGAGCAGCGTTACGCCAGCGAAACGTCGCGCTTCATGGTCCACAAATCGCACGCCAGCGCCCCGCACGGCGCGCGGCCGGACGCGCTGCGCATCATCGTCGAGGGCTTGCAGGCCGACGATGCCCGCACCGAGCAAATCCTGCGCAAGCACGTGCGGCTGACCGAGGAACACTGGCACATCCACGCCTATTCCGATTTGCACCTGACGGCGGCCGAAGCGGAGGGCGTCGGCATGATAGACGCGGTACGCGATTTCGCGCCGCCCAAAGGTCAGCGCGTCACCAATATCTGATCAAAAAGCGTAGGGCCTGTAAACGCAGAAGAGCCTGTGACAGCGGCCGTGCCGTCGCAGACTCTCGGTACAGTGATGCTCCGTGGCCCGGCGGGCGCGTTCGCTTGCGCCGCATGGCCACTGCCGCTAGCCTGGGTTAGCGGTCTTTATTGCCCGTGCTGGACGATTTGCTGGACGAGCCAGCGCTGCCGGACTGCTTGTTGCCGTCGTTTTTGTGGCTTTGACGGCCAGCTTCGACGTGTTGCTCATGCGTGCCGCCCTGGGTGCCGCCGGTCGACGACTGCTTGCTGGCGCCGCCCTGGTTTTGCTTGCTGCCGCTACCGCTTTTTTGGTTCGAGTTCATCTTGATTCCTTTGCAAAAAATGAAAAAGTCACCGTCCGGTCCCGTATCGGTCCAAGGCCTGCTTGGGTAATGGAAAGCCTTGGACTGATGCGTTTCCGGTGCAGCAATGATGCGATTCCATCCATGTTTTCGCTATCGGAATTTGACTTGCGGCCTTGTAGGCGCAGGCCTTGCATCGGCCCTTGCGCCGCCGTCAGAACTCTTCCCATTCCACGTCGTTGCTGCCGTTCTTGACGGTGCCGCCCGGCCGGCGCGGCGGCGCTTTGCGGGCGGCGGGCAGGCGCAGCGGCGCGGCGCCGGGCGTGGCCGGCACAGCGGACGGTGCGCCGGCGCTTGCCGCAGCAGTGGCCGTAGCCGCGCCGGTGGCGACCGGATCAGCCGCCGCCTTGGCCGGCCCGGCCGCCTCGCCGCCGCTAAAGACGCCGATGACGGCGCTGAGCTTGCCCGTTTCCTCGCGCATCGCCGTCGCCGCCGCTGCCGCCTGTTCGACCAGCGCGGCGTTCTGCTGGGTGGCCTGGTCCATCGCAGCGATGGCGTGGTGGACTTGTTCCAGTCCGGCCGTCTGCTCGGCGCTGGCGTGGGCGATCTCGCCGATGATGTCGGTCACCCGCTTGACGCTGCCGACCACCGCTTCCATGGTGTTGCGGGCCTTGTCGGCCAGTTGCGTGCCCAGCACCACCTTGTCGACGGAATCGTCGATCAGCACCTTGATTTCCTTGGCGGCGGCGGCGCTGCGCTGGGCCAGGTTGCGCACTTCCGACGCGACGACGGCGAAGCCGCGACCCTGTTCGCCGGCGCGGGCGGCCTCGACGGCGGCGTTCAGGGCCAGGATGTTGGTCTGGAAGGCGATGCCGTCGATGACGCCGATGATTTCGGCGATCTTCTTCGACGAATCGTTAATCGACGCCATCGTGCCGACCACCTGCGCCACGTCGGCGCCGCCCTTGACCGCCACTTCCGAGGCCGACACCGCCAGCTTGTTGGCCTGCACGGCGTGCTCGGCGTTCTGCTTGACGGTCGACGTCAGTTGTTCCATCGAGGAGGCGGTCTGCTCCAGCGAAGCGGCTTGCTGCTCGGTGCGCCTGGACAAGTCCAGATTGCCGGCCGCGATCTCGCCGGCCGCGCCGCTGATGGTGCTGGCGCCGCTGCGCACCTGGCCGACCAGGGTGAGCAGGCTGTCGTTCATGTCCCGCATGGCGAGCAACAGTTGCTCGGTTTCATCGCGGGTGCCGGCGCTGATGCGGGTGCTCGCCGGCATGCTCAAGCGCGTGCCCAGGTCGCCGTCCGCGATGCGGCGCGCCACGCGGACCGCCTCGCGCAGCGGGGTGGCGATGGAGCGCGCCACCGACAACGCCAGCAGCGTGCCGGTCGAGATCGACAGGGTCAGCAAGCCCCACGTCAGCCAGCGGGCGCCCTCGTAGATGGCGTCGGCGTCGCGGGCGGCCTGCTGGCTGCCGTCCATGTCGAGCGCGACCAGCTTGTCGAGGCCGCCGCCCATCGCCTCGGCCAGTTGCTGCACGCTGCCTTTGAGTAAAGCCCGCGCCTCGTCCTTCTTGCCGTCGCGCGACAGGGCCAGCAGCCTGGCCTGCTCCTGGGCGAAGTCGGCGCCCTGGCGCGTCAGCTGCGTCACCATGGCTTGCGGCGCCGGGTCGGTCAGCGTGCTCGACAGCTGAGCCAGGTTGGCGCGGTAGGCGGCGGTCGCATCGTTTAATTTTTTGTCCAGGGCGTCGATACCATCCTGGTCGGCGCTTAAAATATGCTGAGCTTGCCAAGTGCGGAGTTCCTGTAAATCATGCTTGAGCGACAATGTTGAGATAATATCGGGCAACCACTTGCCGGACAGCCGGGTCGAAGCGCGGTCGATGTCGCCCATGCGGCCCAGGGCGGAAACGCCCAGCAGCACGGTCAGGCCGAGCACGAGCGCGAAGGCGGCCAGCAGTTTGCTGGCGGTGGCCAGGTTTTGCAGGAATTTCATCTGATATCCTTGGACGGTGGAGGAGATGGCGACTGTCGGGCAGCCGGTGCCGACGTGTTATCTTAAGGAAACTTGCATCCTGATCCTTGCGCAGGCTCAAGGTCGGCCACTAGCGTGGAAGCAATTGCGGCGTGCGTTGCCGGGCGATACAAAAGAAAGCCGGAAATAAGGCCAATAGTTTCCATTTGCCTATTGCCATGCGGCAATAATGTGTCAGAATGTGGTAACGCGGCCAGATAAAGACGGGCTGATGCCGCGGCAGCCGACCACCAGTGGGTCAACAACCATGATGCCTATTTCAACCAACAGCACGGCGCCGAAAAAGACGGTTTCGCCGCGGCATGCCTTGCTGGAAGAGCTGATCGGCATCGTCACGCGGCACCTCAACGATCAATATCTGGACTTGTTCGCCAAGCTTGGCGGCGCGCTGATCGACGCCACCGACGGCGACACGCGCGCCATGCAGCAGCGCATCCGGGCCGGCAATATGCTGCGCAACAGCAGCATGGCGTTTTTGCATCTCGCCAGCGGCATGCTGGAAAAGACGCTGCGCTGCGAAATAGCCTTGCTGGCGCCGGCGCCGCAAGCCCGCTCGCGCGAGGCGGCTCAGCCGCTAGGTCTGGTTCCCTACGAGGAAATGGACAATAAAGTGGCCGTCGGCGGCATCAGCAAGCCGTTCGAGGTGCTGTACGGCGACTCCTTGCAAACCCTGAACGTGCGGCTGGCCTTTTTGCTGGAGCGCGATATCCTGCGCCTGAACCAGAATCCTTTCCGTCCCGATGTCTTCCTCGTCGCCCTGCAACAGGCATGGCTGGAGTTCGATACCGATCCGGAGTCGGCCAACCTGCTGTTGCCGCTGTTAAAACCGGGCATGTTCCTTGATCTGGGGCCGATGCTCGAAGCGCTGAACCTGGCCTTGCAGCGCAAGGGTGTGCTGCCCGGTTCGGTGGACGGCTACAAGGGCCGCAAGGCCGATGTGCCGCCGGCGCCCGCTTTCTCGCCGGCGCCGGCGCGCGGCCAGCAGGCGGCGCTGGCGCAGCAGTTGCGGCAGTTTTTTGCCGCCAGCGGCGTCGGCGCCACCGAAGAAATCGACCTCGGCATCCCGGACATCCCGGCGGGCGCGGTCGTCACCGGCGGCGCCTGGGTGCAGGGGGCGGCGCAAGGTTTTCACGGCGCGCAGGACAATGAGGCGGCGCGGCGGCAGTCGCAGGTCGGCGCCAAGCGGCCACTGCTGAGCTACCTGGCCCAGTTGCAGCACGCCATGCCGGCCGTGGCGCAGATGACGTCGACGGGCATCATGGCGGCCGCGTCGGCCATGTCCGCCGGTTATGTCACCTCGGCCACCTCGGGCAACGCGTCGCCGGGCAATGGCGCGGCCGCAGGGCAGGGCGGCCAGGCGCGTCCGGCGAATGTGTTTTATCTGCCGCGCCTCAAGGAAAGCATGCCGCAGGGCAGCCTGTCGCGCGCCGACGAAAGCACCATCGACTTGCTGTCGGCCATCTTCGACACCGTGTTCCAGGACCAGAGCATTTCCCAGGAAATCCGCGACCTGATCCGTTTCCTGCAAATTCCCGTGCTCAAGGCGGCGCTGGTCGACAAGGATTTCTTCTTCCAGGAAGCACACCCGGCGCGGCGCCTGATCGACTTGCTGTCGCGCATGGGCTGGGAGCAGCGCAAGGGGCCGGAAGATCCGCTGTTCCAGGCCATGCAGCGCAGCGTCGACCGGGTCGGCCGCGATTACGATCACGAATTGTCGGTCTTCACGGAAGCCGTCGACGAGCTCGAAGCGTCGATCAAGGCCGAGGAGGCGGCCGCCGCCGCCGCCATCGCCGAACCCATCGCCGCCGCCCTGAAGCAGGAAAGGATGGCCGAGGCCGGTCGCTCGGCGCGCGACGCCGTGGCCTTGCGCATCGGCACCGGTGAAGTGGTGGCCGTGGTCGAAGCCTTCCTGGAAAACAAATGGGTGTCGGTGCTGACCATCGCCTACAGCGTCGACGACGACAAGCCCGGCGCCGTCAACAGCGCCACCCGCACCATGGACGAGCTGATCTGGAGCGTCAAGCCGAAGTTGAGCGCGCCGGAGCGCAAGCGTTTGATCGCCAAGCTGCCCAGCCTGCTGTCTTCGCTCAACAAGTGGCTCGACATCATCAAGTGGCAAGACGCCGACCGCCTGCAATTCTTCGCCGAGCTGGCCGAATGCCACGCTTCCATCGTCCGCGCGCCGCTGGAATTGGCGCCGGAGCGCCAGGTCGAACTGGCGATGCAGGCCGCGCAGCAGGCGGCCGAGCGCCGGCTCGAATTGCAGGCCCGGCAGGCCCAGGCGCAGACCGCGGCGCCCGCGCCGCAAGCGCACGACGACGAGGCCGTCATCGAGGTCGACAGTCTGGCGCGCGGCATGTGGGTCGAGTTCGCGCAGCCCGACGGCGGCCGGCGCAAGGTCAAGCTCGCGTGGATCAGCCCGCTGCGCACCCTGTATATTTTCTCCACCGCCGCGCGGCAGGAAGCGTTTTCGATGTCGGGCCTGGCGCTGGCGGCGCAGTTCCGCGACGGCGGCGCGCAACTGGTGCGCAGCGAGGGCGTGGTCGCCATGGCCTTGACGCAGGCGATGTCGCAGGCGGCCGTCAACGATCCGGCGATCGCGGCGCAGCGAAGCGCCTACGCTTGATTGATGCCGATTCACCCGGGCCGTCTTCCTCCCCCATCGCGAAATATTTTCCTTCTCGCAATATTCCCTAAATTACCCACGGTTGTGCTTAAATGATGGTGCGCCGCAAAACGGCGCGCCCAGCGGCGCCTCAGGCGTTTTTTTTCTGGCACGATGTTCGACGATGAAGGTTTTTGGCATGATGTTGTGGCGTGACTTGAGTTTGGTGGGCAGTTTGGCGGTGACCGGTCCCATCGGCGTCGCCATCGCCGTGTGGCTGCTGGCGGGCCAGTCGTGGCGCTTGACCTTGTCCTGGTGTCTGCTGTTCGGCGCCGGCATGGCCCTGGTGGTGCTGACCAAGGTGGCGTTCATCGGCTGGGGCCTGGGCGTGGAGTCGGTCGAATTCTCGGGCTTCAGCGGCCACGCCATGCGCGCCGCCGCCGTGTTCCCGGTCGCCTGCTACCTCGGCTGCCGCCAGCTGGGCGCGTCGGCGCGGGTGTGGGGCACGCTGGCCGGCATCGCGGTCGCCGTGCTCATCAGCCTGTCGCGGATTTATGTGCAAGCCCATTCGGTGTCCGAGGTCGTCACCGGCACGCTGCTGGGGCTGATGGTCGCCGCCGCCTTCATCTGGCATGCCAGCACCGAACATCATCTGGCGCTGAGCCGCGTGTTGCTGGTGCTGTGCATCCCCATCCTGCTGGTCGCGCCGCGGCTGGAGCCGGTGCCGACCGAGCAGTGGATGACCGAGCTCGCTTTACTGCTGTCCGGCCACGACGAGCCGTTTACGCGCGATCAATGGCGCAGGCCGGATCGCGGCGTGGGCCAGCGCCCGTCTTTGTAAGCGGACCATGCTGTTTTTTGGCCGGTTTTCCGTGCGTAAAATGGTATGATAGTTTACTTTGCAAGAGGGGCGCCCGCGCTGTGGCACAGGTGGCTGGACGGTCCTCTGGCGCCAACCTGATTGCCGCCAGCGGCAAAGAACTGTTAAAACAACGTGCGACTCTCCTCCATCAAATTGTCGGGATTTAAGTCTTTCGTCGATCCCACCAATTTCCAGGTGCCGGGCCAGTTGGTCGGCGTGGTCGGACCCAACGGCTGCGGCAAGTCCAACATCATCGACGCCGTGCGCTGGGTGCTGGGCGAATCGAAGGCGTCGGAGTTGCGCGGCGAGTCGATGCAGGACGTGATCTTCAACGGCTCCACCCACCGCAAGCCGGCCGGGCGCGCGTCCGTCGAGCTGATCTTCGACAACCACGACGGCAAGGCCTCCGGCCAGTGGGGCCAGTACGCCGAGATCGCCGTCAAGCGCACGCTCACGCGCGACGGCACCTCCACCTATTACATCAACGGCCAGCCGGTGCGCCGGCGCGACATCCAGGATATCTTCCTGGGCACGGGCCTCGGCCCGCGCGCCTACGCCATCATCGGCCAGGGCATGATTTCGCGCATCATCGAATCGCGCCCGGAAGAGCTGCGCGTGTTCCTCGAAGAAGCGGCCGGCGTGTCGAAGTACAAGGAGCGCCGCCGCGAGACCGAGAACCGGCTGCAGGACACGCGTGAAAACCTGCTGCGCGTGGACGACATCTTGCGCGAGCTGAACAGCAATCTGGACAAGCTCCAGGCCCAGGCCGCCGTCGCCACCAAATTCCATGCCCTGCAAGCGGACCAGGAAGAAAAGCAGAAGCTGCTCTGGCTGCTGCGCAAGAACGAGGCCGAGGGCGAGCAAAAGCGCTACTTCCGCGAAGTCGAGCAGGCCCAGACCGACCTGGAGGAACAGACCGCCAAGCTGCGCAACGTCGAGCTGACCCTGGAGCAGATGCGCCAGGCCCACTTCGCCGTCGGCGACCGCCTGCACACGGCGCAGGGCCATCTATACCAGACCAACGCCGACATCGGCAGCCTGGAGGCGCAGATCAAGTTCGTGCTCGAATCGCGCAGCCGTCTGCAGGCGCAGCTGGCGACGCTGACGGCGCAGCGCGACCAGTGGCAGAGCCAGGCGCAGGAATATGGCGGGCAGATCGAGGAAGCCGAGTTCAACCTGGAAGAATTGGCGGCCAAGGTCGAGCAGTCGCAGATGATGGCCGAGCAAAAAAGCGAATCGCTGCCGATGCTGGAGCAGGCCTGGCGCGAGGCGCAGACCAGCAGCACGGAGTCGCGCGCCCGCATCATGCAGGCGCAGCAGCAGCTGGAACTGGAATCAGCGCACCAGCGCAACGCCTCGAATATCCTCAACAGTCTGGCGACGCGGCGCGAGCGCCTGCAACAGGAAAAGAACGGCTTGAACCTGCCGGACAGCGGCCGCCTCGTCAACCTGAAAATGCAGCTGGAAGAACAGCAGCAGGCGCTGGAAGAGCAGGGCTACCATCTGGAAGAGGCGCTGGAGCAGCAGCCGCGCCTGGAAGAGGAACGCGGCGCCGCGCAGACCCAGGTCAACGCCGAGACGGCCGGCAATGCCCAGCTCGAAGCGCGGCTGAACGCGCTGCGCCAGATGCAGGAGCGGGTGCAGACGCAGGGCAAGGTCCAGCCGTGGCTGAAGAAGCACGAGCTCGACACGCTGCCGCAGCTGTGGCAAAAGCTGCACATCGAGCAGGGCTGGGAAACGGCGATGGAAGCCATCCTGCGCGAGCGCACGTCGGCGCTGCAGATGTCGAACATCGAGTGGGCCAAGGCCTTCTTCAACGACGCGCCGCCGGCCAAGCTGGCCCTGTTCGCGCCGTCGCCGGCGACGCCGCCGGCGCCCTTCGACGTGGCCGGCCTGAAGCCCTTCCTGCACTTGCTGAAGCTGAACGATCCCGGCCTGCGCGGCCTGCTGCAAGACTGGCTGCACAACGTCTACAGCGCCGACGACGCGGCCGAGGCCTTCGCCGAACGGGGCCGGCTGCCGGCCGGCGGCTACTTCGTCACGAAGCAAGGCCACGTCATCACGCCGGGCAGCGTGCGCTTCTACGCCGCCGATTCCGAGCAGGACGGCATGCTGGGCCGCCAGCAGGAAATCGAGAACCTGACCAAGCAGCTGCGCGCGCAGCAGATGCTGGCCGACGAGGCGCGCGCCCGCTCGGTGCGCGCCGACGCGGCCGTCGCCAACCTGACGCGCCAGCTGACCGAGTTCCGCGCCAAAAGCCAGAGCCTGACGCAAGCCGTGCACACGCTGCAGCTGGACGTCGTGAAGCTGTCGGAAATCGAGGCGCGCTTCAACCAGCGCAGCGACCAGATCGAGACCGACCTGGCCGAGATCGCCGCGCAGGAGGCCGAGCAAATGCACGTCAAGCTCGAATCGGAAGAAAAATTCGAGCAGCTCGATATGGAGCTGGGCAATCTGCAGGGCGAGCATGAGGACGGCCAGACCGCCTTCATGGAAAAGGAACGGCGCCTCACCGACGCCCGCGAAAAGCTGCGCGACATGGAACGCGCGGCGCAGGAAGCACAGTTCGCCGAGAAGTCGCAGCGCAGCAAGATCGACGAGCTGCGCCGCAGCATCGCCACCGCCAGCACGCAGGCGGCGCAGGTGGCGGCCAGTCTGGCGGCCGGCCAGAGCGAGCTGGAAAGCCTGGAGTCCGGCGCCGCCAACGAGGGCTTGCAAGAGCTGCTGGAACGGCGCACCGGGCAGGAGCGCGCGCTGTCGGACGCGCGCCACGAGCTCGACCAGATCACCCAGCAGCTGCGCGCCTTCGAGGAGGGCCGCATGTCGGCCGAGCGCACTTTGCAGCCGCAGCGCGACAAGATCATGGAAATGCAGCTCAAGGAACAGGCCGCGCGCCTGAACCAGGAACAGTACGCGGCCCAGCTGGCCGAGGCGCAGGCCGACGAGGCGGCGCTGTCGGCCAAGCTGCACGCCGACATGAAGCCGTCCTACCTGCAGGGCGAGGTGACGCGGCTGACCAACGCCATCGCCGGCCTCGGGGCCGTCAACCTGGCCGCGCTCGACGAGCTGGCCCAGGCGTCCGAACGCAAGAACTTCCTCGACGCCCAGAACGCCGACCTGGTCGAAGCCATCAACACGCTGGAAGACGCCATCGCCCGCATCGACAAGGAAACCCGCGAGCTGCTGCAAGACACCTTCGACCGCGTCAACGGCCATTTCTCGGAACTGTTCCCGATCCTGTTCGGCGGCGGCCAGGCCAGGCTCATCATGACCGGCGATGAAATCCTCGACGCCGGCGTGCAAGTGATGGCCCAGCCACCCGGCAAGAAGAACGCCACCATCCATTTGCTGTCGGGCGGCGAAAAGGCGCTGACGGCGACGGCGCTGGTGTTTTCCATGTTCCGCCTCAATCCGGCGCCGTTCTGCCTGCTCGACGAGGTCGACGCGCCGCTCGACGACGCCAACACCGAGCGCTTCTGCCGCATGGTCAAGCGCATGTCGGAGCACACGCAATTCCTGTTTATATCGCACAACAAGATCGCCATGGAAATGGCCAACCAGCTCATCGGCGTGACGATGCAGGAGCAGGGCGTCTCGCGCATCGTGGCCGTGGACATGGAGGCGGCCGTCGGCATGGTCGACGGCTTGCAGGAGGCCTAGGCGGCCGACCCGCTGTAATCGCGGCGGCGCGGGCCGGGCAGCTCGCCGGGTCCGCCGCTTACCATCTTTTCTGGAGATCCGTGGTGCATATGTCGAGTCGCAAGCATATTATTCCTGACAGTTTTCTCGAAAGCTGGCAAAACATCGTCGATGTGATGGCCGCCATTTTCAATGTGCCGGCCGGCTTGATCATGCGCGTCCACGAAGAGGAGATCGAAGTGCTGGTCACCTCGCGGGCCGACGACAATCCCTATATCGCCGGCCACCGGGCCAAGCTCAACACGGGCCTGTATTGCGAAACCGTGATGGCCAGCCGCGCCGTGCTGCAAGTGCCGAACGCGCTGACGAGCCGGCAGTGGAAGGACAATCCCGACGTCGAGCTCGACATGATCGCCTACGTCGGCGTGCCCCTGGTGTGGCCGGACGATGAAGTGTTCGGCACCATCTGCGTGCTCGACAACAAGACCCGCGTGTTCCAGGACAAGTACATCGAATTGATGTGGGAACTGAAAAACCGCATCGAGAGCGACTTCAAGCTGCTCGACCAGCACCGCTACCTGGAGGACAGCAACCGGCGCCTGCTGGCGGCCCAGCAGCGCCAGGCCGCCGACGCCGTCGAACTGGGCGAGGCCAACCGGCAGCTGAGCGCGGCGCTGGCGGCGCTGACGCAGATGCAGTCCGAATTGCTGCAATCGGCCAAGAACGCGGCCCTCGGCACGCTGGTGGCCGGCGTGTCGCACGAGTTGAGCACGCCCATCGGCAACAGCCTGATGGCGGCCGGCGCCATCCAGCACCAGGTCGGCGAATTCGCGCTCAAGGCCGGCACCGGCATGACGCGCAGCGAAATGCAGGGCTTCATCGGCGGCATCCGCGATGGCGCCGACATGCTGGTGCACAATCTCGACCGCGCCGCCACGCTGGTGAGCAATTTCAAGAAGATCGCCTCCAACGATGGGCCGATGGCGCTGTGCAGCTTCAACCTGCGCGACACGGTCGACACCATCATCGCCGCCGCGCTGTTCCGGCCGACGCCGCACCGGGTCGTCAACGCCATCCCCGAAGGCATCGTCATCACCGCCTACCTGGCGCCGTTCAGCGACGTGCTGACGGAGCTGATCGAGAACGCCCTGCGCCACGCCTTCGCCGGCGTCGCCTCGGGCAGCGGCACCGTCACCGTGTCGGGCCGGGTCTCGGGCGAGGCCATGGTCTATGTGGGCGTGCATGACAACGGCTGCGGCATCGCGTCCGAACACATCGAACGCCTCTTCGACCCGTTTTTCACCACAACTCTGGGGCAGGGCAGCAGCGGCCTCGGCCTGCACACCGTGTACAACCAGGTCCACAAGGCGCTCGGCGGCAAGATCCAGGTCGACAGCACGCTGGGCGCCGGCAGCGGCTTTTCGCTGGCCTTTCCGCTGCCGCAACCGCCGGCGCGGCCCTGAGTGGCGCCCGTTCCGGTGCCGTACCGGCAGCGGCGCCGGCCGCCGTCCGCGTCCCGCTGGAGCGCCGCCATTTGGCGTTCAGTCAATGATGTTGGTATCATAGTAGTTGCCAAAGTCGGGCTGCGATTGTTGGGCTGCGATCAGCACGTCCCAGTGCACGCTTACGTATCCTCACTGACAATTCAAAACAGTGGCTTATCAACGGTTCATCGAATAAAGGGTGGCTCAGGCGGGCGCAGGTCGGAAGGTAGGCAGCGGCAGCGCTGCGCCGCCGATCGCGCCGCCGAGGCACAAGCAGCATGACAGATCTTCAAATGAGTTTGATCGCGGCCGGCGGCGTCTTCATCGCCGGCGTATTCACGTACAACAAATTGCAGGAGCACAAGGCCAAGAAGAGCGTCGAACGCGCCTTCTCGACCGACCATGATGATGTGCTCATGCGCAGCGGCGACGCCGCGCCCGCCGCCCGCCACGAACCGAGTTTTTCGCTCGACGACGCGGCCGGCCAGGCGCACGCCGGTGCCGCCGACTCTAATATTGGCGCTGGCGCCGGTTCCGGCGGCGACGGCGTCGCGGCAGTCGCGCCGTCGGCCACGCCGGCCCACATCAGCGCCGCCGCCGAGCAGGCCACCAGCCTGGTCGACCCGCTGATCGATTGCCTGCTGCCGCTGGCGCTGGAAGGCCCTGCACGCGGCGACAAGCTGCTGCCGGTGCTGCAAACGCTGCGCATGGTCGGCAACAAGCCGGTGCACTACATCGGCCTGGCCGTCAGCGGCGACTGGGAACCCATCGTCCACGGCGGCGTCTACACGAAATTGCAAGGCGGGGTGCAGCTGGCCAGCCGCAGCACCGCGCTCAACGAACTGGAATACTCGGAACTGGTCACGCGCCTGCGCGCCATGGCCGACGAAATCGGCGCCGAGCCGGAAATCCCGGACATGATCGAAGTGATGGCCGAAGCGCGCAATCTGCACCGCTTCGTGGCCGGCCACGACGCGCAGCTCGGCGTCAACCTGGCCACCAACGGCGCGCCGTGGGCCATCACCACGCTGCTGGGCGCACTGGAAAAGCAGGGCTTCGACGTGCGCCCCGACGGCCGCTACGTGATGCCCGACGTCGAGGGCGGCTTCCTGTTCTCGCTGTCGACCAACGTCACGCTGGCCGAGGAAACCACGCCGCGGCTGACGCTGCTGCTCGACGTGCCCTGCGTGACGCCGGCGCGCGACGGTTTCGGCGCCATGGTGGCCTGCGCCCAGTCGCTCACGGCGCGGCTCGACGCGACCATCGTCGACGACTACAACCAGGCGCTGACGGATGCGGCGCTGGCCGAAATCGCCGGCCAGGTGCAGGATTTCTACGCCGAGATGGACGCCGCCGACATTCCCGCCGGCTCGACGCGCGCGCTGCGCCTGTTCAGCTGAGACCACGATTAGCAAGCCATGACCGACACGAACACTCCGGGTGCGGCCGGCGGCGATGAGGCAACCGCCGCCGCCCGCATCCTCGGCCTGACCGCCGAATTGAACCGGCACCTGCACGCCTACCACGTGCTCGACGCCCCCACCATCCCCGACGCCGAATACGACCGCCTGTTCCTCGCGCTGCAAGAACTGGAAGCGGCTTATCCGGCGCTGACAGCGCCCGATTCGCCCAGCCTGCGCGTGGGTGCCGCGCCGCTGCCGCAGTTCGACCAGGTCACGCATTCGGTGCCCATGCTGTCGCTTAACAACGGCTTCGAGGACGAGGACATCGTCAACTTCGACCGCCGCGTGCGCGAAGGACTCGACGCCATCGAAGTCGAATACGCGGCCGAAGTCAAATACGACGGCCTAGCCATCAACATCCGCTACGTCGACGGCGTGCTGACCCAGGCCGCCACGCGCGGCGACGGCTACACCGGCGAAGACGTCACCGCCAACATCAAGACCATCAAGAGCATTCCGCTGCGGCTGCATGGCGCGCGGCCGCCGGCGCTGCTGGACGTGCGCGGCGAGGTGCTGATGTTCAAGGCCGATTTCGACAGCATGAACGCGCGCCAGCGCGCGGCCGGCCAAAAGGAATTCGTCAACCCGCGCAACGCGGCGGCCGGCTCGCTGCGCCAGCTCGATTCGCGCATCACCAGCGCCCGCAAGCTCAGCTTCTACAGCTACGGCGTCGGCGCGCTCGAAGGCGCGGCCATGCCGCCGTCGCATTCGGCGCTGCTGGCCTGGTACGCGGAACTGGGCTTGCCGGTGGCGCGCGAGGGCGCCGTGGTGCGCGGCGTGGACGGCCTGCTCGGCTACTACCAGCGCATAGGCGAACAGCGCCCGACCATGCCGTATGAAATCGACGGCGTCGTCTACAAGGCCAACCGGCACGAAGACCAGCGCGCGCTGGGCTTCGTGTCGCGCGCGCCGCGCTTCGCGCTGGCCCACAAATTCCCGGCCGAGGAAGCCACCACCCAGGTGCTGGCGATCGAAGTGCAGGTCGGCCGCACCGGCGCCATCACGCCGGTGGCGCGGCTGGCGTCGGTGTTCGTCGGCGGCGTCAACGTCACCAACGCCACGCTGCACAACGAGGACGAAGTGCGGCGCAAGGACGTGCGCGTCGGCGACACCGTCATCGTGCGGCGCGCCGGCGACGTGATACCGGAAGTGCTGGCCGTGGTGCTGGAGCGGCGCCCCGACCCGGCGCCGCCGGCCTATGTGCTGCCGAAACAGTGCCCGGTGTGCGGCTCGCACGTGGTGCGCGAGGAGGACGAGGCCATCGCGCGCTGCTCCGGCGGCCTGTTTTGCTCGGCCCAGCGCAAGGAGGCGATCCGCCACTTCGCCGGCCGCCGCATGATGGACATCGAGGGGCTCGGCGACCGCTACATCGACCATCTGGTCGAATCGAATCTGGTGCACGGCGTCGCCGACCTGTATAAATTAACGCTCGATGACTTGCTGACCATGAAGCGCCTGGCCGACGAACGCGACGCCGCCGGCGGCGCTGCCGACACGCCGGAGCCTGCGGCGCAGAGCCAAGTGCAGGGCAAGGTCGCCACCAAGTGGGCCGAGAATCTGCTCGCCGCCATCGCCGCCAGCAAACGGCCGCCGCTGGAACGGCTGCTGTTCGGCCTCGGCATCCGCCACGTCGGCGAATCGACGGCCAAGACGCTGGCCGAGTGGCTGGGCCGTTTTGAGCTGGTGCGGCGCGCGCCGGCCGCGCTGCTGCGGGTGCTGCCCGACATCGGCGGCATCGTCGCCATTTCGCTGGCCGACTTTTTCGACGAGCCGAAAAACCAGCAGGCCATCGATGCGCTGCTGGCGGTCGATGGTTTCGCGCCGCAGGGCGAACACGCGCCCAGCGCGCGGCTGCGCGAACAGCTGGACCCGGCGCGGCTGCTGGCCGAAATGGGCATCCCGAAACTGACGGCGCCGCGCAGCAAGCAGCTGCTGGAACAGTTCCCCACGCTGGCCGCGATCACCGAGCGCAATACCTTCGACATCTTCGGCCTGCCGGCCGCCGTCGCCGCCGCGCTGGAACAGTGGATGGCGCAGCCCGGCCACCGCGAGCGGCTGCTGGCGCTCGACGCGCTGCGCACCGAGCTGCTGGCGCAACTGCCGGAGGCGGGCGCGGAACCGGTCAGCCTGTTGAACGGTAAAACGTTTGTACTGACCGGTACACTGCCGAACATGAGCCGCGAAGAAGCGGCCGAATTGATCGAGGCCGCCGGTGGCCGGGTGGCCGGTTCGGTGTCGAAAAAGACCGGCTACGTCGTCGCCGGCGCCGACGCCGGCAGCAAGCTGGCCAAGGCCCAGGAGCTGGGCGTGGCCATTTTGGACGAAGCGGGTTTGCTGGCGCTGCTGGCGGAGAGCGCGCACGTACCGGAAAATAACAGCGAAAATATCAGCGTCAATACCAGAGAAAGCTAAATGAACAAAATCAGAAAAGCAGTCTTCCCCGTCGCCGGTCTCGGCAGCCGCTTCCTGCCGGCCACCAAGGCCCAACCCAAGGAAATGCTGCCCATCGTCGACAAGCCGCTGATCCAGTACGCGGTGGAGGAGGCGGTCGCCGCCGGCATCACGGAAATGATCTTCATCACGGGCCGCAACAAGCGCGCCATCGAAGACCATTTCGACAAGGCCTACGAACTCGAAGCCGAGCTGGAAGCGGCCGGTAAGGAGCAGCTGCTTGAACTGGTGCGCAACGTCATCCCGCGCCACATCACGTGCATCTACATCCGCCAGTCGGCGCCGCTGGGCCTGGGCCACGCGGTGCTGTGCGCGCGTCCGGTGGTCGGCAACGAGCCGTTCGCCGTGCTGCTGGCCGACGACTTCATGGACACCGACGCCGGCGTCAAGCCGGTGCTGGCGCAGATGACCGACCTGTATGCCTACGAGCGTTGCAGCGTGCTCGGGGTGCAGGACGTGCCGCGCGCCGAGACCAAGCAGTATGGCATCGTCAGCGCCACGCCCTACCAGCCCAATCTGGAACTGGTGCATGGCATCGTCGAGAAGCCGGCGCCGGAGGTCGCGCCGTCGACACTGGCCGTGGTCGGCCGCTACGTGCTGTCGGGCCGCATCTTCGACTATCTGGAACACCTCGGCACCGGCACCGGCGGCGAAATCCAGCTGACCGACGGCATCGCCGCGCTGATGAAGGATGAACGCGTGCTGGCCTACCGCTACGAAGGCCAGCGCTACGACTGCGGCTCCAAGCTCGGTTACTTGAAAGCGATGACGGCGATGGGCCTCAAGCATCCCGAAACGGCGGCCGAATTCTGCCGCTTCGTCGAACAGCTGCAGTGCGGCACGGGAGCGACAAAATGACGGTGCGCGAGATCCTCAAGATGGGCGACCCGCGCCTGCTGCGCGTGGCCGAACCGGTGACCGAATTCGGCACGCCGGAAATGGAACAGCTGATCGCCGACATGTTCGACACCATGCACGCGGCCAATGGCGCCGGCCTGGCCGCGCCGCAGATCGGCGTCAACCTGCAACTGGTGATCTACGGTTTCAAGCAGAACGCGCGCTATCCCGACGCGCCGCAAGTGCCCGAAACGGTGCTGATTAATCCCGTCCTCACGCCGCTGTCGGACCAGCAGGACGCCGCCTTCGAGGGCTGTCTGTCCGTGCCCGGCCTGCGCGGCCTGGTGCCGCGCTGGAGCAGCCTGCATTACGAGGGCGTCGACCAGTTCAATGAGCCGATCAGCCGCGACGTCGACGGCTTCCACGCCCGCGTGGTGCAGCACGAAGTGGATCACCTGCTCGGCATCCTGTACCCGATGCGCATCACCGACTTCACGCAGTTCGGCTACACCGACGTGATGTTCCCGGACCTCGATCCCAACGACGACGATTAAGCAACGATGCCGATGAACGTAGCCCCCAACGACCCGGAACACCCGAGCCAGAAGCTGCACCCGGCCGACCAGGACAAGCCGATGCGGCCCAAGGTGGGACGGGTGCGCGGGGCTTTCCAGTTGGGGACTTCGAACATCGAACGCATCGGCGTCGGCCGCTGGCACTGGAGCGACTCCTACCACTGGATGCTGACGCTGACGTGGCCGCGTTTCTTCGGCCTGATCGCATTGGCCTACTTCGTCATCAACCTGATTTTCGCGGCCGCGTTTTACCTGGCGCCGGGGTCCATCGCCAACGCCCGCGCCGGTTCGCTGGCGGACGTGGTGTTCTTTTCCATCGAGACGCTGGCGACGGTCGGTTACGGGTATATGCACCCGGATACGACCTATGGCCACGTCGTCGCGTCGACCGAAATCCTGATCGGCATGGTCGCCATGGCCGGCTTCACCGGCCTGCTGTTCGCGCGCTTTTCGCGGCCGACCTCGCGCATCATGTTTTCCGACCTGGCGGTGGTCACCAACTTCAACGGCGTGCCGACGCTGATGCTGCGCGCCGGGAACGAGCGCAGCAACCTGATACTGGAAGCGTCGGTGCGGGCCGCGCTGGTGCGGCGCGAGACCACGCGGGAAGGGCAGCTGTTCACGCGCTTCTATGATTTGAAACTGGAGCGCCAGCAGACCGGCGTGTTCGCGCTGAGCTGGACCATCATGCACGCCATCGACGAGAGCAGCCCTTTGTACGGCAAGTCGCGCGAGGATTTGCACAACGAGGGCGCGACCCTGGCCGTCGCCGTTTCCGGCACCGACGACACGCTCAACGATTTCGTCCACGCGCGCCAGAGCTACGCGGCCGAGCACATTTATTTCAACCACCACTTCGTCGATATCCTGTCGGACAAGAAGGAAAACAATACCCGTGTCCTCGACTTCGGCAAGTTCCACGACATCGTCCCCGATGGCAGCGGCGCCGGCGAAATGCCGGGCGCCGCCATCGCCCATCCGGGTTAGAGCTTAGGCCGTGGCCAAGGCCGTGGCCAAGGCCTAAGCCGACTGCAAGCGCGACTGCAGCAACGCCAGCACGGCCGCCTCCTCCGGCCGCAGCGCGTGCAGGTCGGCGCTCAGCGTGTGGCCGGCGCGCTCCTGCAACACCGGCGCCGCCGGCCCCTCCAGATAAGCGTCGATCACGGCCGGATGCACATAGCATTTGCGGCAGATGGTGGGCGTGTTGCCCAGCTTTTTGGCCACCGCCTCGATGGCGCGCACGATGTTTTTCCGGGCCTGGGCCGCCGTGTCGAACTTTTCGAATTCCTGCAGGGCGGCCGCCGCCAGCACCGTGCCCGACCAGGTGCGGAAATCCTTGGCCGTGTATTCCTCGCCGGTGATGGCGCGCAGATAGTCGTTGACGTCGGCCGAACCGACGGTGTGCGGCTGGCCGTCGTCGTCGACATACTGGAACAGCTCCTGCCCCGGCAGATCGCGGGTGCGGGCGATGATGCGCGCCAGCCGCCGGTCGTGCACTTCGACCTCGTGGTGCACGCCGCTCTTGCCGCGAAAACGGAACTGCACCGCGCTGCCGTCGACGCGCACGTGGCGGTCGCGCAGCGTGGTCAGGCCGAAGGAGTGGTTGTCCCGCGCGTATTCCTCGTTCCCGATCCGCATCATGGTCGCTTCCAGCAGGTAGACGATGGTGGCCAGCACCTTCTCGCGCGGCAGTCCGTGCAGGCCGAGCGCCGCGTCGACCTGGCGCCGGATCGCCGGCAGCGCCTTGCCGAAGCTGAGCATGCGTTCATATTTGGCTTCGTCGCGCTGCTCGCGCCAGCGGGGATGGTAGCGGTACTGCTTGCGGCCGCGCGCATCGCGGCCGGTCGCCTGCAGGTGGCCGCGTTCATGCGCGCATATCCACACGTCGGTCCACGCCGGCGGGATCACCAGCGCGGCGATGCGTTTCAGGACGGCCGCGTCGCGCACCGCCGCGCCGTCGGCATCGACATAGCGGAAGCGCTGGACGCCGCCCTTGCGGGCGATGCCGGGCATGGCGTCGTCGACGTAGCGCAGGCCGGCCGACCTGGCGGCGGCGGGCCCGTCGCCGGGCGGCGGGGCGGATGGAATCTGCTCGCGTTTCATGGCGGTCTCGGTCGGTGATGGCGGGAGTTCATGCTAATGGCGTTGCGGAGGCGGCGCCTTGCGCGGCGTCGATGGTCGGCGCGATGCCCATGCGCGCGCGCAGGTGGTCGGCCACCCGCAGCGCGTTGGCGATCACCGTCAGCGATGGATTGACGGCGCCGCTGGAGACGGAAAAGCTGGCGTCGACCACGTACAGATTGTCGACGTCGTGCGCCTTGCAGTTCACGTCCAGCGCCGACGTGGCGGGATCGCGCCCGAAGCGTATGGTGCCGTTCTGGTGCGCGGTGCCGCCGATGGGCACGTCCTGGCCCAGGTACAGGCTGCGCTCCATCAGGTGCGGGTGGCAATCGACCTTGTCGAGCATCGCTTCGAGCTTGGCGCGCAGGCGGTGGTGGCCTTCCATATTGTTCGGCGTGAGCGCCAGCACGATGCCGCCGTCGGCGTCCAGCGTCACGCGGTTGTCGGGATCGGGCAAGTCCTCGGACGTCAGCCAGAAGTCGATGGAGTGCTGCGCCACTTCGTCGAGCAGAAAATCGGGCTTGAACGGCAGCCAGGCCGGCAGCTCGCCCTTGATGGTGCCGCCGTGCGATTTGCCCAGCATCTGGATGTGGCCGAGCGGGTAGTCCCAGTCCGGCGCGCGCGCATAGTAGTCGTTGATGGCCAGCGTTTTCTGGAACACGGTGTCGTTGCGCGCGCGGCTGATGGCCATGAGGGCCGAATTATTGTGGCGCATATAGTGGCGGCCGACGACGCCGGAGCTGTTGGCCAGGCCGTCGGGATGGTGGACCGACGCGGAACGCAGCAGCAGCGCGGCCGAGTTGATGGCGCCGCAGGAGACCACCACGATGTCGGCGCTGTACCGCTCCCGCTCCTTGCCGCGCACCACGTGCACGCTGTCGACGCGGCGCCCGCCGCCATCGGTGCCCAGCTTCTCGACGTAGGCATTGGTCAGCAGCGTGACGTTGGGATGTTTGAGCGCCGGCTCGACGCAGATGACGTGGGCGTCGGCCTTGGCGCCGACCATGCAGGGGCAGCCATCGAAGGCGTCGCAGCGTATGCAGGAACTGTCGCGCGTGGGCTGGCCGGCGTCGTCCTGGTCGAGCAGGATCCCCAGCGGCAGGGGGAAGGGATGCAGGCCTTCCGCTTCGAGTGCGGCGGCCAGCGCGGCGATGCGCGGCTCGTGCGCCACCGGCGCATGGGGATAGGGTTGCGACGCCGGGGGTTCGCTCGGATCGGTGCCGCGCGTGCCGTGCACGTGGTACAGCGCCTCGGCCTTGCAGTAGTACGGCTCCAGTTCCGCATAGCTGATGGGCCATGCCGGCGAGACGCCGCCGTGATGCCGGATCTCGCCGAAATCGGCCTCGCGCAAGCGCAGCAGGGCGGCGCCGTAAAATTTGGTGTTGCCGCCGACGTAGTAGTGTATGCCGGGGTGGAAGGCCTTGCCGTGCTGGTCGTGCCAGGTTTCCTTGGCCTGGTATTTGGCCTGCACGAAGACGGCCTTGGGATTCCAGTTGTCTTGCTCGCGCCGCAGGAAGTCGCCGCGCTCGATGAGGAGGATGGTCTTGCCGCTGGCCGCCAGGCTGTGGGCCAGCGTGCCGCCGCCGGCGCCGCTGCCGATGATGATGATGTCGTAGTGCTGCGGGGTGCTGTCTAAGGTCATGGCGTGGCGGGGTCCGGTGAGCGGTGGGGCGGCAGCTTGCGCAGCAGGCTGGGAACGTGGATGCCGTGGGCGGCGAAGCGGCAGTTGAAGGGGCAGGGCGCTTCGCTGTCGTGATTGAGCTTGGCGCAGGCGACGCCGCCGGAGGCGCTGGCGCTGCGATAGACGCCGGCGGCCAGCATCATGCCGGCCAGCGGCGCGGCGAAGTACAGCCAGGCGCCGCTCCAGATCCCGGACGGCAGGGCCGAGGCGACGCTGCGCGCGGGGTTCATGCTCATGCCGGAAAACGGCGATTCGAGCGTGACGAAGGCGACGATCAGCAGGCCGCAACACAGGCCGGTGTAGCGCATCAGCTTCACGCGGTTGCCGCAATAGAGCGTGGCCGACATCAGCGTGAAGGAGATCGCCGTTTCCATCAGCACCGCCAGCGGCACGCCGAGCGCGCCCGGCACCGTGACGATGTAGCTCACCGGCGGCTGCGCGAAAGCGGGGCCGAGCAGCGCGAGCGTGAGCAGCACGCCGGCCAGGCCGCCGATGAACTGGGCCAGCACGTACATGGCGGCGTCGGTGGCGCCGATTTTGTCGAGCGCGGCGAAGGTCAGCGTCAGCGCCGGATTGAAATGGGCGCCGGAGCGCGCGCCCCACGGCGAGTAGATCAGGCAGATGGCGGTGCCGCCCATCACGAGGCCCATCAACAGGCGCCGCAGCAGCGGGTCGACGATCAGCCGGTGCAGCGCCGAGCCGGGCGCTTCGAGCGCGGTGCCGGCCACGCCGGCGGCCAGCATGAACACGGCCAGGCCGGCCGCCTCGATGAGATAGAGCGGCAGGTGCTGGCGCATGGTCTTTGCTGCTGATGTCATGGAGTGGTCCGGTGCGGTCTTGCATGGCCCGGTGGCGGGCCGCTACCGCGAATGTACGCCCGCCGTTACAAGGCCTCTGTACGCTGGCGCACATCGGCGGCGCGTGCGCGGTGCTACAGTGGTTCATCGACATTCACCGAGTACCCGCTACCATGACTATTCAATTGGCATCCGATCTCAATGGCGCCAGTGTCCCCCTGCACCACCCGTGGCGCCAGTGCGTCGGCAGCTGCCACGCGACGACCGCGCTGCGGGCCGACTGGCAGGCGCAGATGCGGCAGGCCGCTGGCGAACTGGGATTCCGCCACGTGCGCTTCCACGGCCTGCTCGACGACGACATGGGCACCCTGATTTGCCAGAGCAATGAGTTCATCTATTCCTTCTTCAATATCGACCAGATCTTCGACTTCCTGCTGTCGATCGGCGTGCGGCCCATCGTCGAGCTGTCCTTCATGCCATCGACGCTGTCGTCCGGCGGCGACACCGTGTTCCACTATCGCGGCAACATCACGCCGCCGCGCGACTACGCGCAGTGGGGCGAATTGATGCGGCGCCTGGCCGCGCACTGGGTCGAGCGCTATGGCATCGAGGAGGTGTCGCAGTGGTACTTCGAGGTGTGGAACGAACCGAATCTGACGGCCTTCTGGACCGGCGGCCAGGATGGTTATTTCAAGCTGTATGAAACCACGGTCAAGGCCTTCAAGGGCGTCAGCCAGCGCCTGAAAGTGGGCGGCCCGGCAACCGCCGGCAACGCGTGGCTGCCCGAGTTCCTGGCCTTTTGCGAAGAACGCGGCCTGTCGGCGGACTTCATCAGCACCCACTATTATCCGACCGACGCCTTCGGCCAGATCGGCGCCGACACCGAAACCCAGCTGGCCCACGCGCCCATCGACGTGATGCGCCAGCGCGCGCTGGAGGCGCGGGCCCAGGCCGGCGGCCGGCCGCTGCTCTACACGGAGTGGAACATCACCTCCAATCCGCGCGATTCCATGCACGACACCGCGTTCGCGGCCGGCCTGGCGCTGCGCGTGGCGCTGAGCGTGGACGATGTCGTCGACGCCTACAGCTACTGGACCTTCAGCGATATTTTCGAGGAAAACTACTTCCCCAGCATGCCCTTCCACGGCGGCTTCGGCCTGCTCAACCTGCACGGCATCAAGAAGCCGATCTACAGCGCCTTCGAGATGCTGCGCGCGCTCGGCCACCACCATTATCCGGTGGCGCAGGCGGACGGCAACGTCATGCTGTGGGTCGGCGAAAAAAGCGACAACCGTTTCCGCACCCACGTCCTGTGCATCAACCAGGCCTTGCCGCGCCACCCGGTGCAGGCCGAGGATGTCGAACTGCTGCTGCGCCAGCGGCCCGGCCAGCGCGCGCGCTCGATGACGATTTCGCGCATCGACGCCGACAGCGCCAATCCGGTCGCGCTGTGGCAGCAAATGGGCGCGCCCGACCACCTGTCGGAAACCCAGGTGGTGCAGCTCAAGGTCGCCGCCGCGCCCACCATCAGCGCGCTGGAGGTCGAGACCCAGCAGGGCCAGACGCTGCTGCGCTTCCGCGCCGCGCCGCAATCGGTCAACCTGGTGCGCATCGAATGGGAGCGCGTGTAATGGCCGCCGTGAACCAGCGTGGCGACAGCCCGGCCAAGGCCAACGGGCACGCGATCAATTTGCAGAATTTGCAGCGCGATTCCTTCGGCTACTTCATCCACGAAGTGAACGAGGCCAATGGCCTGGTGCGCGACAAGACGCAGGACGACTGGCCGGCCAGCATCGCCGCCGTCGGCATGGCGCTGACGGTGTACACCATCGGCGTCGAACGCGGCTTCATGACGCGCGCGGCGGCCGTCAAGCGCACGCTGACGACGCTGCGCTTCTTCGCCGCCAGCGAGCAAAGCGAGAGCAGGGACGCCACCGGCTACAAGGGCTTCTACTACCACTTCATCGACATGGAGAACGGCAAGCGGGCCTGGGATTGCGAGTTGTCGAGCATCGACACGGCGCTGCTGATCGCCGGCATGCGCGCCTCGCATTCGTATTTCACCAGCGGCTCGCCGGAAGAAAACGAGATCCGCGAACTGGCCGAGATGCTGTACCGCCGCGTCGACTGGCAGTGGATGCTGGGCCAGTCCAAGCTGATTTGCCACGGCTGGAAACCGGAGCAGGGCTTCCTGCAATTCCACTGGGAAGGCTACGACGAGGCGCTGATCCTGTACGTGCTGGCGCTCGGCTCCCCGACCTTCCCGATCGGGCCGGAAAGCTATGCGCAGTGGACCGCCACCTATGAATGGAAGACCGTCTACGGCATCGACTTCCTGTATGCGGGGCCGCTGTTCATCCACCAGATGTCGCACCTGTGGCTCGATTTCCGCGGCATCCAGGACGACTACATGCGCGCCCACGACAGCGATTATTTCGAGAACAGCCGGCGCGCCACGCAGGTGCAGCAGCAGTACGCGATCCACAATCCGATGGGCTTCGAGCAGTACGGCGAATTGTGCTGGGGCGTGACGGCCAGCGATGGTCCCGGCAATATCGTCAAGAAGATCAAGGGCGTCGAACGCCAGTTCTACGACTACATCGCGCGTGGCGCGCCCTACGGGCCGGACGACGGCACGCTGGCGCCGTGGGCGGTGGCGGCCTGTTTGCCGTTCGCGCCGGAGATCGTGCTGCCGACCATAGAACACTTCCAGCGACTGCGCCTGCACGAGGTCAATCCCTACGGCTTCAAGGCCTCGTTTTCGCCGACCTTCCACGCCTGCCCGCAAGACCGGCACAAATCGGGCTGGGTCTCGCAGCACCACTTCGGCATCAACGAAGGGCCGACCGTCATCATGATCGACAATCACCTGCACGATTTTTTGTGGGCCTTGATGCGCCAGTGCCCCTATCTGCAAAACGGCTTGCGGCGCGCGGGTTTTCGCGGCGGCTGGCTCGATGCCATCGCCGATACCACCACCACCGAAAGCAAAGCATGAAGATCGAATTGAACGGCAAGGTCGCGCTGGTGACCGGCGCCACCTCCGGCATCGGCCAGGCCATCGCGCAGACGCTGGCCGGCTGCGGCGCCAGCGTGGCGGTGATCTGCCTGGCGGACGTGGAGCAGGGCGCGGCGACGGTGCGGGCCATCACGGAAGCGGGCGGCCACGCGCTGCCGCTGCGGTGCGACGTGTCGGACGCGGCCTCGGTGCAGGCCGCGTTCGCGCAGGCCGAACAGGCGCTCGGCCCCATCGACATCCTGGTCAACTGCGCCGGCATCGACGGCGCGGCCGCCCTGAGCTGGGAAGCCGATGCGGCCGCGTGGCGCAAGGTGGTGGAAGTGAATTTGTTCGGCGCCTTCTACTGCGCGCAGCAAGCCCTGCGCGGCATGACGGCGCGCCGCAGCGGCGTGATCGTCAACATCACGTCGGTGCACGAGGCGATCGCCTGGACCGGCTATAGCGCCTACACGTCGAGCAAGGCGGCGCTGTCGATGCTGACCAAGACGCTGGCGCAGGAGGCGGCGCCGTTCGGCGTGCGCGTGCTGGCGGTGGCGCCGGGCGCGATCCAGACCGACATCAACAAGGCCGTGTGGAGCGATCCGGCCGCGATGGCCGACCTGGCCACCAAGATTCCGCTGGCGCGCATGGGCCAGACGCGCGAGATCGCCGAACTGGTGGCGGTGCTGGCGTCCGACGTCGCATCCTACGTCACCGGCACCACCGTCTTCGCCGACGGCGGCATGACCGACTATCCCAACTTTGCGCACGGCGGTTAGTGCGCCGGCGCTGGTTGAACGTTAAAAGGCTTTGCGGCCCGAGTTGAGTTTGTCGAGCTGGCGTTCGAGTTCCTGCTGCATGGAGCTGGACAGGTTGACGAACTGGCAGCCGATCTGCACCTGTTCGCCGAGCAGGAAGGAGCGGAAGGTGCGCGAGAGCCGCACGTCGAGGTCGGCGATCATGACCGAATCGGGGCCCAGTTCGAGGCGCACGCGCTGCAAACGGCGGCCGACGTGCAGGCCGACGGCGTCACGCGGCGCGGCGCGCATGCCGACACCGCCCAGCGAAAAGTCGTAGAGCTGCAATTCATACGGTTTTCCGTTGAGCACGAAGGACGCCATGTAATACACGCCGAGCGGCGTTTCCAGCCTTTGCGCGGCGCGCCGGTTCAGGATCTGGCACTTGAGGGGGAACTCGGCCATGAGCTGGGTCGGCGCGTTGGGCATGGTCATCCAGACCGGCGAGGACAGCTTGAATTGCAGCTTGGCGCTGCCCAGCCAGGCGACGAACAGGCTCTCGCCGGGCGGCAGGGTTTCGCCTTCGTTCAGTTCCAGCGTGAACAGCGGCAGCTCCGGATCGACCGAATGGATGCGCGCCATGATGACGTTGGGGCTGCTGGTGGGATAGATCGACACCGGGTCGCCGGTGGCGGCCAGCTTGTTGAGCGCATCGGCGATGTCGTCGATATTCGTCATGTCGTGCGGCTTGGAGCCGGACGCGATCGCTTCCACCGCGTCGGACAGGCGGGGAGGACCACGGCGAAATTCGTTGGGCAGGGGATCGTTCACGACAGCGTATCTCTTTGATAATGACTACTATGGGCGAAGTCGGGATGACTAGAGTTTATATTTTATTCGCGCTGTTGGCTTGCAAAAAAGCAAGAATTTTTGCCGGGTGTGGACTTGGCTCAACGGCGGCGCAACAGCGACTTAATATTTATTGTCAAGCAATCATCTTACTCCATTAAAATTGCTCGTCCGGCCGCAGGTAACGCCACTGGCCGACCGGCAGATCCCCCAGTTTAACCTTGCCGATGCGCACGCGCTTGAGTCCGACCACTTTCAGGCCGACCATGTCGCACATGCGGCGGATCTGGCGCTTTTTGCCTTCGCGCAGCGTGAAGCTGAGCTGGTCCTCATTTTGCCAGCGCACCTTGGCCGGCAGCAACGGCTTGCCGTCCATCCACAGGCCGTGGTTGAGCTTTTTCAGTTCGCTGTCGGGCAGCGTGCCGGGCAGGCTGTACTGGACCCGCACCAGGTATTCCTTGTCGACGTCGGTGTCGTGGCCGATCAGGTGCTTGGCCACGCGGCCATCCTGGGTCAGCACCAGCAAGCCGATGGAATCGATGTCGAGGCGGCCGGCCGGCACCAGGCTGCGCAGCTGGGTCGGGTGGAACTGTTCCGGCGACGGGTCCTCGGGCCAGCGGTTCTCGGCCTTGATCAGGGCCACGGCCGGCTGGTAGCCATCCTCGGCCTGGCCGCTGACGTAGCCCATGGGCTTGTTGATCAGCACCGTCACGCGCTTCGATTGCTCGGCGGCGGCCTGGCGCTCGACCGTCACGTGCTGGCCGGGCGTGACCTTGCTGCCGAGCTCGGAGACGACCTTGCCGTCGACGCGGACCCAGCCGCGCGCGATCCATTCATCGGCCTCGCGGCGCGAGCACAGTCCCAGTTCGGACATTCGTTTGGATAAGCGTAAGAGTTCTTCGGTCATGATGTTGTTGTTCTAAGTGAGGGCATGCCGGCGGCGGCGATCCGGGGTCAGACCACGGTTTATGGTAGGGGCCGCGCGGCGTTAAATTGTGGATGTCAAACTTTCAGGGCGTCGAGCAGGTCCGTTTCAAGCTGGAGCTGGTTGCGTGCGTTGTTGAGACCGGCGCCGTCGACCAGGAACACGTCCTCGACCCGCTCGCCCAGCGTCATCACTTTGGCCGTGTGTAAATTGATTTTATACTTGGTCAGCACATTGGCAATCGAATACAGCAGTCCGGTGCGGTCGTTGGCCGCCACCGACAGCAGATAATACTGGCCGCGCTCGTCCGGCCGCAAGTCCACCGTCGGCTGCATGGGGAAGGTGCGCGACAGCCGCGACAGCCGGCCCTTGCTGGGCGCCGGCAGCGGGCCCGGACTGCTCAGCAGCCCGCACAGCTCGTGCTCGACCAGGTTGATGATGTCGCGGTAGTTGTTGGCGAAGCTTTGCTCGGTGACGAGGAAGGTGTCGAGCGCGTAGCCGTGGCGGGTGGTGTGGATTTTGGCGTCGAGGATGCTGAAGTTCTTGCGGTCGAAATAACTGCAGATGCGCGCGAACAGGTCGGGCTGGTCCTTGATGTAGACGGCGATCTGCAAACCTTCGCCGATGGCGGCCAGGCGGCACTTGATGACGGGCTTGTCGCTGTTGAGGCGGTCGTACAGCGCGCGCGTCTGCCAGGCGATGTCGGAAGCGTCGTGGCGCAGGAAATAGGCGACGTCGAGCTGCTTCCACAGCGCCAGATGGGCGTCCGGCTCCAGTCCGTACAGGCGCAGCGAGGCCAGCGCCTCCTGCTGGCGGTTCTTCAGTTCGCGGTCGGCCGAATGCGGCTCGCCGCCCAGCACGCGCAGGGTGATGCGGTACAGGTCTTCGAGCAGCTTGGCCTTCCACGCGTTCCACACCTTGGGGCTGGTGCCACGGATGTCGGCCACCGTCAGCAGGTAGAGGGCGGTCAGGTGGCGCTCGTCCTTGACGATGGCGGCGAAGGCGGCGATGACGTCGGGGTCCGACATGTCCTGCTTCTGCGCCACCTGCGACATGGTCAAATGGTTTTCGACCAGGAAGACCACCAGCTCGGTGTCCTCGGCGCTCATGCAGTGGTCCTGGCAGAACTGGGCCGCGTCGACCGTGCCGAGCTTGGAGTGGTCGCCGCCGCGGCCCTTGGCGATGTCGTGGAACAGCGCGCCCAGGTACAGCAGCCACGGCTGCACGAAATTGGCCATCAGCTGGCTGCAAAACGGATATTCGTGGGCGTGCTCGGTCATCGTGAAGCGGCGCATATTGCGCACCACCATCAAAATGTGCTGGTCGACCGTATAGACGTGGAACAGGTCGTGCTGCATCTGGCCGACGATCTTGCGGAAGTTGGGCAGGTAGCGGCCCAGGATGGACAAATCGTTCATGCGCCGCAGCGCGTGGATGATGCCGACCGGCGCCTGCATGATGCGCAGGAACAGCGCGCGGTTGACCGGGTCCTGGCGGAAGGCGGCGTCGATCAGGAAGCGCTCGTGCCACAGCGCCCGCGTGGCGCGCGCCGTCATGCCCTTGAGGGCCGGGCGCTCCGTCATCAGCAGGAAGATCTCCAGCATGGCCGACGGGGTGCGCTCGAAAATATCGTCGGCGCTGATGTCGATCAGGCCGTTGAGTTCGTTGAAGCGCGCATTGATGGCCACGGCCACGCCCGACTGCGGGAACAGCCGCGCCTCGATGTTTTGCAGCAGGATGGTGTTGAGCTGGGTGACCGTCTTGGCGGCCCAGTAATAACGCTGCATCAGGAATTCGCTGGCGCGGCGCATATTCGGGCCTTCGCCGCTCGCTTGCAGGCCCAGCGATTCGGCGATCGCGGTCTGGACGTCGAACACCAGGCGGTCTTCGCGGCGGCCGGCGTGCAGGTGCAGGCGCACCCGGATATCCTTGAAGGCGCGCTCCTTTTCCATCAGCTGTTTCGCCTCGGTCTGCGTGATGAGGCCGCCGGTCGCCAGGGTGCGCCACGACGTCGCCAGGCCGGCCGCCTTGGCCACCCACAAGATCACTTGCAGGTCGCGCAGTCCGCCCGGGCTTTCCTTGCAGTTCGGCTCCAGGCTGAAGGCTGTGTCCTCGTACTTGGCGTGGCGCTGCCGCATTTCCAGCACCTTGGCGTGGAAAAAGGCTTGCGGGTCCATCGCCGCCTGATAGCGTTGTTGCAGTTGCTCGAACAGGGCGGCGTCGCCGTGGACCAGGCGCGCTTCGAGCAGGCTGGTCTGCACCGTGATGTCGGCTTGCGACTCCGTCAGGCACTCGTCGACGGTGCGGATGCTGTGGCCGATTTCCAGGCCCAGGTCCCACAGCAGTTGCACCAGTTCTTCCAGCCTGGCCTGGGTGGCCGGGTCCGGCGCGTGGGCCAGCAAGATCAGCAGGTCGATGTCGGAGTAGGGGAACAGTTCGCCACGGCCGTAGCCGCCGACGCCGATCAGCGCCGTGTCGGCCGGCAGCGCGGCCGCCAGCCACGCCGCCGTCAGCACCGCGTCGACGCTCTGACGCAGGCTGCGCAGCAGCTTTTCGGGCTTGCCGTCGGCCTGGAAGGCGGCGATGACGATCTGGCGGTCGGCTTTCAGCTGGCGCTTCAGTTGTTCACGCAACTCTTTCTTCATCGCGGCGGCGGGCATGCGGGGCGGGACCGGAACGGTGGCCTCAGGCCGCGACGGCGGCGGTCGGGAACGGCTCCATGGCCGCGCTGGCGGCGACGGCGGCGGCGTGCTCGGCCGGCAGCAGCGCGGCCGGCGGCGGCGGCGTGCCGGCCGACGTGGTCAGCACTTCGTAGCCGGTTTCGGTCACGAGGATGGTGTGTTCCCACTGGGCCGACAGGCTGCGGTCCTTGGTTTTGATGGTCCAGCCGTCGCCCATTTCGCGGATGTCGCGGCGGCCGGCGTTGATCATCGGCTCGATGGTGAAGATCATGCCCGCCTTCAGCTCCTCCAGCGTGCCGGGGCGGCCGTAGTGCAGCACTTGCGGTTCCTCGTGGAAGATCTTGCCGATGCCGTGGCCGCAGAATTCGCGCACCACGCTGTAGCCGGCTTTTTCGGCGTGTTGCTGGATCACGTGGCCGATGTCGCCCAGGTGGGCGCCCGGCTTGACTTTCGAGATGCCCAGCCACATGCATTCATAGGTCACTTCCGACAGGCGGCGCGCCAGGATGGACGGCTCGCCGACGAAGAACATGCGGCTGTTGTCGCCGTGGTAGCCGTCCTTGATGACGGTGATGTCGAGGTTGACCACGTCGCCGCTCTTGAGCACCTTGTCGCCGGGGATGCCGTGGCAGATGACGTCGTTGACCGAGGTGCAGATCGCCTTCGGATACGGCGTGTAGCCGGGCGGGCAATAGTTCAGCGGCGCCGGGATGGTGTCTTGCACGTTGACCATGTATTCATGGCACAGGCGGTCCAGCTCGCCGGTCGTGACGCCGGGCTTGACGAAGGGGGTGATGTAGTCCAGCACCTCGGAACCGAGGCGGCCCGCGACGCGCATGCCGGCGATATCTTCGGCGGTTTTGATGGAAATAGACATAGTGGGTCGCAATCAGCAGAGTAAACGGTGGGTAGCGGTGTTCGCGGACCGGCCGGCGACTGGCGCCGGGTCCGCGATGCACCGCATCTATGCCGAAATTATAAACGAGACCGGGCCATTGCTGTAATCGGCGCGCGGTGGGGTGACGGGCGGACGTCCGCGGCGGGGAGGGGGAGGCGGCGCGCGCCTCGTCTGGCCGCCAGTTCGCCGCGCGACGGCCGGGTCGGCGCGCAGCCTGCCCCGCGCGTTGGCGCGGCCTAGCGGGGCGCGCGTGCGCGGCGCCGGACCAGGGCCAGCAGGCCCAGGCCGCCGAGCAACATGGCCCAGGTGTCCGCTTCCGGTACCGGCGTCGCCACAGTCAGCACCGCCGTGGGCGGGCCGTCGAATAGCGTCGGCAGGACGCCGGCGATGTCGTCTTCCGGCACGGTGGAATTGAGGCTGGCCAGCGTGCGGGCGATGCGCCGTTCCAGCTGCCGCATCATGTCCTCGTCGGTGACGGCCGGGTCGTCGGCGTCGACCAGGCCCAGGTCGGTATTGGTCAGTCGGTCGCTGAGGCGGCGCGGCATGAACAGCGGCGCCGCCGGGGGCGCCAGCAGCGCGGCGTTGGGGATGGCGCGGCGGGTGATGCGGCTGACGTTGCCGCAGATGCGCGGCACCAGAATGCAATGGTCCTTGGCGCAATAAACGGCGCCGGCCTCGTCGCGGCTGTCGGCCCATTTGGCGCGCGTGACGGTCGAGCACACCGAGGCGGCGCCGAAGTGCATGTCGCGGATGACGGGATCGTAGTCTTGCTTGCCGCTGATGCTGTCGCGCTTGATGCTGACGGTGTCGTCCGCCTCGTGCCGCTCGATGCGGTGCTGGAGCGCGATGCGCTCGTCAAGCGGGATGTCGGTGTAGCGGTCGAGCGCCGCCGTGGTGCCGCCGGTGTAGGGATTGACGCCGGGGTGGTCCCAGGAGCAACTGGGTTTGACGGTCGAGAGCGTGGCTAAAGTCAGGGCAAGGGCGGTCAGCATGGTGTTCTTTCAGAGGTACGACTACTTATTAAATATTGTTCTTCAATTCAACGTTAACAATAAGTAATTTTTATTGTCCGAATGATAGTACAAAATGCTATCGAATTTGCTTTTTGCCTAGGTTTTATTTTCATTCAGTTTGATTTTTATCTCTGTTCGGTGTCGCGCACAGCTTGTCCATGGGAATGAAATGCGGAGGGAGGGGCAAAGCGCAGCTAAGACTTGATCGATGCGGCTTTGTGAGGTAGAATCTCGGGTTGCTTGAACTCGCTTTGAGCAATGTTGTGACCAGGCTCTGGCTTGGTGCGCAATTTGATGAGTGATAAGTAAATTTTAAATAACGCGAATCCGGTCGACAAGGGTGCCCATGTGGTGACTGATCGGATTCCAGACCCAACCCTGGAGTTAATAATGTCCGTAACAATGCGCGAAATGCTGGAAGCCGGTGTCCACTTCGGTCACCAAACCCGTTTCTGGAACCCAAAGATGGCACCGTTCATCTTCGGTCACCGCAACAAGATTCATATCATCAACTTGGAAAAGACGATGGGTATGTATCAAGAAGCCATGGCTCACGTCAAGCAAGTCGCGGCTAACCGCGGCACGATCCTGATGGTCGGCACCAAGCGCCAGGCCCGCGAAATCATCGCCGCCGAAGCGGCCCGTGCCGGCGTGCCTTTCGTCGACCAGCGTTGGTTGGGCGGCATGCTGACCAACTTCAAAACGATCAAGACCTCGATCAAGCGCCTGAAAGACATGGAAGCGATGATCGAAGACGGTTCGATCGAGAAGCTGTCGAAAAAAGAAGGCCTGATGTTCGAACGCGAAATGATCAAGCTGCAAAAATCGATCGGCGGCATCAAGGACATGGGCGGCGTTCCTGACGCTATCTTCGTCGTCGACGTCGGCTACCACAAAGGTGCGATCACCGAAGCGGCAAAACTGGGCATCCCGGTCATCGGCGTGGTCGATACCAACCACTCGCCAGAAGGCGTGCAGTACGTGATCCCAGGTAACGATGACTCCTCGAAAGCCATCATGTTGTACGCCCGCGGCGTGGCTGATGCCATCCTCGAAGGCCGTGCGGCTGCCGGTAACGAAGTCGTTGAAATGATCAAGGCCGGCGCCGGCGACGAATTCGTCGAAGTCAGCGAACAGGCTTAATATCGTTTCTATCGTAAGATAGGGCACAGTGAAAAAAGGGGTGGCAGCAGCTCCCCCTTTTTTTTAAGGCAAACGGATGGCGTTGCTGGCTGGTGCTTCAAGTAATACACCGAGCCGCCCCAGGCCGAAACATACACACCGAATACAGGAGAAACACATGGCAGCGATTACAGCAGCGATGGTAGGCGAACTGCGCGGCAAGACCGACGCACCGATGATGGAATGCAAAAAAGCACTGACCGAAGCCGATGGCGACATGGCCCGTGCGGAAGAAATCCTGCGCGTCAAGCTGGGCGGCAAGGCCTCGAAGGCATCGTCGCGCATCACCGCCGAAGGCGTGGTCGCGACCTTCATCGCCAACGGCATCGGCGCCCTGGTCGAAGTGAACTCGGAAACCGACTTCGTCGCGAAAAACGACGACTTCCTGGCCCTGGCGAACAACGCCGCGCGCCTGGTCGCCGAGCACAACCCGGCCGACGTCGCCGCCTTGCTGGCGCTGCCGCTCGACGGCAAGACCCTGGACGAAGTGCGCGCCGCGCTGATCGGTAAAATCGGCGAAAACATGTCGATCCGCCGCTTCCAGCGTTTTGAAACGACCGGCAAGCTGGCCTCCTATCTGCACGGCGCCCGTATCGGCGTCATCGTCGACTTCAACGGTGCGGACGAGCAAGTCGGTAAAGACGTGGCCATGCACATCGCCGCCATGAAGCCGGTGTCGCTGTCGTCGGACCAGGTGCCTGCCGAACTGATCGAAAAAGAACGTTCGGTCGCCAAGCTGAAGGCCGAAGAAGATGCCGTCAAGGCCGCCGCCGAAGGCAAGGCCGTTCAGTCGCCGGAAATCCTGGCCAAGCGCCTCGAAGGTTCGGTACAGAAGTACCTGAAAGAAGTGTCGCTGCTGAACCAGGCTTTCGTCAAAAACGACAAGCAATCGATCGAGCAGATGCTGAAAGAAAAAGCCACCACCGTGACAGCGTTCACGATGTATGTGGTGGGTGAAGGCATCGAAAAGAAACAAGACGACTTCGCCGCAGAAGTAGCCGCGCAAATGGCTGCTTCCAAAGGAGCGTAATCTGAAACGGGCCGCGAGGCCCGTTTTTTTAGCCCGAACTCCGGCAGTCCGTCCCGAATCAACCCAACTTAGGAGCCCCAGCTCATGTCAAAACCAGCCTACAAGCGCGTCCTCCTCAAATTGTCCGGCGAAGCCCTGATGGGAGATGATCCCTACGGCATCAACCGCGCCACAATCGAGCGTATGGTGGCCGATGTGGCCGAGGTGGCACAACTGGGCGTGGAACTGGCGATCGTCATCGGCGGCGGCAACATCTTCCGTGGCGTCGCACCCGGCGCCCAGGGCATGGATCGCGCCACCGCCGACTACATGGGCATGCTGGCCACCGTCATGAACGCGCTGGCCCTGGCCGACGCCATGCGTCACGTCAGCATCACCGCCCGCGTCATGTCGGCCATCGCCATCGAACAGGTGGTCGAACCGTATGTGCGCCCGAAAGCGCTGCAATACCTGGAAGAAGGCAAGGTCGTCATCTTCGCCGCCGGCACCGGCAACCCTTTCTTCACCACCGACACCGCCGCCGCGCTGCGCGGTTCGGAAATGAGCGCCGAGATCGTCCTCAAGGCCACCAAGGTCGACGGCGTCTACACGGCCGACCCGAAGAAAGACCCCAACGCCACGCTCTACCAGTCGATCACCTTCGACGAAGCCATCTCCAAACACCTGCAAGTGATGGACGCCACCGCCTTCGCGCTGTGCCGCGACCAGAAGCTGCCGATCAAAGTGTTCTCCATCACCAAGCCGGGCGCGCTCAAGCGCGTCATCATGGGCGAGGATGAGGGTACACTGGTACACGTTTGATTTTTATAGCAAGATTTCACCCCGATAGACAGGAGAGCAGCAATGTCCTTAGCTGACGTTAAAAAGAACGCCCAGGAGCGCATGGTCAAGTCGCTCGAAACCCTGCGTGCCGACCTGGCCAAGGTCCGCACCGGCCGCGCCCACACCGGCATCCTCGACCACGTGATGGTCGAATACTACGGCTCGCCGACGGCGCTGTCGCAGGTCGCCAACGTGACGCTGGTCGACGCCCGCACCATCGGCGTGCAGCCGTTTGAAAAGAAGATGGCCGCCGCCATCGAACGCGCCATCCGTGACGCCGACCTCGGCTTGAATCCCTCGTCGCAGGGCGACCAGATCCGCGTGCCGACCCCGCCGCTGACCGAAGAACGCCGCAAGGAAATGGTCAAGCTGGTCAAGAGCGAAGCGGAAGACGCCAAGATCGCCGTGCGCAACATCCGCCGCGACGCCAATGAATCGCTCAAGAAGATGGTCAAGGACAAGTCCTGTTCCGAGGACGACGAGCGCCGCTCGTCCGACGAAGTGCAGAAGCTGACCGACAAGTTCATCGTCGACATCGACAAGATGGTGGCCGATAAAGAGAAGGAAGTGCTGACGGTGTAGTCGGCGCGGTTGTCGGGCGCTGGGTTCCGGGCTCCGGGTGCTGCGGATGCGGATGCGCCGCCGCCGCCGAAGCCGGGGTCAGACCCTCGGTCTTGCCCTCGGTCTTGCCCTCGGTCTTGCCCTCGGTCTTGCCCCCCGGTCTTGACCCGGTCTTGAGCCTGAAGTAGCGGGCTGCAGGGCGCCGATGGCCGCCTGACTTCGGGGCGCCGCCTTTGCGCGGACCCGCCCTCGCCGTTTTTGGGACTTGACCTCGTGCGTGCACGCGGTGACACTGCACTACTTTCACTGGCTTTAGCGTTTTCATGAAATATTCGAGTTCCACCACTGCGGTTCCGGACGCCCCCAAAGTGCCGCGCCACGTCGCCGTCATCATGGATGGCAACGGCCGCTGGGCGACCAAACGTTTCCTGCCGCGCGTCGCCGGCCACGTCAAGGGTGTCGAAGCGGTGCGCACCGTCGTCGAAGCCTGCGCCCGCCGCGGCGTCGAGTACCTGACCGTGTTCGCCTTCAGTTCGGAAAACTGGCGCCGCCCGGAAGAGGAAGTGTCGCTGCTGATGCGCCTGTTCGTCACGGCGCTCGAGCGCGAAGTGGCCAAGCTGCACGCCAATAACATCCGCCTCAAGGTGGTCGGCGACCTGTCGCGCGCCGACGCCAAGTTGCAGGGCATGATCGCCGCCGCCGAGCGCAAGACGGCCGCCAACACGCGCATGACCGTCACCGTATGCTTCAACTATGGCGGCCGCTGGGACATCATGCAGGCCATCAACAAGATGGTCGCGGCCCATCCCGGCGCCACCGACTTTTCCGAAGAACAGCTGGCGCCGCACCTGGCGATGGCCTATGCGCCCGAGCCCGACCTGTTCATCCGCACCGGCGGCGAAGAGCGCATCTCGAACTTCCTGCTGTGGCAGCTCGCCTACACCGAGCTGTTTTTCACCGACACTTACTGGCCCGATTTTTCCATCGAGAGCCTCGACGCGGCCATCGCGTCTTACCAGCACCGCGAACGCCGCTTCGGCCGCACCGGTGACCAATTGGCTGAAAAGACAAACTGATGCTCAAAACACGGATTCTGACCGCCCTGGTCTTGCTGGCGGTCTTGTTGCCGGTTCTGTTCTTCAATAACTTTGGCGCCTTCGCGCTGGTGGCCACGCTGTTCTTCGGCGCCGCCGCGTGGGAGGCGGCCCGCTTGTTCGGCATCCCGGCGCCGCGCGTGTTCGGCGTGGTCTGCTGCGTCGTGTTCCTGGCCGGCCTGGTCGCTGGCGGCGCGGCCGGCATCATCGGCGCCCTGTTCGCGCTCAGCGTGCTGCTCTGGCTGATCCGCTTCACGCCCTCGCTGGCCATCGGCCTGCCGGCGCTGGGCACGCCCGCCAACTGGGCGCTGAGCCTGTCGTTCACGTTCGCGCTGTTCGGCTGCTTCTACGCCATCGTGCGCCTGTTCCAGCATTCGCCTGAATACCTGCTGTCGGTGATGGCGCTGGTGTGGATCGCCGACATCGGCGCCTACTTCTCCGGCAAGGCCTTCGGCAAGCGCAAGCTGGCGCCGACCATTTCGCCGGGCAAATCGTGGGAGGGCGCCATCGGCGGCGGCATCGCCGTGCTGGCGCTGTCGGCGCTGACCATCGCCGCCCCCGCGTCCGCGCCATGGCTGCAAGACACCTTCGCCGTCCATTTGCAAACGCGCTTCGGCTGGGCCGGCGCGCTCGCCATCCTCGCCGTCATCGTCGCCGCAAGCGTGGTCGGCGACCTGTTTGAATCCCAGCTCAAGCGCCGCGCCGCCATGAAGGACAGCAGCAGCCTGCTGCCCGGCCACGGCGGCGTGCTTGACCGCATCGACGCGCTGATCCCGGTGCTGCCCCTGGCGGCGCTGATCGGCGTCTGGCTCTGAAGGACACCGCCATGCAACAGATCACCATCCTCGGCGCCACCGGTTCCATCGGCGTTTCCACGCTCGACGTGCTGGCCCGCCATCCCGACCGCTACAGCGTCTACGCGCTGTCGGCCCACAGCCGGGTCGACGAACTGGCCGCGCAGTGCGCGCAATTCCGTCCGGCCCGCGCCGTCGTCGGCGACGCCGCCTCGGCCCAGAAGCTGACGGCGCTGCTGCGCGCGCAAGGCCTCAATACCGAAGTCGAATACGGCGAGGCGGCGCTGTGCGCCATCGCCAGCGCGCCCGAAGTGGACGCGGTGATGGCCGCCATCGTCGGCGCGGCCGGCCTGGCGCCGTCGCTGGCGGCGGCCCGCGCCGGCAAGAAGATTTTGTTGGCGAACAAGGAGGCGCTGGTCATGTCCGGCCAGCTGTTCATCGACGCCGTGCAGGAAAACGGCGCCACGCTGCTGCCCATCGACAGCGAACACAATGCCATCTTCCAGTGCCTGCCGCACGCGTACGCGCGCGCGCCCGGCGCCAGCGGCGTGGCCAAGATTTTGCTGACCGCGTCCGGCGGCCCGTTCCTGACGCGCGACGTCGACACGCTCGACGCCGTCACGCCGGAGCAAGCCTGCAAGCACCCCAACTGGAGCATGGGCCGCAAGATCTCGGTCGATTCGGCCACGATGATGAACAAGGGCCTGGAAGTGATCGAGGCGCACTGGCTGTTCGGCGCGCCGGCCGAGCAGATCGAAGTGGTGATCCACCCGCAAAGCGTGATCCATTCGATGGTGTCCTACGTCGACGGTTCGGTGCTGGCGCAGCTGGGCAACCCGGACATGCGCACGCCCATCGCCAACGCGCTGGCCTACCCGGAGCGCATCGACTCGGGCGTGGCGCAGCTGGACCTGACCGCCATCGCGACACTGCAATTCACGCGTCCCGACTACGCGCGCTTCCCCTGCCTGGCGCTGGCCTTCGCCGCGCTGAAAACCGGCGGCACCGCGCCGGCGCTGCTGAACGCGGCCAACGAAGTGGCGGTGCAAGCCTTCCTCGAACGCCGCATCGGCTTCCGCGACATCGACCGCGTCATCGCCCACGTGATGGACGCCGTGCCGCACTACGCCGCCGACAGCATCGCGGTCGTGATGGCGCAGGACGCGCTGGCGCGGGCCTCGGCCACCTCTTACCTGAACGGGATGATGCGATGAGCTTCCTGACGACGGTGCTGGCCTTCATCGGCTCGATGGGCACCCTGGTCGTGCTGCACGAGCTGGGACACTATCTGGTCGCGCGCGCCTGCAACGTCAAGGTGCTGCGCTTCTCGGTCGGCATGGGCAAGGTGGTGTGGTCGCGCCGCTTCGGCCCCGACCAGACGGAATGGGCCATCTCGGCGCTGCCGCTGGGCGGCTACGTCGAAATGCTCGACGCCCGCGGCCAGGACGTCAGCGCGCTCACGCCCGAGGAATTGAAGCGCGAATTCACGCGCCAGAACGTGTGGGCGCGGATCGCCATCGCCGCCGCCGGCCCGGTCGCCAACTTCCTCGTCGCCATCCTGCTCTACACCGGCTTGTACATGCACGGCGTGGCCGAGCCGTCGAGCAAAGTCGCCGTCGCCGCCGGCAGCGCCGCCTACGCGGCCGGCCTGCGCGGCGCCGACGTCGTCACCGCCATCAACGGCCATGAGGTGGAAGTCTGGTCCGACGTGCGCTGGCAGGTGATCCAGGCCGCCGTCGACCGCGTCGACGCGCGCATCGCCGTGCGCCACGCGGCGGGCGGGCAGGCCAGCGTGGTGCTGCCGGCCGCCGTGCTGACGGCGCTGGACCTCGACAGCGACGTGCTGGAAAAACTCGGCATCGACGTGGCCCGACCGCCGCCGACGCTCAATCAGGTGCTGCCCGGCGGCGCCGCCGCGCGCGCCGGTCTGCTGGCCGGCGACCTGATGGTCAGCGTGGACGGCAAGGCCATCGTCGACGGCATCGACTTCATCACCGCCATCCGCGCCTCGGCCGGCAAGACCGTGACCATCGGCCTGCGCCGCGCCGGCCGCTATCTGGAACTGCCGGTCACGCCGGAGACCGACACGGCCAAGAGCCTCGATGGTAAAGGAACTGTAACAGTCGGTAAGATCAGCGTCTATCCCGCGCTGGCGCCGGATATGATCGACGTGGCATCGGCGCCGTTTTCGGCCGTCGCCAAGGCCGCCGGCAAGGTCTGGGACACCAGCGCGCTGACCCTGAAAATGATAGGCAAAATGATCGTCGGCCAGGCCTCGCTGAAGAACATCACCGGCCCGATCACGATCGCCGATTACGCCGGCCAGGCCGCCCATGTCGGCTGGGTGCCTTATCTGAGCTTCGTCGCCTTCATCAGTATTAGTCTGGGCGTGATGAATTTGCTACCCATTCCAGTTTTAGATGGGGGCCATTTGCTGTATTATTCGCTGGAAGTTTTGACAGGACGTCCCGTGCCGGAGCGTTTCGCGGAGATGTCGCGCCGTCTCGGCGTCGGGCTGCTGGCGGCCCTGATCGTACTGGCGCTGTTTAACGACGTCACCCGGCTGCTGTAATCGAGCGTTGAAACCAGCGTTGATACAGCGTTGAAAAGTGAGCTTGAATACGACGCTGGCCGCATGCTTCGGCGGCCGCGTCGCATCGTTGCGTTTATGTAGTCCAATGATTTAGCCATTGAATACCCAATGAAATTATATTCTGACCGTTTTGCCCTGCCTTCCTTTCGCCGCAGCCTGATCGGCGCCGCCGTCCTGGCCTTCTGCGCCGGCGACGCCTTCGCCATCGAACCGTTCGTCATCAAGGATATCCGCGTCGAAGGCATCCAGCGCACGGAAGCCGGCACGGTGTTCAGCTATCTGCCGGTGCGCGTGGGCGAGACCTTCACGGACGAGAAGAGCGTGGCCGCCATCAAGGCGCTGTACGCGACGACCTTCTTCAAGGACGTGCGGCTGGAAAAAGACGGCAACGTGCTGGTGGTGCTGGTCGAGGAACGCCCGGCCATCGCCAAGGTGGAGTTCAGCGGCACCAAGGAATTCGAAAAAGATGTGCTGGTCAAGGCGCTCAAGGACATCGGCGTGGGCGAGGCGAAAATCTTCGACAAGGCCTCGGTCGACCGCGCCGAGCAGGAACTCAAGCGCCAGTATCTGTCGCACGGCCTGTATGGCGTCAAGATCACCACCACCGTCACGCCGATAGAGCGCAACCGCGTCACCATCACGTTCGCGGTCGACGAGGGCGACATCGCCAAGATCAAGCAGATCAACATCGTCGGCAACAAGGTCTTCTCCGACAAGGAACTCAAGGACACGCTGGCGCTGAACTCGGGCGGCTGGTTCTCGTGGTACACCAAGGCCGACCAGTATTCCAAGACCAAGCTGACCGGCGACATCGAGTCGCTCAAGTCCTACTATCTGAACCGCGGCTACATCGAGATGCAGGTCGAATCGACCCAGGTCTCGATCACCCCGGACAAGAAGGACATCTACATCACCATCAACATCAGCGAAGGCGAGAAGTACAAGGTCGCCGACATCAAGTTCGAGGGCGAGTTGTTCGGCCGCGAAGAGGAACTGCGCTCGCTGGTGCTGCTGCACCGCGGCGACATCTACTCGGGCGAGCGCCTGACGGCGACCAACAAGTTCATCTCGGACCGCCTCGGCACCTTCGGCTACGCCTTCGCCAACGTCAACGCCAACCCGGACATCGACCGCGCCAAGCGCGAAGTGTCGTTCACCTTCTTCATCGATCCGGGCAAGCGCGCCTACGTGCGCCACATGAACATCTCGGGCAACACCACCACGCGCGATGAAGTGATCCGCCGTGAATTCCGCCAGTTCGAATCGTCGTGGTACGACGCCAACAAGATCAAGCTCTCGCGCGACCGCGTCGACCGCCTCGGCTACTTCAAGGACGTCACCATCGACACCCCGGAAGCCCAGGGCACCAACGACCAGGTCGACGTCAACCTGGCCGTCACCGAAAAGCCGACCGGGAACTTCCAGATCGGCGGCGCCTTCTCGCAGTCGGAAAAATTCTCGCTGTCGGCATCGATCCAGCAGGCCAACTTCGCCGGTAGCGGCAACACGGTCGGCATCGACCTGAACACCAGCAAGTACAGCCGCACCATCGCGCTGTCGGGCACCAACCCGTATTACACGGACGAGGGCGTGTCGCGCTCGGAAGAAATCTACCTGCGCACGACGCAGCCGCCGGCCCTCAACATCGGCTCCTACACGATCCGCCAGGAGGGCGGCCGCGTCAGCTGGGGCGTGCCGTTCTCGGAAACGGACACCGTCTTCTTCGGGGTCGGCCTGGAGCGCTCGCGCATCGACACCGACTCGTCGAGCCCGCTGCGCTTCCGTAACTACGTCGCCGACATCAACGGCAGCACGCTGCCGCCCACGGCCATCGGTTACGGCGTCGGTTCGGCCACCACCAACGCGGTGCCGTTCACGGCCGCGTGGGCGCGCGACAGCCGCGACAGCTCGCTGACGCCGACCGTCGGCCGCTACCAGCGCGCCAACCTGGAACTGGACTTGATCGGCAATTCCAAATACTACCGCGCGGTCTACGAGCAGCAGTACTACAAGCCGCTGTTCTCGAAGATCACGCTGGCCCTGAAGGGCGAGATCGACTTCGGCCACGGCATCGGCGACAAGCCGTATCCGGTGTTCAAAAACTTCTACGGCGGCGGCATCGGTTCCGTGCGCGGCTACGAAAGCTCGTCCCTGGGCGCGGTCGATCCGACCACCTTCGATGCGCTGGGCGGCCCCGAGCGCCTGATCGGCAACGCCGAGTTGCAGATGCCGTTCCCCGGCTCCGGTTCGGACCGCAGCTTGCGCTGGTTCGGCTTCGTCGACAGCGGCCAGGTCTACCAGGAAGGCGAAAAGATGCGCGCGTCGCAACTGCGCTATTCTACGGGTCTGGGCATCAGCTGGATTTCGCCGGTCGGACCGCTCAAGCTGAGCTACGCCAAGCCGCTCAACGCCAAGCCGGGCGACCGCCTGGAACGCTTCCAGTTCCAGATGGGTACCGGTTTCTGATGCGGCAGGGCGCGTCCAGCATGGTTATGCCACTCTCTAATCCATCACCGCAATCACGGAGAATCAAGTTGAAGACGGTATCCGCTACGATGAGCAAATATGTCGCCGTGCTTGCGCTGGGCTGGTGTTCTATCGCGACGGTGCAGGCCCAGACGCCGCCGCCGCCCGGCTCGCGCATCGCCTGGCTCAGCCCCGAGCGCATCTACAACGAGTCGAAGCTGGCCAAGCTGGCCGGCGAAAAGTTGGCCGAGCAGTTCAAGGGCCGCGAAAAAGCCATGCAGGAGATGGCCGGACGCCTGAAAGAGGCGTCCGAAAAGCTCGACAAGGACTTGCCGGCCCTGAGCGAGTCCGAACGGGCCCGCCGCCAGCATGAATACCTGGAGCTGGACAAGGAATTCCAGCGCCGCCAGCGCGAATTCCACGAAGACCTGAACCAGGCCACCAACGAGGAACGGGCGGCGATTTCGGATAAGGCGACCAAGGTCATCAAGCAGCTGGCCGCCGTCGAAGGCTTCGACATCGTATTGCAGGACGCGGTCTGGGCCAGCCCGCGCATCGACATCACCGACAAGGTGCTGGCGGCGCTGGATAAAGATAAATAATCAAACACAGATTGGACAACCTCGATGGGCACTCGACTAGGAGCATTGGTCGAACGCTTGGGCGGGCAATTGGTGGGCGACCCGAATCTGGAAGTATCGGGTATCGCGCCACTGACGGACGCCGGCGTTTCGCACATCAGCTTTCTCAGCAATAGCAAGCTGCGCGCGCAGGCCGTGCGCAGCCAGGCCGCCGCGCTGATCGTCGCCGCGGCCGACGACGACTTCATCGCGGCCGGCTACAGCGGCGCGCGCATCGTCACCCCCAACCCCTATGTCTACTTCGCGCGCGCGGCGCAGTACTTCGCCGCGCTCGATGAAATCGTGCCGGCCGCCGGCGTGCACGCCAGCGCCGTCGTCGCCGCCGGCGCGCGGGTCCACGCCAGCGCCCACATCGGCGCGCGCGTGGTGGTGGAGGAGGGCGCCGTCATCGGCGCGGACGCCGTCATCGACGCCGGCTGCTACATCGGGCGCGACGCCGTCATCGGCGCCGCCACCCACTTCTTCGCCAACGTGACCTTCCACGCCCGCTGCCAGATCGGCGCGCGCGGCATCGTCCATTCGGGCGCCGTGATCGGCACCGACGGTTTCGGTTTCGCCAACGAGGGCGGGGTCTACATCAAGATTCCGCAGACCGGCCGCGTGATGATAGGCGACGACGTCGACATCGGCGCCAACACCACCATCGACCGCGGCGCGCTGGCCGACACCATCATCGAGGACGGCGTCAAGCTCGATAACCAGATCCAGATCGGCCACAACTGCCACATCGGCGCCCACACGGCGATGGCCGGCTGCGTCGGCGTGGCCGGCAGCGCCAGGATAGGCAAATACTGCACCTTCGGCGGCGCCGCCATGGTGCTGGGCCATTTGACCATCGCCGACCGGGTCCACATTTCATCGGGCAGCATGGTGTCGCGCTCGATTTTGGAGCCGGGCCAGTACACCGGCTTTTATCCGCTGGCGAAAAACGCCGACTGGGAAAAGACCGCCGCCATCGTGCGCAACCTGGACACCATGCGCGACAAGATCCGGGCGCTGGAAAAAACCATTAAAACACTGACACATCAAGACCACAAAAGCGAAGAGCCATCATGACCACGACCACGCCCGCCAGCACCACCCCCATCGCCGCCGAGACCTGCGTTAAGAAATGCCTCGACATCCACCAGATCAAGCAGTACCTGCCGCACCGCTATCCTATGCTGCTGGTCGACCGCGTGCTGGACTGGGAGTCGGGCAAGACCATCACGGCGATCAAGAACGTCACCGTCAACGAGGAATTCTTCAACGGCCACTTCCCGCACAAGCCGGTGATGCCGGGCGTGCTGATGATCGAAGCGATGGCGCAGACGGCGGCCATTCTGTCCTTCCTGACCATGGACATCAAGCCGGACGAAAACTCCATCGTCTACTTCGTCGGCATCGACAACGCGCGCTTCAAGCGTCCCGTCGAACCGGGCGACCAGCTGGTGATGAACGTGGAAATCGTGCGCGTCTCGCGCGGCATCTGGAAGTACAAGGCGGTCGGCAGCGTCGACGGCAAGGTCGCGGTCGAAGCCGATTTGATGTGCACCATCCGCAGCGCCGACGACGCCAGTCAGCCCGCAGGGAAGTAATCATGGCGAAGATTCATTCCACCGCGCTGGTCGATCCGGCCGCGCAGCTCGACGCCAGCGTTGAAGTGGGACCGTACTCCATCATCGGCCCGCACGTCACGATAGGCGCCGGCACCGTCGTCGGTCCGCACGTCGTCATCGAAGGCCACACCACCATCGGCGCCGACAACAAGTTCTTCCAGTTCTCGTCGATCGGCGCCGCGCCGCAGGACAAGAAATGGAACGGCGAAGCGACCCGCCTGGAAATCGGCGACCGCAACACCATCCGCGAATTCTGCACCTTCAACACCGGCACCGTGCAGGACGCCGGCGTGACGCGGCTCGGCAACGACAACTGGATCTCGGCCTACGTCCACCTGGCGCACGACTGCCAGGTCGGCAACAACACCATCTTCTCGAACAACGCGCAGCTGGCCGGCCACGTCGAAATCGGCGACTGGGTCATCATGAGCGGTTTCGCCAACGTCCACCAGTTCTGCAAGATCGGCGCCCACGCCTTTGTCGGCATGAGCACCAGCCTGACCCAGGACGTGCCGCCGTATGTGCTCCTGAACGGCAATCCGGCGCAGGCCCACGGCGTCAACATCGAGGGCCTGAAACGGCGCGGCTTCACGCGCGAGCAGATCAACGGCATCCGCAGCGCCTACAAACTGATCTACCGTTCCGGCCTGACGCTGGAGGAGGCCAAGGTCGCGCTGATCGCCGAAGAAGCGGCCACGCCGGCCGCCGCCGAGCAGATCCGCTACATGCGCACGTTCCTCGACACGGCCACCCGTGGCATCGTCCGCTGACAGCGGCGCTGGCGACGGCGCAGGCACTGGCATGGTCTCCGGCTCCGGCATCTCGGTTGCCGTCGTCGCCGGCGAGCCGTCGGGCGACGTGCTGGCGGCGCGGCTGCTGTCCGGATTGCGCCCGCACCTGCCGCAGGCGCGCATGCACGGCATCGGCGGCGAGCATATGATGGCCCACGGTTTCGTCTCCGACTGGCCGATGGACAAGCTGACCGTGCGCGGCCTGCTGGCCATCGTGCCGCGCTACCGCGAAATCAAGGGCATACAGAACGCGCTGCGCGACCAGCTGATCGCCGAGAAACCGTCGGTCTTCATCGGCGCCGACTATCCCGGTTTCAACCTGGGACTGGAAATGCAGCTGAAGGCGGCCGGCATCCCGACCGTGCATTACATCGGGCCGCAGATCTGGGCCTGGCGCGGTGGCCGCATCAAGAAAATCATCAAGGCGGTGTCGCACATGCTGGTGATCTTCCCCTTCGAGGAGGAGATTTACCGCAACGCCGGCGTGCCGGTCACCTATGTCGGCCACCCGCTGGCGGAACTGGTGCCGCTGGTGCCGGACGAAGCGGCCGCGCGCCGCGCCCTCGGCCTGCCGCAGGACGCCAACGTCGTCACCATCATGCCGGGCAGCCGCATGTCCGAGTTGAAGTACAACACGGCGGCCTTCGTCGGCGCGGCCAGGCTGCTGTCGCAGCGCGACCGCTCGCTGCGTTTCGTGGCGCCGATGGCGGGCGAAAAGCAGCGCCAGTATTTTCTGGAACTGGTGGCGCAGGCGGGCTTGCAGGACGTCGACATCCAGCTGCTCGACGGCCAGTCGCACACCGCCATCGCCGCCGCCGACGCGGTGCTGGTCGCATCGGGCACGGCGTCGCTGGAAGTGGCGCTGTTCAAGAAGCCGATGGTGATCGCGTATAAAATGATGGCGGCGGAGTGGCAGATTTTGCGTCACTTCGGTTATCAGCCGTGGATAGGCTTGCCGAATATCCTGGCGCGCGAATTCCTGGTGCCGGAGCTGTTGCAGGATGCCGCCAGTCCGGCGGCGCTGGCCGACGCCATGTGGCGGCAACTGAGCGACGCGCCGCACCGCCTGCGGCTGGTGCAGCGCTTCACCGACATGCACCACAGTCTGTTGCGCAACAGCGCGCAGGAAAGCGCGGCGGCGGTCCTGAAAATTATCGGCGCCTGAACCGGGGTCGGACCCTCTTTGAAGGTGCCGGCTGCGGCCACTGGCCTAAAGCGGGCGCTTGACCCCGGTGTCCCCGGCTCCGCCCAACGCCAGCGCCCGAACAATGAAAGCATCAACGTGAAAAATATCTATCCCGGCTTGTTTGACGACCTGCCATTCTCGCTCGACGAGATCATCTGCGGCGTGGACGAAGCCGGCCGCGGGCCGCTGGCCGGCCAGGTGTTCGCGGCCGCCGTGATCCTGCATCCGGAGCGCGCCATCGCCGGCCTGCGCGACTCGAAAAAGCTGACCGAGGCCAAACGCGATTTGCTGGCGCCCGTCATCAAGGCCAACGCGCTGGCGTGGGCCATCGCCTCCGCCTCGGAAGCGGAAATCGACGAACTCAATATCCTGCACGCGTCGATGCTGGCGATGCGCCGCGCCGTCGAGGCGCTGGCCACCGTGCCGACGCTGGCCCTGATCGACGGCAACCGCTGCCCCGTGATGACCATCCAGGCCATCGCCATCGTCGGCGGCGACGACAAGGTCGATTCCATATCGGCCGCCTCCATCCTCGCCAAGACCGCGCGCGACGCCGCCCTGGTGACGCTGCACGCCACCTATCCGCAATACGGCTTCGACCAGCACAAGGGCTATCCGACCGCGCTGCACCTGGCGCGCCTGGAACTCCACGGCGCCTCGCCGGTGCACCGCCGTTCCTTCGGCCCGGTGCGCAAGGCCCTGGAGCTGGCCGCCGCCAGGGCCGCATAAGAGCATGAAAACCATCACCTCGCGCGACAACGCGCAATACAAAGACCTCAAACACCTGGCCGGCAGTTCGCAGGCGCGCCGCAAGGCCGGCCGCACGCTGCTCGACGGCGTCCACCTGTGCCAGGCCTGGATACAGCTGCGCGGCATGCCGGAGCAGTGCATCGTCAGCGAGAGCGCGCTGGCCAACCCGGAAGTGGCGGACATCGTCAGCCAGCTCGAAGCCCAGCGCGCGCACGTGACCGCGCTGCCCGACGCGCTGTACCACGCCGTCAGCCAGGTCGAACACGGCGTCGGCCTGATGTTTTTGATCGCCACGCCGGAACGCGCCGTGCCGGACGCGCTGACCGTGTCGTCGGTGCTGCTCGATAACGTGCAAGACCCCGGCAACGTCGGCTCCATCCTGCGCAGCGCGGCGGCGGCCGGCATCGAGCAAGTGTTTTGCAGCGCCGGCACCGCGTTCTGCTGGTCGCCGAAAGTGCTGCGGGCGGCCATGGGCGCCCACTTCGTGCTCGATATTTTCGAGAACGTCGACCTGGCGCCGCTGGTGTCGTCCTCGCGCGTGCCCACGCTGGCCACCAGCGGCTACGCCACCCAGCGCCTGTACGACGTCGACCTGCGCCAGCCGGTGGCGTGGCTGTTCGGCCACGAAGGGCAGGGCGTGGCCGACGACCTGCTGGCCATGGCGACGCACCAGGTGGTGATCCCGCACGCCGGCCAGGTGGAATCTTTAAACGTTGCCGCTTGTGCAGCTGTATGCTTTTTTGAACAACTCAGGCAGAATCACGTGTAAGACCGCGCATTGCAAAAATTAACACAATAAATCAGCAAAATAAGCGCGTGTATAACACGGAGATTCGATGGAAATAGGGCAATTGCATTTTCTGGTGGCCGACGGCGACCCGCTGCAACGCGAGGCCCTGGCCGCGATGTTGACCCAGCTGGGCGCCGGCCACATCACGCAGGTGCCGGACGGCCACAACGCCCTGCGCGATTTCACCGGCGGCCTGGCGCCGGCCGTCGACATCGGCATCATCGATCTGGTGTTGCCGGGCATGGACGGGCTGGAACTGATACGCCGCCTGGCCGACATGCAATGCCGGGCCGGCATCATCATCATCGGCGCGCTGGGGCCGACGGTGCTGCTGTCGGTGGAAACGCTGGCGCAAGCCTACGGCACCCATTTGCTCGGCACGATAGACAAGCCGGTCACCGCCGCCAAGGTGGCCGAGTTGCTGGCCCATTACGCGCCGCAGGCCGAGGCCCCGGCCCAGCGCGCGGCCGCGCCGCAGTTCGCCTTCGACGAGGTGGCGCGCGGCTTGCGGGCCGGCGAATTCGATCCCTATTTCCAGCCGAAGATCGAGCTCGCCAGCGGCCGCGTCGAAGGCCTGGAAATGTTCGCGCGCTGGCGCCACCCCGAGCACGGCGTGCTGGAGCCGGCCTCGTTCATGGCGGTGCTGGCGGAAAACCAGCGCATCGATTTCCTCGACTGGGCCATGATAGAAAAAACGGTGGCGGCCTGCCGCACGCTGCACGACCAGAACATCCCGATTTCCTTTTCCATCAACGTCGATCCCGGCACCCTGGCCCACCCGCAATTCATGGAGCAGATCGACGCCTGCCTGGCGCGCCACGATGTCGAGGCGGCCTACATCGCTTTCGAGATTTCCGAGTCGGCCGTGCTGACCACCGACCCGCGCCTGCTCGAGCGCCTGCTGCGGCTGCGCATGGCCGGCTTCGGCCTGGCCATCGACGATTACGGCACCGGGCGCTCGAACTTGCAGCTGCTGGCACGCATCCCGTTTTCCGAACTGAAGATAGACCGCAGCTTCGTCGACGGCGCCTCGAAGAAAAGCGCCATCGGCACCGTGCTGCGTTCCTGCCTGGGACTGGCGCGCAGCCTGGACCGGCGCTCGGTCGCCGTCGGCGTCGAGACCAAGCAGGATTGGGACTTCGTGCAGGGCCTGGGCTGCAACTACGCCCAGGGCTACTACATCGCCAAGCCGATGCCGGTGCAGGATTTCCCCGCCTGGCTCAAGGACTGGGCCGAATTCTTTTAACCGGCGCGGCGCCTAGTATTCGCGCCGGTTCGGCTTGATCTCCTGCAGGATGGTGGTCGAGATTTCCTCGATCGACTTGGTGGTCGACGACAGCCAGCGTATGCCTTCGCGCTTCATCATAATCTCGGCCTCGTTGACTTCATAGCGGCAGTTTTCCAGCGACGCGTATTTGCTGCCGGCGCGGCGCTCGTTGCGGATTTCGGCCAGCCGCTCCGGCGTGATCGTCAGCCCGAAAATCTTCGACTTGTACTGGTAGAGCGACGACGGCAGCTTGCCGCGCTCGAAATCGTCGGGGATCAGCGGGTAGTTGGCGGCCTTGATCCCGTACTGCATGGCGAGATACAAGCTGGTCGGCGTCTTGCCCGAGCGCGACACGCCGACCAGGATGACGTCGGCCGACGACAAATTCTTATGCGACTGGCCGTCGTCGTGGGCCAGCGAAAAATTGATCGCCTCGATGCGGTTCTTGTATTCCTCGCTGTCGACGATGTTGTGCGAGCGGCCGATGGTGTGGGTCGATTTCACGCCCAGCTCCTGCTCCAGCGGCGCGACGAAGGTCTGGATCAAATCCATGTGCATGCCCTTGCACTGCCGGATCACGCTCGACAGCTCGGCCTTCACCAGCGTCGAAAAGATGATGGGCCGCTGGCCGTCGGCCGCATAGGCCTCGTTGATCTTGCGCGCCGCGTCGTAGGCCTTTTCCATGGTGTCGATGAAGGGCATGCGGATCTGGCGGAAGCGCAGCTCGAACTGGGTCAGCACCGAGTGGCCGAAGGTTTCGGCCGTGATGCCGGTGCCGTCGGAGACGAAGAACACGGTGCGGGCGGCGCTCGGCAGGGGCTGGCGCGCATCATGGGCGACGACCGGCGCGATGAGCGGGGCGACGACGGGCGCGATGTCGGCGGCGTCCGGGGAAGAGGCGTGTGTCATTTGTTTATATGCTCAGTTTTGTGAATCGTCAATTCGTCCGGCAGGCTGTAAAATGGCTCGCAACGGTTAGATTGTGCTGCACGACGACAAGAATAACAAGAAACGATGTCTGCGCCTCGCGGGAAGATTTCTATCATCAGTAAGGGTGTCATTATGACCAGCTTGTCCAACGCAGCAATCAAGGAGCAGGAAAATCCCGGCGACGCCGTCTACGTCGCCGCTTTCGAACACTTGCGCATGACCGACGTCGAAACGGTCGGCGGCAAGAACGCCTCATTGGGTGAAATGATCAGCCAGCTGGCCGAAGCCGGCGTGCGCGTGCCGGGCGGCTTCGCCACCACGGCGCAGGCCTTCCGCGACTTTTTATCGTATAGCGTAGCCGGCGGCAAACCGCTGGCCGAGCGCATCGCCGACCGCCTGGCCGACCTTGATATCGACGACGTGCGCGCGCTGGCCAAGGCCGGCGCCGACATCCGCCAGTGGATCGTCGAAACGCCGTTCCAGCCGCGCCTCGCCGCCGAAATCCAGACCTATTACGACCGGCTGGTGGCCGGCTCGGACACCGAAATGTCGTTCGCGGTGCGCTCGTCGGCCACCGCCGAAGACATGCCCGACGCTTCCTTCGCCGGCCAGCAGGAGACCTTCCTCAACGTCGTCGGCATCGACAATGTGCTCGACGCGATGAAGCACGTCTTCGCCTCGCTGTACAACGACCGCGCCATTTCCTACCGTGTGCACAAGGGCTACACCCACGCCGAGGTGGCGCTGTCGGCCGGCGTCCAGCGCATGGTGCGCTCCGATCTGGGCGCGGCCGGCGTCATGTTCACCATCGACACCGAGTCCGGCTTCAAGGACGTGGTCTTCGTCACCTCCAGCTACGGCCTGGGCGAGACGGTGGTGCAGGGCGCCGTCAACCCGGACGAATTCTACGTCCACAAGCCGATGCTGGAAAAGGGCAAGTCGCCCGTCATCCGCCGCAACATCGGCTCCAAGCTGCTGAAGATGGAATTCACCAGCGAGGCCAGGGCCGGCCGCTCGGTCAAGACCGTCGACGTGCCGGTCGAGATGCGCAACCGCTATTCGCTCAACGACGCCGAAGTGGTGGAGCTGGCCAAGTACGCCGTCATCATCGAGAACCACTATGGCCGGGCCATGGACATCGAGTGGGGCAAGGATGGCCGCGACGGCAAGCTGTATATCCTGCAGGCGCGTCCCGAGACGGTCAAGTCGCAGCAGAAATCGACCGACGCGCAGCAGCGTTTCAAGCTGAAATCGACCGGCACGGTGCTGGCGTCGGGCCGCGCCATCGGCCAGAAAATCGGCGCCGGTCCGGTGCGCGTGATCCACGACGCGGCCGACATGGAACGCGTGCAGCCGGGCGACGTGCTGGTCGCCGACATGACCGACCCTAACTGGGAACCGGTGATGAAGCGCGCCGCAGCCATCGTCACCAACCGCGGCGGCCGCACCTGCCACGCGGCCATCATCGCGCGCGAACTGGGCGTGCCGGCCGTCGTCGGCTGCGGCGACGCCACCGAGGTGCTCAAGGACGGCACCTTCGTCACCGTCTCCTGCGCCGAGGGCGACGAGGGCAAGATCTACGACGGCCTGCTGGAAACGGAAGTGTCGGAAGTGGCGCGCGGCGAACTGCCGCCGCTGAAAACCAAGATCATGCTCAACGTCGGCAATCCGCAGCTGGCCTTCGATTTCCAGTCGGTGCCGAACGGCGGCGTGGGACTGGCGCGGTTGGAATTCATCATCAACAACAACATCGGCGTGCACCCGAAAGCCATCCTCGAATATCCGAACATCGACGCCGACCTGAAAAAAGCGGTGGAGTCGGTGGCGCGCGGCCATGCCTCGCCGAAGGCGTTTTACGTCGACAAGCTGGCCGAGGGCATCGCCACCATCGCCGCCGCGTTCTGGCCGAAACCGGTGATTGTGCGCCTGTCCGATTTCAAGTCGAACGAGTACAAAAAGCTGATCGGTGGTTCGCGCTACGAGCCGGACGAAGAAAATCCTATGCTCGGCTTCCGTGGCGCGGCGCGCTACCTGGCGGCCGATTTCGCCGGCGCCTTCGAGATGGAATGCCTGGCCATGAAGCGCGTGCGCAACGACATGGGCCTGACCAACGTCGAGATCATGGTGCCCTTCGTGCGCACCCTGGGCCAGGCCGAGAAGGTGGTCCAGCTGCTGGCCAAGAATGGCCTGGTGCGCGGCGAAAATGAACTGCGCCTCATCATGATGTGCGAAGTGCCGTCCAACGCGCTGCTGGCCGACCAGTTCCTCGACCACTTCGACGGCTTCTCGATCGGCTCCAACGACTTGACGCAGCTGACGCTGGGCCTGGACCGCGACTCCGGCATGGCCTTGCTGGCGGCCGATTTCGACGAGCGCGATCCGGCCGTGAAAGCCTTGCTGTCGATGGCGATCAAGGCCTGCCGCGCGCGCGGAAAATACATCGGCATTTGCGGCCAGGGGCCGTCGGACCATCCGGACTTCGCGGTGTGGCTGATGGAAGAGGGCATCGAGTCGATGTCGCTCAATCCCGATTCGGTGATCGACACGTGGCAGAAGCTGGCCGCGATGCAGTAAGTTTGCAGTGAGTTTTATGTGACGTTTGAAGAACCCTCGTGGTCCGTAACGGGCGGCGGGGGTTTTTTTATTTTTGAATGGAGAACACGATGGGAACTTGGGCAGTCGACGCTTTCGGCAATGACTTCGCGCTGGACTGGGCGGAGGATTTACAGGAGCTGAAAAACATGGACGCGGTGGAGGACACCCTCAACAACGCGCTCGATCACACCGACGCGGTGCTGGAGGCGCCGTTCGCGGCCGAGGCGCTGGTGGCGATAGAAGTCATCGCGCGCTTGCAAGGCCACTGGGGCGAGCGCACCGAGGAAAGCGCGGCCGTCGACGCCTGGGTGGCGCAGCGGCCGCAGAAGGCGCGCCCCGACCTGGCCGAAAAAGCGCACCGCGTGATCGAGCGCGTGTTGTCGGAGCAGTCCGAGTTGCGCGAACTGTGGGCCGACAGCGAACATTACGACGACTGGCGGGCCTCGGTGGCGGAATTGAAAACCCGCGTCAGCGTGTGAGCAGTTTTTGCGGCCGACAGCGTGGAGTCGGGGTCAGACCCCGCCGGGCATGCAGCGACTGCGGCCACTGAACTCGAGCGGGGTCTGACCCTGGTTTGAGCCGCAGTCTTGCCCGCAGTCTGCCCCCTCGCCGCTGCCGGTCCAGTGTCACGGGTTCATGTCGATGCGGCCGTAGACGCCATGCGCCTCGTCGCCCGGTCCCGCCGTGTAGAACAGCGTATTGGCCGGCTGGCTATTGACGCCGTTGCCAAACGCGATCCCCCACAAACCATCGAGCACCAGCGGCGTGCCGTCCGCCTTGGCCAGCGTGCCGGCGTAGGCGCCGCTGCTCGCATCGTAGGCATTGATTTTGCCGTCGCCGAAATTGGCCACCAGCAGTTTGCCGCTGAAGGTGCCGAAGTTGGACGGCGCGACCGCGATGCCCCACGGCGCATTGAGCGCGCCCGCCGTGACCAGGCGCTTGAGCAGATTGCCGGCCGTGTCGAACACGTCGACCACGCCGGCGCCCGCGCTGTGCGACTCGTCGTCGCCGCTGGCCTGGCGCTGCGCGTAGCTGACGTAGATCTGCTGGCCGACAGCCTGAATGCCGAACGGCGCATAGTCCGCCGGCAGCTGGGCGTCGACGAAGCCGCCGGGCAGGGCGACCTTGTTGAAATTGGTGTCGAAGACGTCGATGCGCTTGTTGTGGAAGTCGGTGGCGTAAAGATAATTCACTCCGAGGTAGCCGGCGTTGGCCAGGCCCTTGTAGACGTTGCCGCCGGCGCTGCCGTCGAACATGGTGACGGCCACCGTCGGATTGACGCTGGGCGACCAGGCCGAGATGGTGCCGCTCTCGCTGGCGAAGACGAAGGGGCTGGCGCCGGTCTTGCCGTTCTGCGCGACCTTGAAGTCCTGGGTGGCGTTGAAGACGATGCCGGTCGGCGCGTCGGGCGTGCTGACGACCAGCGATTGCGGCACGCCGTTGCCGTCGTAGAGCGTCGACTTCGAGGTGCCGTTGTCGTTGACCCATACGAAGCCGGTCGGGTTGAAGGCGATGCCCCAGGCGTTGACCAGATTTGGATCGGTGTGGGCGGCGCCGCCGCCGTCCGCCACCAGCGCCGTTTGGGTGAACGCGGTGACGGCGACGACCGGCGGCGGTACGACCACGGGTGGCGTGGCGGTGTCGCCGCCGCCGCCGCAGGCGACCAGCGCCGTCGCCAGCGTCGCCGCGCCGGCCATGACGCGGAGGGTGACGCAGCGCGCGAGTGGATGTTCAGCGTGAGTATTCATCGTGCTTCCTTTCGATGTGGCGGAGGAGGTTCCGTACTCCGTTGATGCCCGCGCACGCGAAAAAGGTTTCGCTTCGATGTAAAAATAAAAAGGTGAACGATCTGGAATGGTTTGTGGACGCGGGTCGTACGCGGCCCGGCCGGGTCAGAACGAATACGCGGCGCCGA